>NZ_PGCK01000003.1 GCF_021023085.1 Methanooceanicella nereidis | reverse complement strand
CGATACAAACCAACTAGCATACGCAAACAAACACAACGTACACCAGCCAGAAAATATCGAACAACCAACCAAACATCAGAGATCGCGATAACACCAACAAACAGGTGCACCCCTCGACTCCTCACTAAAGATATACCGCAGCCTTAGAACGATCCCTCATCCCGTGTTGACACACAGGGTCGTGATCGTATGAGCAGACTACGGCGATTATTATCATTTTCATCCCGTATTTTATCGGGAATCTGTTATTATACAGCTTTCGTATTTATAGTTTTTCGTCGACTTAAATTTATGGATAATTTGGCAACAATTTTATTGCCAGTTATCATAAATTTTTATGACAAATTACTACAGATACTTCCCGTTCACGTATCATGTAAGATTTCGACTTACTGTTACGCGGGATTACTTCTTAAGTCGTTATTAGTATATATAGTTTTGCTTCGAGCGCCACTATAACAATACTTTAAAACGACTATCAAAGACAATCATTATCGTTTTAATGAATGCCTTCCCATTCGCATATTTACACAACTTCACGGTTGTGTCGCGTGGGATTACTTCTTAAGTCGTTATTAGTATATATAGTTTTGCTTGTTTTGGGAATTTTGCAAAACTTACTAAAGACTTCATCAGACAATCATAAATCATCATTATGAATGCCTGCACATCAGCCGCATTTTATACCTGGTACTATGCTCAGGCATCATGCCGGATGCGCGAGAACATACAAGGGATTTTTTGTATTTATAGTTATTGCTGATGGAACACTCATTGTTTTATATATAATACAAATCAAAAATTTCAAATATTGCAAATAAATACACATATAGTATTCGAAGTTTAAATTTACTGCTATAACCTAAATAAATCCAAATTATAATAAATAAATTAAAAAACAACTAATTACAAATTAATAATCATAAATAAACTACAAAATCTTTATATTTCAAAATAATGAAAAAAGGTCCTTAACAAAATGATCAAGTTTAGGTTTAGAGGACTATGTTAAACTTCGGCATTTACTATAACCAGGAAGATATGCCTGTATCCGATCAAGTACATACGCCTGGAAAGGTCGCACATGAAGTGGAAAATGGACTTATTGATAAGAAAGGATCATCATTTTCTGTCAATAGAAAATATAAAAAAATCGCTGATAAACTGCATTTGACAGGGAACAGGGTCTTTTTACTTAAAGCGCGTGACATTAACAGGGTAATTCCTGTAGGAGAAGGAATTCTCCATTTAGCTCATGATAGTTACATACTGGTCATAGAATCCGGAGACCGAACCTTCTTAAAATTTGATTCAGAATGCACATTGAATATAGATCTTCCGAACATAGAGATAGATTTTAACCATAACAATACGGTCATAACGGTCGGTATCAGGAACAAAGATAACAGGACTATAAGAATATCTGAAAATACAGCGGACATCCTTAACTGCATATCTTATATCTGCTCAATGCCTTCTGAAAGATCCCCTTTTAAGAGCCACCCGCTATTCAGGCATTCATTACCCCGTATAGATATAGCGAAAGCAGATCGTTCTCGAAGCATCCTGGGACCGGATCACGCAGATATTGTGATAAGACTGCCAGAAGACCTGAAATACATATATTCCGCCTCACCCCTTGCTTATTATCTCGGGGCCGCGCTTGAGACTGATAAGACGCCATCCATAGAGCTAAAAGGCCATGATCGGATAAGATTATCGAAGTGGCCTGAATTTGAGACCGATATGGCAGGAATGATCAGGCTAATGTTCAACATGGACTGTGCGGTAAGATGTGCGGCAATGACGGGAAAATATTTCCACGGTATAGATCTGTTAAACCTTTTCGACAGATCTCCCACGGAGATATTTTCAATGAGCATGCAAGACAGGTTAGCACTGTATTCCGGCGTTGAAATTGAAAATGTGCTAAAAGGCATACCTGTATGGCATATGGCTTCATATTTAAACCCATTACCTGCGTCGGTCAGGTCGTTACCATTACTGTTACCCGTGATGTCCGCGATCCATTCTGCACGAAGTTACCGGCTAACGGATAGAGACGCGATAATGTTATCCATAAAAAAATTTTTATCCAGTCATGCTCCGGCAAAAATTATAAGTGGGCCCGTGCTAGGGCATTCGGATAAGAATGAAGTTTGTTTACCGGTATTATATGATGCCCGCTCAAATCACTGGCCGGGCGACGGATACCCGGTAGATGCCATAAAATCCGGTTTATCGTCATCGGAATATAGCGAGAGCAATTATACCAGACCTAAAAGAAAGCGAAGGGTGGCCATAATTTGTAATGATGAGTTCATGAAAGAAGCTGTCGTAGATATTTGCGAGCCTCTGAGCAAAACTGATCTAAAGGTAGATCTGCTCATGAAAGCCGATGTTGAAGATGTTAAGGATACGTTCGCTTCCGGCTACGGGCTTGTGCAATTCATCGGGAGACATAATGCTCAAGGTTTTATGTGTGCCGACGGGTTTGTAAAGGCCTCTGACATGGATGTGGTAGATGCTTCGGCGTTCTTTTTATGTACGGATTCCAGTTATGAAGAGGGCGCATGCATGGTCCGAAAGAGTTCGACCTGCGGCATCGCCACGTTGTTCCCGATATATAATGAGGCGGCTCTTGACGTTTTGAAAAATTTCTACATTATGATAGCTGCAGGCTATTCTGTATACACATCGATACAGGCCGCAAAGGAATGTTCTGTCGAAGGGAAGAAGTATATTTTCTTGGGGGACAATTCCTGTAGAGGTCCGGCAGGAGCAGGGTCGTATAGGCGGTTTTACAGGATAGATAAAGATAATGAAGAGTTCTTGTTAGATTGTATGATCGATGGCGTTGAAAAAGGGTCGATAGAGGATAAGGGCAATTATTTCGAAAATTGTGCCGTATCAGACATGGGGTTTATAATGCGGTCACTGTCGGGGGACCGGCTTGGAATAATCGGTACCGGGCTACAAGGATATTGTCTTTATGATGGAAATATCTATAAAAGCGTAAAGGAAGCTGCTTACGATGCGGTCAATGGCCGCCGTAAGTCCCTATAAAGCATGATCCCTGCTAATCTTTTTTATAATAGAAGAATACGGCGCTTTTGTAGTTCACACATCTAAAGTTCCGGAAATATTTTCTTAGGTCCGTCTTTTCTGTGGAGAACGGCCTTATGATGAGGTCGGCCCCGCATTTCCTTGCTATTGCGGCGATGGAGTCCTGCATGTCCACCGGAGGCCTGATAGAGTACACCAGCGATGCGCCTTCGTATATCCCCATGTCAGGGTTGAATATGTCATCCCGCACATAATTTAACCCGTGCGGGCCTTCCTCGTGTATGTCTGTGCAGATGACATCAAAGTCATTTTTCAGCAGCAGCGCTACCTCAGGGTGTCTGCCGACGCCGACCTCGACGATACGCGACCCGGAAGGATAGTTCGATCTTATAAAATCGGCGATGTCCTGATAACCTGTTATATCCATCAGCGTCAATATAATTAGTATAGCAGTATATAGTTATTCAAGGTGATATGGCTGATAGACATAAGGCCGTTCGAACCCGAGGATACCCGTGCAGTGATAGAGCTTGAAGAGGAGATCTTTCATGAGCCCAGCCCAATACTATATTCCATGATAGAAAGATACCCGATCGATGGGTTCTATGTCGCGGAATGCGATGGCGTCGTCTGCGGTTACCTGATAGGGGTCGTGCTCATGGATGAAGCGAGGATATTACTTCTGGGGGTCAAGCAAGAGTATAGAAGGAAGACCATCGGGAGCATGCTGGCGAACTATTTTATCGAGTCGGTAAGAAGGATCACGAATATGGTAAGGCTTGAGGTGCGCAGCAGTAATTTGGCTGCACAGACCTTTTATTTCAAGATGGGGTTCCGGTTCGTCGGGATCATAAATGGATATTATAAGAACGGCGAAAGCGCATACGTAATGATCAAGCCCTTAGATCAGCTAACCCTTTTTCTTTGACCCCGAGCAGGTTTAGCTTTCTATCTTTCTTTCCGATTATGGTCGTGTTGTCTCTTCCGGGGTTTATCGCACGCCCGATTTCATCGCTGAGCACAAAGATCGCGTTCATATGGTCGGTCTTGCTCCTGTGCACATGTACCGGGCTAATATGTAAGCTTTCATATCGGCTAAAGTCCGCCTCAACGCCCTCTGATTCTAAAAATCTTTTTACCTGCACAAGAGTGGTATGTAAGTATATCAATTCTTCTTTTTGCATAAAGAACCCCCATCATGAGTATTACTTAATAAAGTGGAGTAGTTTAAAGCGATTAAAAGTTTATAGTTGTTGGTGAAAGCCCTAAAAAGATATATATTTGACGCTTAATGGCTGTTTAAATTAAATCCGGTCAATAATATCGCAATGATCAAATTTTCCGGAGTCGTCCGGCCCATATTGAAAGCCTTCATGAGACCCCGCATTTATTTTAAGGTGATCATTTACGTTTTTTGAGATTATGCCTATCAGGTCTTTTCCCGTCCGGGTAAACTCTAATGACACAAAAACACGATATCACTAAATTTTTTTAAGGTCAAAGGTTCAAAGGCATTAAAATGATAGCTTAACATCCGATGAACATCTATCACACAGGATAACCTCGGGTAAATCACTCTAAAAAATATTGAGAGCCTTTTTAAGAAATGCATTGATGTCAATTCTATGATACCTTAAGACAACGAGCATATGATCCACTATCAGGCCGGGAGAATGAGATGATCCAATTATAAAAAGAAAAGGGTACCGAGTATAATTTACTCGGTGGTTATTACTTTAACATTTGCGGGCTGCTTTACTATGCTGCCCATCTTGACGCCCACGACGTAATCAAGGTTCTTCTCTGCGGCGATGTCAAGCATCCTCTGGGTTATGACACCGTCAAAGACTACGCTCTTGACTTCTGCAGTGGTCTCCTTGAGCGTGTTCGCGAGATCGCGGACAGCAACCTTCGAGACGACGTTCTTGTTAGCGTCCAGGAGCTTTGCGCTGAGCGTGCCGGTGAGCTCGTTCATGATCTCCGAGAACTCGCCTACTTCTTTCGGCTCCGCCTTTTTAACCGGGGCCTGCTGCTGTTCCTGGCGCGGTTCCCTCTGCTCGCGCCTCTCAGGGCGCTCAGGCCTCTCATCGGACCTTCTCAGGCTCTTTCTCCTCGGGGTCTCTCCGCGTTCCTGCCTCTCGCGCGAGTCTCTCTGCTGGTACTCGCGCTGCGGGTACTCTCTCTGCTGGTACTCGCGCTGCTGGTACTCACGCTGTGGCTGGGCCTGTTGCTGCTGCGGAGCTGCTTCCGCCTTTGCATTGGTTGCGGCTGCTGCTTCGCCTTTGGCCTCGGCCTGCTGTTGTGCTGCGCCCCTGCGCCTGCGCGGGACTTCGACTACCTGCTCGACAGGCACCTTGCTGCGGAGTGACTTGATGATCTCCTTCTGCGTCAGTTCCTCTACGCCCTTGCCGTCCGGAGCCCTTGCGACATAGTCCACATCAGCGACCTGGAGCAATTCCTTGAGAATGAGCTCTCCTCCCCTGTCGCCATCCGTAAATACAGTGACGGTCTTCTTCTTGCTCAGCTCGGCAATAAGCTGCGGGACGTTGGTACCCTCTACCGCTATTGCGTTCTTTATGCCGTACCTTAGCAGGTTAAGCACGTCTGCCCGTCCTTCCACGACGAGTATTGCGTCGGAGTCTATCACGTTCGGGCCTGCGGGGAGGTTGTCTATGAACGTTACCTCTTCTACGCGGACTGCCTGTTTCACGGCGTCGGTGATCTCCTGGCTCTCCGGTACGGTGTTGTCGAACATGTCCGTCAGTATGTGCTTTGCACGGTCGATGATCTGCTTCCTTTTCGAGGAACGCACATCCTCGATCTTCGTGACGGTGATCTTCGAGATACACGGGCCTACCCTGTCGATGGTCTCAAGGGCGGCTGCCAGGATGGACGTCTCGACCTTGTCCAGGCTTGACGGTATAAGTATGTTACCGCTGGACTTTCCATATTTTGAAGTTATATTGACCTCGATCCTCCCGATCCTTCCGGTCTTCTGAAGCTCACGCAGATCCAGGTCTGCGCCAAGCAGGCCTTCTGTCTGGCCAAATACTGCTCCGACAACGTCCGGGCGTTCCACGACGCCTTCGGCGTTGATGTGAGCATGAATGACATATTTTGTTGTGTCAGATTCTTCCATTTTTAAACACTTCCTTAAATTATTTAAACACTTATTGAAATCCTCAAAAACCTTCTTTAAAATAGTAGGGCAATCAAACAAGGTCTTAGCGCACGCATATCAAGTATGCATGCTCCCCTGACATATGGATGGAATGAGAGGTCTGATGAAACCATCGACATATGTTCATATATCTCAGTCGAACGGTCATATGCCCTTTCCGCATACAGGCCATTCCGTTCCTGTGAAGTATGATGAATGATGATTATTACCTGACTATTTTAAATCGGTGTTTTATGGATTTCCGCTTTGATGTTAATAGTGATCTCCTATTACCGGTCGCATATCAGGCGCCACTTTCCCTCTGGCGCGAGATATAATCGTATAGGTTATTACCTTGTTTTAAATTGGTCATGAAAGTTTAATAATGTTGTGGTTTACTGGAACAAACTTCCTTAAGCCTTTGAACATATTTGTATAAACTTTCTATGTCCTTTATCTCTTTTTTAACAAGGTCTTTTAGAGACGACCTCAGATCACAGTCCGGACGCGCGCCGTCTGCCTTCAGGTATGTCTCCATCTGAAGCGCTACTTCATCGCCTCGCTCATCCCAGTCAGTGAGGACAACTATGTCCTTCTTCTCCCTGGCCAGTTCCTCCGCGAGGTTAAATAGCTGCTTTTGGGACGTCATCACTATGTCCCCATGGACTCCCAGCGAGATAAGCGAATCTCTGTCTCGCTTACCTTCAACAAGTATCGTCGCCCCGTGCATTGCACGATCGGCTATCTCGTCGATAAGTGCCTGTATCTCCTCGAGGCGCTCACGATCGTCCATTACAGTTTTCCTCTAAAGCATTTTGCGACGTCATCGGCATTGACGCCTGTTACTTTTATCGACTTCCACTGGTTCGTGCTTCCTGACATTATCTCTATGTAGGCCGCTTTGACGTTCAGCAATCCGGATAGCGCGCTTATTAGTTCCTCGTTAGCCTTCCCTTTTTCGGGAGGGGAGCGAAGCTTTACCTCGATCCTTTTACGCCAGACGTTATAACCGCTGGGCATCGCAGGATTCTTTGCGCCCGGTGTCACTTCGAAGTCGATAACGACGCCGTCCTTGACAGGCTTAATGGCATCTTCGAATGACATCAGAAAGAAAGTCGCGGGTGAAAGATAAAAACATTTTGGTTACTGTGAGCTGACATATCTACAAGCGTATCGTTATCCAGTGCTAAGATCCCATACTGGATTTGCCACAAAGAAAACAAAACAAATCACAAAAAGGAAATAACGAAATTTTTTATTGTAATTTTAAATATCCCCTGGTCACTAACTCCGGGAGATCATCCTCAATGAGTAATCTCGCTGTCCTTCCCAGTTACCCTCGTGGCCGGGGGTTTGAAATATACCGCGTTGAGGTTGTCTTGTCCTTCACAGATAGGGTTACCCAATAACTCAGGCAAGGACCTTACAACACGATTTGTGAATTTAGCTCCCCTTATGCACAGGCGATCATAAAAGCTCATTGACTGATGAATTCACGCCCGTCCTCGTAGAGAGCATGTATATATGGTAGTGTACTACTTTATATAAGTTTTGTTATAATATATTTGGCCGTATTTTCATTAAAATTGGGAAATAAAGTCTATTTTCCGGATCTCCCGGCGAGCATTTTCTTCATGCCCTTGATGCTGTGAGGCCTATAGCCTTTTCCCCTCAGGAAATTCCCGTCCCCGCGCTTTGCATAAAACTCCTTTCCGTCGAGCAGTATATTGCCGCGCTGCATCACTGCGACAGGGAATATACCTTCGAAGCCCTCGAAAGGCGTCCATCCGGCTTTGCTGTGCAGGTCAGCGGCAGTGATCATTTTCACCGCGCTCATATCCACGAACATTATGTCCGCATCATACCCTTCCTGTATCCTGCCTTTTCCTTCTATGCCAAAAATGCGAGCGGGGTTCTCCGAGGCCATATCGATGAGCCTCTTCAGGGACAGCTTTCTGTCGTACACCGCTTTGAGCATCAGCGGCATCATGGTCTCCACGCCCGGCACCCCGGACGGGGCAGACCTAACATCCGTATCCTTTTCCTCTTTCGTATGAGGAGCGTGGTCTGAAGCAAGAACGTCGATAGAGCCGTCATTCACGCCTTCCCAGAGTGCGTTGATCTCCCTGTCGTGCCTTATGGGAGGGTTCATCTTGGCCCTGGCGCCGAGCTTATCCCAGTGCTTCATGTGTAAAAGCAGATGATGCGGCGTGACATCGCAGGTTATGCCTTCCCCTTTTATCAACTCTATGGTCTTAGCCGTGCTTATATGGGTGAGATGCATGGCCACCCTGGTCTCTTTTACCAGTCTGATTGCCCCCATGACGGCGTTGATCTCGGATTCCACCGGCCTCATCTGTGAGTGGACCGACGGGCTTGTATCATTTTTTAGGGCTTTCTTCAATTCCTCATGCAGGGCTTCATCTTCCGCGTGGATGCTGGCCGTCGCGCCCATCTTTGAGATCATCCTCAGCGCATCGCGCAGCGTATCCTCATCGACGTTAAACCCTCCGGTGCTTTTCGCCATGAATATCTCGCCGAATGCCATCGCGCCCTTTTTCCATAGCCTGGGCAGTTCGTCCAGGTCTGTGGATACTCCGGCATTTATCCCGAAATCGATCATCGAGCTGTTCTTAGCGATAGCCAGCTTCATATCAAAAGAATCTCTGTCAAAAGTGGGCGGGCTCGTGTTCGGCATATCTATAACAGTGGTTACTCCCCCGTAGAGCGCGGACCGTGAGCCTGTGACCCAGGTCTCCTTTTCCTCCTGCTCCATGTCCCGGAAGTGCACATGTGTGTCTATGGCGCCGGGCAGAGCGAGTAGCCCCCGGGCATCGTAAGTCTCTTCGCCCTTGATTATCTTGGCTATCTTCCTGATCTTGCCGCCATCAATGCCTATGGAGCAGGTCACGATATTATCGTCAAAACAGACCTTTGCGTTCTCTACTACCAGCCCGTACATCAAGGTAGAGACTTTCGTACGGAAATATATAACTTTGGTTACGCAAATGTGCGAAGGATCATCTTTTTTAATGCTACTGCCCTTGATATAGTATCATAATATAATATTAGTGGATCTTTAACGGCCTTTTTAAAAATGCCTGGCGATCCGGGTCTTTTTTCGATCGATAAGTTGAATATTGAGTTCTATATATTCATGTATAATTGTCCAAAAATATGCAAAAATAATTTTTCCACGTATAAAAACGGCAACAGTAAAAACCATGACAAATAAGCAATTTCTATATAGAATATATATTGTTATATAGCAACTATTATACACGATGCCATAGTCTTAGAAGTGATAATCCAATATAGACATATATATTACGGGGAAGAATAATGGACCCATTTATATTAATGGTCATCGCAATATTGGTGGCCCTCGCATTTGACATGATGAACGGTTTTCATGACACGGCCAATTCGGTGGCCACAGTCATCTATACTAAAGCCCTTCCCCCCCAGGTCGCTATCAGCATTGCAGCGTTAATGAACATGATAGGCCCGTTCTTACTGGGCACTGCAGTTGCAAAAGTTATCGCTACAAGTATCATACCCTCGGAATTCCTGACTATAGAGATGGTCATGGCTGGCCTGATGGGTGCGATATTATGGGATCTTTTAACATGGTGGTATGGACTCCCTGTAAGCTCATCGCATGCTTTGATAGGGGGCCTCGTTGGCAGCGGACTGGCTGCCATCGGTTTTGCAGGGGTAAAGTGGAGCGGATTAACTAAAGTGATACTCGCACTCCTTGTATCACCGGTGGTCGGCGTTGTTCTGGGCCTGGTGTTCATGCTGATCATCGGGCGTTATGTCATATCCAGGATGGATAAGCAAAAAAGCAATTCGATATTTAAGAAAATACAGATCCTGTCCTCAGCGGCAGTAAGCCTGAGCCATGGTTCTAACGATGCTCAAAAGACCATGGGCATAATAGCCATGTTCGTCGCCGTCACATATGGGCACAGCGAGCCGATCATTGAGACCTGGATGATAATAGCCTGTGCACTGGCCATAGGCCTGGGGACTGCCATGGGCGGATGGAGAATAATCAGGACGCTCGGCGAGCGTATCGGAAAGGAAGAGCTGTCGCCCTCACAGGGATTTGCGGCGGAAACGGCCACTGCCCTGACCATCGCAGTAGGTTCTCACATAGGGGCACCTATAAGTACGACACACGTACTATCTTCTAGCGTCGTCGGTACCGTCATGAGTGGAGGTACCGGAGTATTAAATAAGAAGGTGGTCTTAAATATATTAATGGCATGGGTGCTCACCATACCCGTCGCGGCAATCGCTGCAGCCTTATCATACTACGTATTAATGCTGGTGGGAATATGACGGATACGCTAAAATCTATAATGGACCTCTTTGCGAGGTCGCCGTTCAGGCCGCTAAACGAACACGCGGAGAAGGTCAGGCTTACCGCAATGAAGATGGACGAGGCGGTCAAGGCATACCTGGACGGTGACGAGGCAAAAGTGGATACGCTCTTTAAAGAGATCAGTACTCTGGAGCATGCTGCCGATCACGTAAAACATACCATTCGTGAAAACATGCCCTCGACTTTACTCATGCCGGTTGACAGGGCGGACATCATCAACTTCTTAAAGCAGCAGGATGACATTGCCAATAGCGCAGAGATAGTGTCGCAAATGCTCTGGATAAAAAAGGTGAACATCACGCCTGCAGTAAAGGAAGCAGTACTGAACCTTGAGAGCGAGGTCATGATCACGGTAAACGCTCATGTCGACGCAGTCGGAAAGATCGTTAACCTGCTTGATTCTTCATTCTCCTCTAAGAGAGTAAAGGAGATACAGAGCATCATCAACGAAGTCGATACCCATAAGCACAACGTAGACGTTGCCAGGGTCAAGACCATTAAGACGATCTATGAGAACGAGGAGGCGCTTGGCACTATCGGGGTATACCACCTTGTAGAGCTCGTAGAGGAGCTTGCGTGGGTGGCAGGCCATGCCGAGAACGCTTCGGACAGGATAAGGATAATAGTCGCCAGGAGATAGGCGGACACTTAAAAATGCTTGATGGCATAAAGGACCGGACCAGGGTAATGGCTGTATGATCCGGCCTGTTACCTAAAGTTTGTCCCATGTGCCATTAGTCTATTTTTGATCTAATCTCGTGTCTCGCACCTTTCCAGCATTTCATCAAATCTCTTTTCCACCACTTCACCGCGCGGGGAAGTCTCCTCGAAGATCTGGCCTGTAAAAGTATACACTTTTGTCATGTCGTCCACCCATGCGTCAGGGTATAGCCCTGCTTTCATACAGGCATTTTCAAGATAATCGGTGACATTCCAGCCCTGCTCTACGGGGACCTGTGGTAATAATAGACCCCTGTAAAGTCCGTACTCTATTATCAGCCCGTCCCTGCCTATAACGATATGTTCGGGCCTTTCCAGGGGTTTTATCCGTAAAAGCTCCGGCTCGGAAAGGACTGTGACCTCAAGATTGATCTTGTCCATTTCCGCCGACCTGACCCTCGGAAAACGCGGATCCTGAGTGGCGGCCTGTATCGCCGCGTCGACCAGCGCCTCCCTTAACGGGACGTCCGGATACGGGTAGCCGATACAACCCCTGAGGTCATGGGACTTCTTCAGCGTCACAAAAACGCCCGACAGTTCATCGAACGGGCGGGGAAGTTCTACTTCGGGTACACTGTTAGTCCTGACATACTCCTCTATGACCTTTCTTGCGGTCCTGACCGCTAGAGTGCCTTCTTCGATGCTCAGCATATATCAATGATATGTTATCCGGCTAAAAAAATATATTGATGGAAAAGGGTAGCTAGCAAATATTTATATAATAGGTCAACGAACTTAGGTGGATACCAGGATTTCAGAAAATAATATTCGTGAGAGAGGAGGGACGGCTGCCGCCAATTTGGTGAGGAAAGTCCCCCCACCGTCTGGATGCACAAATGTCCGTAAGGGCATACGGCGAGAGTCGTGGCAATGGCACAGAAACGGCACGGTCGCGGGCAAATGCGATGATCCGGTAACGGAGAGGTCGCCCGTAAACCGATGAAACGGCCAATCCTTGTGGGTGCAAGCTAAAGCGGGTCTAAGGGAATCCAGCCCCGGGCCCCGGTAAAAGCGCTAAGATGAATGCCGTCGGCCGCAAGGCCATAAACATAAGGGGGCTTACTATCCTATACTCACGAATATTCTGAAGCCTGTTTTTATAAAAGCTATCAGAACATTTTTTGTGAAAACACTTAATTCAAATAAAGGAAAATAATAGAAAAGATATCGATTTTCATTACTATCATAACATTAAACTCGGCCCATGTCAAGTTAAATATATACGAAAATCCTTACATTATTACTTAGAAGACGTTCGGGTAAATGAGCAAAATGCACAAGTATTATCTGGGTTTAAAAGAGCTGGACGAAGCCATCGGAGGCATTAGCGGAGGCGCTAATATCATGTTGATCGGCCCCCCGATGAGCGGAAAGGACTCTATCTTGAACAACATTATTGCAGCAGGCCTCAGTTCGGAGGAGGGCGTCATTTTCCTTACCACGAAAGTCCCCGGTGAAAGTGTCATTGAAAAATTTTCCGGGGAGGGAGAGGGAAAGATCAATAATATTGGCATAGTGGACTGTATCTCAAAAAGCCTGGGGCTTGGCAGTAATGATACCCCAAGCATAAAGAGGGCTACCAGTCCCGTAGACCTGACAGGTATCGGTGTACGCATCAGCCAGTTCATAGAGGAGTTCGGCAAGCATAAAAATATCAAGGACGTCAGGCTCTGTATCAATTCGCTCTCGACGATACTGATGTATTCGAACCTTCAGACCGTTTTTAGATTCATGCACGTCTTTTCCGGAAGAGTGACGGCTATTAAGGCGCTGGGAGTCTATGTAGTGGAAGAAGGCATGCACGACGAACAGACAATATCCACTTTAAAACAGCTTTTCAATGGCGTCATAGAGGTCAAAGTGGAGAATGACAGTTATTATATGAGAGCTGCGGGGCTGACACCGAGGCCGACCAGATGGTTCGAGTACGAGGTCGTGAATGATATGGCGGTCATCAGGGGTGTGAAAGATGATTAAGACAGGCATACCGACCCTGGACGGATATTTAAAGGGAGGCCTCCCGATCGGAAAGACCATTATATTTTATGGCCCCCCGACCGTAGACGTGGACATTTTCGGAATGCAAGTCGCCTATACTAACCTTATCAATAATGGGGTTTGCTATTATGTCACAAGTAAAAGCTCCCCCGACCTTATCAGGTCTAACTTCCGGGAATACGGATGGGACCTTATCCCTTATGCTTCCAGGTTCGCCATTGTCGACGCTTATTCCTCGCTGATAGGTGCTTCGCCAACCGAGCCTTTTAACGTTAAAGACCCCGAGAGCATAGAATCCATAGACGATGCCATGACAGGCATCATAGATTCGATCTCGCCGGGTGACATGATAGTTTTCTCATCGCTTTCATCCATACTGGATACGTGCGGCGGCGGTCCCGGCATTCCGGACATCAATAAAGTCCTGGAATCCATAAAGCGCTGGAATAAGATGGCCGTCCTTAACGGGGGGATCGTGGTGTATAATTTCACCGATTACGGATATCCGCCGGAGCTGGTCGAACAGGTCAAAAAAGGGCTCTGCAACTCATCCGTGGTGGTCGACAGGATCGGCGGTGAATCAGGTTACGGTCAGTATTTCAAGCTGTATACGTGCGATTGGTCGAAGCCGCCGGAGTTCCCCACGCTTTTCAAGGTAGTCAAGCCCGGCGGCATAAAGGTCCACATACCCAAGATACTTGTCACGGGGCCTAAAGGCGCGGGGAAGTCCACATTTATCAGGTCCGCTGCGTCGTTATCGTCGGATAAATCAGTTTCAGTGGACAGAATGGGCACGACCGTCGCAGTTGATTACGCTCATGTCATGCTAAAGGGTTTCACGATAGACATGTTCGGAACTCCCGGCCAGGATCGCTTTAATCCCATAATCAAGAACATAGCCAAGGATGCGCTTGGGATCATTGTCGTAATTGACTCGACTGACCCTAAGTCTTTTGAAAGGGCGGTGGAGATGCTAAACATCTCCAAAACAAAAGACGTGCCGTATATCATAGCTGCCAACAAGCAGGACCTGGAAGATGCGCTTGATACTGAAAAGATCAGGAAAAAGATCAATCTCCCGGAGGATATACCGATCGTCAGAGTGAGCGCCTCGAACAACATGAACGTAGCGCAGGCGATAGACATCATTATAAAAAAGATAGTAGGTGTTAGATAGATGGCCGGGGCGATAGAAAAGCTTGACAAGGTCTTAAATGACCTGAGAGGTTCGGGAGACATAAAGGCCCTTGCGATCGTATCACGGGATGGTCTTTTAATAACCTCGAACATGCCGGGGGACGTCCATGCTGAGACGTTCGCGATCATGGCGGCCACGATGCTCGGGGCTGCGGAAACCGCAACGCTCGAGATGAACCAGGGCGTGCCTGACCGTCTGATAGTGGAGACTGACGAGAGTAAGCTTGTCATAATGGGCGCAGGAGAAAGAGCCATGCTGGTCCTGATCGCAGGCTCAAGGGCAGGCCTCGGTAGCATAATTGTGGAAATGGACAATGCGATAGCAAAGATCCGGGACATATTGAGCGAAAACAAAAAATAGGCCCTGCTGGATCTTTATGGGCGAGGTACTTGCCGATCATTTTTGGATCACTGTCTGCCTGTATGGCCTGCCAGCCCATGCTCCGCATAAAGAGGCTTATACCATCTAAATATTATAATGACAAAAAATAGTGGGTTACAGGCAGTTCAAGTGATGCCTGTATCATGAATATTTTAAGCCCGTCCCTGAGGCTTACCGCCCTTTCCGGAATGGCGCTTGGGGCTTATGTTTTTTCCCTGAGGGCTTGTCTTCGAGGGATGCTGTGTGCCGGGGGCTACTTTCTTATGAGGGGCCTTGACCAGTTCTTTTTGCATTTTGGGCCTGATCGATGGCTTTTGTTCAGCCTCTTTCTTCTTTACGGACCTTAAAAGGTGCTCTTTAGATTTTAACGGAACGAACTCTGTGACTTTTAGAGTCCTCCTGCGTACGTCCTTTTTTCCGCCCTGCTCCGCATAGAGCGCGATGGCTGCGGCTGCGATGTCATCCGGCCGGTAACTACCCTTGAGTTCCCTCAATATCTTAAAATATTCATCGCTTATGCCGTCTGTTATCATTTCTTTGATCCTTTGTTTTATTTCCGAGCTCTCTAAGTTCATGTTGAAAATTCCACCCATTATAAGGCGTAAAACTTGTAAATAGAATTATACCTGATATATGCTATTACTAGCATTAAGATAAGTTAAAGTTATGGTCAAAATCAGCGAGAATTTTGAGCACGTTCATCGCTAAACCGGGCAGTCCTGCCATCCTGAAGATGACGTGCATATGAGGGACGATAAGGCTTTGAAAATATGCCGGCCATAGTTCATGGAACCAGATATGACATGCCTGATAGATGTCCTCAATCTATCGAAGCTAAAGGGGATATGATCAACAGGATAAAGGGATCATATTAAGACAGTAAGGGATGTGGAAGGTGAAGTGGACTCATCGTTATGCGATAAGCCATTCACCCTGGAGAATATCTTTTAGGATCAACTTATTGGAATGGTTTTCTTCTTGGTCTCTTCCAGTTTCGGCATGACTATCTCCAATACGCCGTTATTGAAAGACGCTTTGGAGTTAGAAAAGTCTACACCTGTCGGTAAAAGGATAGTCCTGTAGAACCGGTCATATGCGCGTTCGCGCTTTATGTATCCCTCTTCTTTGACCTCCTTCTCGACCCTCTTCTCGGCGCTGATCTCCAGTGTGTTGTCCTGGACGTTGAGCTTTATGTCTTTCTTATCTACACCGGGAAGATCCGCGGTCACTACGATCTCGTTCTCCCTTTCAAGCACGTCCACATAAGGGACCTGGGCGGACTCGGTACTCGGAAGCATCTCTGAAGGCTCCATCAGCTCTGGCATTTCACCTAGAATTCTGCTCATTTTATATTGCATCTTTCTTAATTCGTCAAACGGATCCCAGATGTATCTCATACTTTTTCCCTCCTAAGGGTTACTAATTATAGGTTAGTATTGCATATATTTATAATTTTCTCGGATATTGAATGTATGAAAAGGCTAAATCCGAGTTTTTTGGATAAATGAAGCCAATAATATACTTTATCAACCTGTGAGATCATACCCTGTCAAAACATCAGTAATCTTTTCAAAGAGTTATATGGTTCCCCCGGAGAGATCATTTTATGATCGATCTTATGCCAGTAGATTTTTCTGCACGGATATCCGTCATCGGCAGGGAATAAGTTCCGGTATGCATTTATACATACCATATAAATATAATAAACAATGGATGATGATCTTTCTGTCGAGATGGAGCCGGTAGAAGACTTGTTTGGAGGAGGCTCCAGGACAAAGCACGTTATTTTAAAAAGAAAATATGCAACGCTATCCCACTCAGTGTTCTCTTGCCCCGTATACGATAAGATCTCGCCTAACAGGGACTATCCTTACGAGGGCATGTACTCCATCATAAAAAACAGATACTGGAAATTTATAGATACGATCGCGACCGGCCTGAAGGTAGAGAACAGGTATGTGAAGCTCGAGCCGCTTTCCGTGAGAGCTTCGCCGTGGGTATGTGATCACATTTATGGAGCCGATGACGGCAGGTTAAAAGTGTCCTATTATCTTTATGACACGGACGGAGCATCGGGAATAGTAAATGCCTCTATCCAGGGCTTTGAAGGGAAGGATACGGCCATCATTTTCCAGCCATTTTTTGACATAAGGTTCATGTATGACGGTTCTGCTCCGGGGTCCCATAAGCATGGCATGAGCTCCGACATAGTCACCGTAAGTAAGGATGAAATTTCATCCTGTATTTTTGCCGAAGGGTCGGAAATTATCGAATCCAGGACTGAGATCGACTGGAAATATAAGCTGGGTTCCGGGTACAGGGCGAAGATAGACGGAAATATAACGTTTGTGCCGGAGACCAGGACGATACTATCGTTATACGAATTCGAAAAGAAAGGAAGATCCGCTTCGCTGAGATTTTCATGCGCCGGCAGCGAGCGGGATGCTATCAGGCTTATTAGACAGGATAACGATAAAGGCCCGTTAAAAGACCTGACAGATGCAAATTCCATAAAAAGTAAACTGTTCAGCGACCCGTTGCCTTCAGATCATGAAAAGGCCATACTTGCAAGGGCAATAGCGATGACGAAGTTCGGTATGGAAATAGACGGGCATGTTTTTCAGGAAGCGGGGGATTTCTGGTTTAAAACGGTCTGGTTCAGGGATCAGTTCGAGGGGCTTCTAAGTAACTATAACACCATAAAAAAGATCAGTGGAACTGACGATATTAAACGCATACTCCTGAGGTCTTATGAGCTACAGGATGCGTACGGAAGGATCCCCAACCTTGTATCGCCTCGCGAGACCGGCCCGCCGCTTAGCTATAACAGTGCCGATGCGTCACTTCTCGCTTTTATCCTTGCCGGAAAAGTGGTCCGGGATACAAATGATGATGAGCTGGCCAGAGAATCGGCCTCGGCGTTTTCAAAATACCTGAGGGGCGTGACCAGGTCGACCCTGGCACCGGACGGTGCACCGATAGCCGGGCAGAAAGGCCTCTTAAGAGTTCCGTCGTGGCATTCGTGGACTGACGGGAGACGGGACCTTGACGGATACAATTTGCCGATCCGGGTCAATGAGGCATGGGAAAAAGAACTCATCAGCCTGGGCGCAACTGAGGAATTGAACCTTCAAAAATTCCTGCTGCCGGAGATAAACGCTCAATGGATAAGGGCACTGGAATCCGGATGGCTTTTCAGTAAATTTATCAGGGATTTCAAGCTGAGTGACAGGTGTAAGATGTTCTATTACAAAGCCCTGCGCTCTTATAAGCCCGTATTTTTTAACGCTAAAGGAGGGTATATTTACGATCTGGTGACCACAGACGATTTTGTGCTCGGCTGCAGGTCAGATGACACCCCTGGCTCCCCGGGTGTGGTGGCAGCATCCTTGCTCGGTATGGATGTGTTCACATTAAGGGAATTAGAGAGCATTTCGAGAATTGTAAAGGAAAGACTGCTAAGGACGAAATGGAGTATCCCGTTCGGTATCGTCGTGAAATGTTCCGGCAGGAACGTATATCTCAACGACAGCGAATACCATGAAGAGGTGGTCTGGCCGAGAGACACACCGTACCTGATAAGGCTTTTAAGACTGACCGGGGAGAAACGGTTGATAGATGACCTGCTCTTATCGAACCTGATGCACCAGATGGAAGAAGCATTCGTTTTTTATAACGGTGAGATATTCAGCTGCGATCATGATCTTGTGCCCGTAAAAAACCCGGTCCAGTGGTGGTCGCAGTGGGTGGACCCATACCTGGAAAAATACGCCTGACGCAAGGCATGCACATTTATTTTATATATTAAGCCATTTTTTTGCAAATATAATATAGATAAGTCAACTATTTGCTTCTTAATTCGAAACATGTTTATATACCCATAAATAATAAAGGATAATACTGCATTACCCGACCGCTTGCTTATATGGTTGTGAAGTACAATATATAATAAAAGGCCGCCCCCGATATTTCGGTAAAGGTCGCCTCGCGAGGCATAGGCTTCACCAGCATATGGATCGGCCGTACAGTGAGACAACTGTTGATTTAGACCTTATAGTAGAGAGGTTACCAGTAATGAAAGCATGTATTTTGTGCGGTGGCACGGGCACAAGGCTTCGCCCACTGACATTCGAAAGACCTAAACCCAGCATACCGATCATGAATAAGCCATCGGTCGGCCACCTTGTAGAACACCTGTCCAAGAATGGCTTTAACGAGATAGTGATGACGCTTGGCTATATGGGAGAGGTCATAGAGAATTATCTGGGCGATGGTTCTCTGTTTGGGGTTGACATTAAGTACGTTTATGAGAAGGAAAAGATGGGTACGGCGGGAAGCGTCAAGAACGCCGAGAAGTACCTGGACGACACGCCTTTTCTCGTCGTCGGCGGCGACCATGTTCTAAACCTGAATTTAAGGGAGCTATATGATTTTCATAATAAGTCGTCCGGCATGGTAACGATATCGCTTTTAAGTATAGACGACCCGAGAGAGTTCGGCATAGTCGATCTTGACAATAACCACGTGATACACAGGTTTAAAGAAAAGCCCGGACCGGGGGAAATATTCTCAAACCTGGCATCGACGGGCATTTATGCGCTAAGCCCGGAGATCCTGGACTATATACCCAAGAGAAAGTATGACTTCGCAAAAGACCTTTTCCCGAAACTGCTGGAAGAGGGGAAGACCATCAGCGGATGGCTCGCCAGAGGACAGTGGACAGACGTCGGTAACCCCAGGGCTTACCGTGAAGCCCAAAAATGGATGCTGGAAAACATGCCGGGCACATATATCCACGGCAGGCTTCTTGTGGAGAACGCTAAGCTCAACGGCCCCATGGATGTCGGCAATAACGTATCGGTAGGTAAAAATTCCGTTATCGTAGGACCCGTCTATATCGGGGAGAATACGGCCATTGGCGATAATGTGCTCATAGGCCCGTACACGTCGATAGGTAACTCATGCCACATAGGTAATGATTCCCGCATACTGTCGTCATATATCTATGACGGGGTCAAGATAGGCGCAGGATGCTCCGTATCAGGTACCATCATGGACAACGACATCACGGTCGGCAAGAACTGTATCCTCGAGAACGGCACAGTGATAGGACCCAGGACAATGATCGGCAACGATGTCACAGTACATTCGGACGTCAGGATATGGCCGGAAGTCGTCGTGCCTGCGAACACCAGCGTCAAGAAAGATTTCGTCAATGAAGAGTTCGAGACCGACGTAAGCGGATCGTAATACGAGTCGACTGCCGATTTTCTTTATTGAAGATCGGCAAATAGTTTTTTATATTTTATACCAGCAGGTTTTTTAGTTAATGTTTTTCATTATTTCTTTCGGATGGCAGGTAGATACTAACCTCACGTATATGGAACGTAAACATCGATCTTTTTAAGGTTGACCGTCAGGAACATCTTATTATCCATCGCATCCTGGGCGACTATTCCTTTTGCGATCCCGTTAGATGCGGTTATCAGGACATGGTCCCCGCAATGTGCGCCAGGTATGTTGACCGAGAACATCGGTCCCACCCTCTTTCCGCTATCATCATATTTTGAGGCTGCTGTGATAGGACCCATTGGCCTGTCATTCACATACACAAAGAGTACGGAGTCCTCGGCAGGACTGTCCGAGTAATATACATCCCCGGAGACTTCCATAACATCAATGTCAAGGTCGACATTCAGGTCTTGCGAGGATAGTGATACCCTATCATACTTTTCACAGAGGACCTGCCCGCAATCATGCTTTACAGTAATGTTAAGAGTCTCATCTTCATCCGGGGCTCTCAGGACGGCAGTATAATTAGCTCCATCCACCAATGCATCTACTCCGTTGACCGATACTGTGATATGTTCATTTGTCCAGGGATGTCGTCCGAATGAATCATGGCCATAGATCGTGCCATTGATAACATAGTTAACCTGGTCTTCGGGGAAGTTAACAAAAAGGTCTACAGATCCTGAGCCTGTCATGGGCGAAGAGTCGGTAACCCCATATCCGTTGTACGTCACGGTGGCGTTGATCAGCGTATCATTGTTCACGAATGGAAGATCGACATAATAAATGCCGCAGTCATAATACTTCGCATTTAATCCATTGACAATGACATCGGGAGCGCCGCTGTAGAGTGGATCGCCGCCGGCATTAACATGAACATATACAGGGACAAGGCCATACATACAGGCATCCTTTGCCATGTATAGAGAAGGAGAGAGAAGTAATACTATGGCGAACAGGATAAAAACTCGTACACGGGATATGCCCGACCTCCGGTTAGTCAGCATACGAAAGTATTATTATAATTATATTAATATAAATATTTCTGCCTTATTACTTGACCCTCAATGCCCTTTTATACTTTAAGCGGGATATTTTTAGATACACGATGGAAGGACGACGATATGGAAAGTCTTGAAAAGATACTCGAAAAGATGGGCCTTGACGATGACAGTAAAGAAGTATTCTCATACATGGCAGTCCGTCGCCGTGCCAGTCTTGAAGATATCTTTAACAACACGAACCTGTCAATGGCAGCCATATCAAAGGCTGTGTACACCCTCATGGGGAGGGGCGCGATAAAGAGGGAAGGACAAATATTATTAATGGATAATATACAGTCATCGCTGACGAATTTATTATCAGCCAACATCGAGGACATCAATTCGTCGATAGCATCATACAGGCAGTCAGCTGTCACGATCTGCGATACAAAAAACACTTCCATAGAGGTCGTACATGACGATGTATCCGCAGTCCCGTCATTCACGGCGGGAAGGATCGCATCGGCCTCGAACTCGGTAGAGATAGTGACCCGCTCGCTTACCTGGCTGGACGGAGAAACATTAAGGGCGATACAGGAAGCATCAAACAGAGGTGTCCTCATACGGGTAATAACATATCACCAGCCTGAACTCGAAGAGGGCATAAAGGCGCTAAAAGATGCGGGTGTGAAAGTCAGAAGCCATGAGTATTCGAGAGACGTAAGGTTCATCGTCGCTGACGGCGAATTCGTAGCCTTCGCCATACGTGAGCCTCCGCGCACCACCTCGTCATCATATTTCGGGCTCTGGATAAACAGCCGCGACGCATGCTCAAAAGTACTGGAGCACATATTCGAGCCCGCATGGCAGGAAGCTGAAAACGTATAAATTTTTTCCTGGAGCTCATCAGGCTGATAGAGCCATATAAAACAACGAACCCATACTCTATCTGACAGACCACTAAAACTATTTTTCCGCTTATTATCGGTATTCAGGTCATTGACTACGAAATTTCCCGTACCTTTAGCCATTTTTAAATAATCAAATATTATACATATTATTATGAGACATCGTAATATCCCCGGGACATTTGCTATATTGATCATAATCGTGACGATCCTTTTTTCCGGATGTATGGGCCAGGAATCATATACGGACAAGAGCCCTGGCATTTCATATGACGGCGGCAGTTCGGCGCCTTATCCGGCGCCGGACACCAGCAAGGGAAGCGAGACACTTACAGGGTCGACCTCGCAAACATCGACAGATTACGGTAACGCGTATACTAACATAAGCGACAGAAAGGTCATCATGACCGCGACCGTACATATCGAGACGGATAAGTACGATAATGCGGTAAACAGGGTCAGGGAGATAACGTCGGGCTACGGAGGGTACATCGAATCATCAAGCACGTACCTTTCGGATAATGGAAAGCATACGACGACCATCACGATGAAAGTCCCGCAGTCTGCGTTCGAGCCTGCGCTTGCACAGGTCAAGACACTGGGTAAGGTCCAGTATGAACAGTCCTCCGGACAGGATGTTACAAAGCAGTTCATAGACCTGAACGCACGCCTGAAAAACCTGAAGCTGGAAGAGGAAAAATTGAACGAGATAATGAACAGGGCCATGACAGTTGACGATGTCCTGCAGGTGTCGAAGGAACTTTCAAGAGTAAGGTACGAGATAGAGCGCACCACTGCCGAATTGAACTATTTGAGCGCCAGAATAGATTTCTCGACCATAACGGTAAAGATCATGGAACCTGAACCGGTAGTATCCTATGACTGGGGCATAGACGACGCTTTCCGTGAAGCTGCCAGGGCTTTCGTGTCGATGCTGGGCGCGCTGGTCGTGCTGACGGGCTATCTGATACCCATAATATTATACATAGCGATAGGACTGGCAATATTGTACCTGCTCTTAAAGATATCGTGGCAAGTTTACAAGAAATTCATTAAAAAGAAATAAAGGCTAAGATCCGGGATCATGCATGAGACATCCCGGACTCATTTATTTTTTTTTTAATTTTACATCTCTTCCAGTGCCTCTATGCCCAGCATCTCAAGTGAGCATGCGAGAGCGATCCTGGCGGCATCGACAAGAGCGAGCCTTGCCTCGCGAAGCTCAGGCTCGGCGCTCAATACTGGGACGAACCGATAGAACTGGTTAAAAGTCTCGGCCAGTTCCCTCGCATAGGTCGCGACGATGTGGGGCTTCAGTTCGTCTGAGGCGGTTTTTATCACATAAGGCAGCATCGCTATCTTTTTAACAAGGGCTGCTTCCTCTTTTTCCTTGAGCATGCTCAGGTCATAGTTCCCGGGTTTTGCCTTATCCAGTATGCTGCACGTCCTCGCATGGGCGTACTGTATGAACGGGGCGCCCTGCTTCTCGAAGTCCAGCGCCTGCTCCCACTTGAAGGTAATAGTTTTTTCGGCGGCGACACGTATGATGTCGAACCTGACCGCCCCTATGCCCACTGCATCTGCGATCTTGCGCTTCTTCTCTTCCGGGATGTCCTTCCTGCGTTTATCCACTTCAATATATGCCCTTTCGACCGCCTCTTCCAGGAGGTCGTCCAGGTTGACAACGACGCCTTTACGCGTCGACATCCTTCCCTCGGGCAGCGAGACAAATGAATAGAACACTATAGAAGGTGTCTTGTTCACGCCAAGTATCTTCAGCGTGGCTTCCAGCCTCTGCATGGCCAGTTTTTGGTCCTCGCCAAGAACATTGATAGCCTTATCGCAATTCGAAAGCTTCCATATGTGATAGGCGATGTCCCTTGTGGTGTAAAGTGAGGTCCCGTCCGAACGCGTCAGGACGAACTCTTTTTCTATACCGAACGATGACAGGTCAAGCATGAGAGCGCCGTCCTTTGTCCGGGCATATGGGGTCTTTGAGAGTTCCTCGACCACCTTATCGACCGAGCCGTTCTTTACGAACTCCGACTCCCATACGAAATTGTCATAGAATACGTTCATCTCCGCAAGAGTCATCTTTTGACCTTCGAGACAGATGTTGACCACATTTCGGAACTTTTCCGTTATCTCCGGGTCGAGATGCTCGTACCTGTTCAATATCCCGGAGATCTCTTTCTCGACAGCCTCATCCGACTTCATGCGCCCTGTCGCTTCGCGGTAAACCTCTACGACGGCATGGTCCGGCTTATCCATCTGGGGCGCGGGGAGAGCCTTTGGGTCAAGATTATCATAACCCCATACGATCGTCGCAACCTGCTTACCCATATCATCCACATAATACTGCACTTCGACGTCGTATCCGCCGTTCCTCAAAATGCGGGCAAGCGTATCGCCTATGACAGGATTCCTGCCCCTTCCCACGTGTAACGGGCCTGTCGGGTTAGCGGAGGTGTGCTCGAGGATGACTTTTATGCCATTATCCGGCAGCGAGCAGAAAGTTTTGCCTTTTTCAAGGACATCCTCCACTGCATCCTTTACGTATATATCGTTCGCAAAGAAATTTATGTAAGGGCCTATAGTCTCGATACGGCCTATGTATTTGCCTTTATTATCGATCCTGGCGACTATCTCAAGGGCTATGTCGCGCGGGTTTTTCTTCAGCTCCTTGCCCAGCCTGAACGGCAGGGACGAGCTGACGTCAGCATGCTGTGACTCTCCGAGATACATATCGTCAGACTCATATCCCGCCTTTTTGACAGCTTCCCCCATTACGGAATTCACTTCATCGATGAACTTCAGATACATCAATATACCTCTTCATACCCCTGTCTTATATCTCAAAATGGCCGCGATGCCGCCGAACGCGTTAAAGAGCTGCTCCCCTTCCTCAAAGTCAGTCGATATGAACTCTACCTGAGTGTTCATCTGGTCTGAAAGTACCGAAAGCTCCTCCACGACGTCGACCTTATCAGCTATGCTTAACGAGGACTGGCACTTCGGACATTTGTCGGATACCGTGGGCGTCTCCCCCGGCCTGTACTTGATCGTGCTCGTCTTTGTATAGTCGCAGTTCTGGCACTTTATCGTGATACGGCTTCTTCTCAGGTCTTCAGATAAAAGCAGCACTTCTACCGAGCCTAACTGAAGGTTTTGACGGACTGAATCCTCACCATATGCCGCCAGGCCGTTATCGCTTACAAGCTCTTTCATGAAGCGCTCCATGAACTTCTTCTCCTTCATGACGTCAAGCCCGGAAAGCACTTCGCTCGCGGCTTCCATCAGCTCAGACAGCCCTGACTCGTCCGTGTATGCTATGTCAAAAAGCCCCATGATCTTCGGCTGGAGCTCGTGGTGCAGGTATTCTCCCTTAACGAATTCCTCTTTCGAAGGGGTAGGCCCGCCTATGAGGATGCCCTGAAAGTCGTTACGGTCCACGGTCAGGAAGATGTCGTTGGCCGAATCACCTATCCTCGTGTTAAAATCGTTGATGGCGATGAGCCTTAGCTGCTGGAAACGATGGGATGACTGACCGCCTTTTCTCTGTTTGCCGGGGACAGTGCTCGTCAGATGCCTCATGGGCGTGATATGCTTACCTTTTAAAAGGCCTATCGTAGCCTCACGCCTGTCAAGGACCAGAAGGCCGAAGGTCTTTTTGTCGACCAGCATATCTTCCAGCTTATCTAACTCGAAAGCGCTTCCGCACCGGTATGAAAAGGATGTGATCACCTGTGGCGGCTCGACCACTATGGTCTCCATGGCCGTCTTATCCCCGCCGATGGATATGGCGCCGCAAAATATGACCATTCCGTTCTCTGGCGGCTCTTTGTAATATTTAAGCCTGGCCAGGATCGATTCAAGGGCGCTCTGCACATTGGTCCTTGTCGATTTGGATTTAATGTTGGCCGCGGACCCGTGCTCATCTCTCAGATAAGCGACGATATCCGATATTCTCTTTTCGTGAGGGATATATAACGAGACAAGCTCGGTCCCCTGACCCTGCTTGCTTCGAAGTTCCTCAAGCTGCCTCTTAAATTCGTACTTGTGTTTTGCTTCTTCTGACATATGTGATTATCCCGGTAAATTTTATATTCATGTTACTTGATCGGCCGTTTATATGCGACCATTTAACATTTAATTCGTAAAGATTATAAAAATCGCAAAAGCTATCGGCCGTATACACTGATCGGATCGGCCGTCCGCTAATCGTTGTTGACGATCCCCGTTAAGACACCGCATGCTGATTCATCCACTAATAAAATATGGGTACACCCCTTGAATGATTCACGGTGCCTATACACATCTCTGTCAATTTACTGACATTATATATATAATTTTCGCAAATCTAAATGTGAGTCCTGTACCGGGAAAATTAAAGGAGTTCTTTGGAGATTCATGGGATTAATGGGCAAATTTTTATACTTTGACCGCCGGGATAATATAAAATAAAACAAATGAATCTGGGATTGGGAATGGACAGTCAAAATGACAGGCAGAAGTTAATGGATAACGCCCTCATGGGACTTGAAATAGGAATATCGGCCATGATAGCCATATTGTTCCTCATATCCCCGATAACTGAAGAAGTATTTGCGGCCGCATCGATCCTCATAGTATTATTCTGTATAATCGTCTCTTTTAAGCTTTTTATCTCGAACAGAGATAGAGATCTTAAGAATATGATAAAAGGGCTGATGTCCAGCCTCACCATCTGGATGGTCGTGATATTGATAGAGGTGTTTTTTACATCACACTTTAATATCCAGTACCTCATGCCCGTGTCAGAAATTTTAATGCTGGCAGGATATCTGCCATTGATATACTATGTCCATAGATTATTGATCGATAACAGGGATAGATTTGACGGACGGCTGGACAGGAAGATCATTCCGGGCTACCTGTTCTTGATCCTTGTGATACTGTATTATGCGTCCAGTAATATTATTCCGGTAAAAATTTCTTATTTTGATACTTTATTATTGATATCCTATCTTATAGCAGGGATCATATTTCTCGCCCTATCGACAAAAGCCTTGCTGGGCCGGCTGGAATACAGGATAAAATATTTCCTTGTGATATTGACAGTCTTTATCTTCCTGAATTTTTTAGGCGATGCGTTAAATCTCATCGAGGTGCTGAGAGCAGTAGACACAGGAGGGCTTCCTGCTACATTCTATAGTCTTGGGATATTATATCTTACATTATCACTTCTAGTATTTTCATTTAATAACAGGAATACTTCTCTGATCGATGATATGAGCAAGAAGTTAAATGACACCCAGAGGTTTACCAGAGACCTGATGAGCCAGTCTCCGGACGCTGTCTCCATATTTAATAA
Source organism: Methanooceanicella nereidis (assembly GCF_021023085.1). Classification (NCBI taxonomy): domain Archaea; kingdom Methanobacteriati; phylum Methanobacteriota; class Methanomicrobia; order Methanocellales; family Methanocellaceae; genus Methanooceanicella; species Methanooceanicella nereidis. The sequence goes on along the minus strand of NZ_PGCK01000003.1, from coordinate 279,655 downwards.
TGACGGGAGCATGGTGTCAGTGAATGATTCTTTCCTGAGGATATATAATGTCACAAGGCATGAAGTGGAGGGAAAATATAACCTGTTCACGGACTGGAAAGCCCTCGGATTATCCTCGGGATCGCAGGCGGAAAGCCTAAAAAAGGGGAATATTCTGGCGTTAGAGAGATGTAAACCGGGGATAGGAAAGTTCAAAGGGGGAGATTTTTACTCTTCTCTAAAGATATTCCCGACCTATGACTCTGATGGCAGGATGTCAGGCTATGTGGGGATATCAATGGACTTATCGAATAACGTCGGCCTTGAATCAGATATAAGGTGCGCCCATGATAAGCTTAGGGATGAATATGAGCGAAAGCTGGAGTTCACCGGCATTGCTGCCCAGGAGCTTAAGGCCCCGTTGACGCCGATCCTTGGATGCCTGGACAGAGTGAGATCTGAGATCAAGGATGAATCCCAAAGGCAATACCTGGACATCATCGAGAGGAACGCTTACAGGCAAAAGAATATCATTGACAGGATGGTCGAACTATCCAGGCTCGATAATGGAAAAATAAGCGTAAGATATGATGATGTCGATCCCTGCGGGCTGGCGAATGCCATACTCGGCAACTATAGCACATATAAGCGCACCACAGTAAACGAGATCCCGTCCGGGACCATTATAAGGACGGATAAAGAAAAACTTCACAACATACTGGACAACATGATCTCGAACGCCATGAAGTACAGCTATGACGGAAGTAAGGTATCGATAGGCCTCTATGAGCAGGGACCCGAATACATATTTTCAGTCAGTGATACGGGGCGAGGTATCCATCCCTCTGATCTTGAACGTATCTTCGAGAGGTTCTATATCGTAGATGCAAACAACGATAAAAGAGAATGCGGCAGGATCGGCCTTGGGCTGGCGCTAGTAAAAGGATATGTTCAATTGCTGGGCGGCAGAGTATGGCTGGAGAGCACTCCGGGAGAGGGCTCTACATTCTATTTCAGTATTCCGAAACATAATGATTTTTAAGGTCGTTAGAAAACCTTTTGTGATATAAGAATGTATTCAAAAGAATTTTTTTAGACATAATTCTATTGCTATGTCCCGTTAATTCCTGTTATATTATATCTTCTTTTTCACCACAAAGGCGAAAAAGGAACACAAAACGTTAACCACAAAGGGCACAAAGGGGCACAAGGGTACACAAAGGACTTTTTTAGAAGGTTAACATATACTTAAAAAAATTTGTGGACCTTCGAGCACTTGGAGCCCTTCGTGGTGAAAAATAGTGAACCTTTGTTGCCTTTGTTGTGGACTTGATCAAAGATAAACTAATGCACACACGATAGAATTCACTGGACACACTAAAAAGAGATATCAGAAAATATTAAAAAGAAAGAAAAAAGTGGAGATCATCCACTTTATTCGATAACGTATTTGCCAACTAAGCGTATGCTGGTGTTCTTGTCCGGGCCGATCGGTGAGCCTGCGACTATCTGGGTTACACCCATGCCGACGAGGTTCTTGATCTTCTCGTTGAGCTCGGCCGGGCTTCCGTATATCGAGAATGCCTCGATCATTGCGTCGTCTACTGCGCCGAACGCGGTCTTGAAGTCACCCTTTGCGAGACCTGCCTTGATGGTGTTGACTGCGTCAAGGTTAAGGCCGTGCCTCTGGAGTACGGGTACCGGGGAGCCTGCTGCGATGAAAGCGACGACCGGCAGAACTGCCTTCTTTGCCTTCTTGCTGTCCTTGTCTATTGCGAAGCAAGCGTATGCTGCAATGTCGAATTTCTTGTCGCCAGCGGTCTTCTTGACTATTGGTACTGCATACTGGAAGTCCTTCGGGTTTGATGCGTTGATCAATACACCGTCACCAATCGCACCAGCGGTCTCGAGCATCTTTTCGCCCTGTGCGCCGATGTAAATGGGGATCTTCTTCTGCTTGGGCTTGTATGCGAGCTGTGCGCCTGCGAACTTGAATACCTTGTTGTCCGGGGTGCTTACTGCCTCTCCTGCCCAGAGCTTGCTGATTATAGATACGGCTTCAGTAAGCCTTGCGACCGGGGTCTCCATCGGGATGCCGATCTTCGGGAGTGTGCTCAGGTCACCAGGGCCGATACCGAGGGTAGCCCTACCGTCGGATACCTCGTCGATCGTGCAGATCGCGGATGCGGTGACTGCCGGGCTTGCGGTAAATGCGTTGGTGATGCCCGGACCGAGCTTTATCCTCTCTGTCTCAGCTGCTATGAGGGCCAGCTCTGCGAATACGTTGCGGTTGTTATAGTGGTCAGTTATCCACAAAAAGTCAATTGCGTTCTGTTCTGCGTACTTACAGTACTTGATAAGTTCCTTGGTTGGAACGTTCGGAACAAACTCAATGCCGAAAGATACCATAAATTATACCTCAAGCAATTATGTATTAAGCTACTTATTTAAAAGAATATCGGTTTTTACTTATTTGAAAAAAATTTGATAGATGTACCCCGGGATCAATACACCATATCGGGTAAATATCGTGAAAGGATTATATATTCAGTACACATTTCCCAGAAAAGTATATATAACCCTTAATTTTTCTAATTTCATGCAACGCTAATGTAATTTACAGATCTTCAACTATCGTCGGCCCTGCACTGGTGCCAATTCTAGAAGCGCCTGCATTTATGAACTTATTCGCGTCCTCCAGCGTACGAATGCCGCCCGATGCCTTTATCCTGATTCCAGGAACTTCGGTTTTAATTAATTCCACATCTTCAAGCCTTGCTCCGGACGGGCCGTATCCCGTAGACGTTTTAACAAATGCTGCCCCGGAGTTTCTGACAAGTTTGCTCGCCTGGATGATCTCATCCGGAGTAAGATAGCATGTCTCGATGATGATCTTTACCGTCGCGTTTCCCGATGCTTCCACTATCCCGGATAGTTCGCTCGCCATATAGTCGAGCCTTCCGGATTTTAAGTAGCCTATGTTGATGACAGCATCGATCTCGTCAGCCCCGCTCGCTACGGCAGTTTTAGCCTCGAAGGCTTTTGTATGATATATTTCCGCCCCGAACGGAAAGCCGACCACTGAACATACCCTGACCCCGCTCCCCGATAGCTTTTCTCGCGCCAGCGGCACCCAGCATGAGGCCACGCAAGCCGATGCGAAGCCGTACTTTATGGCCTCGTCACATAGCTTTAAAATATCCTTTTCGCTGGCATAAGGCCGAACGTTCGTATGGTCGATGTACTTTGCGAGGTCTTTTTTATCCATATAGAATATTACTCTTTTTAAAAGGCGATAAATATTATGCGAATTAAGACGGCCGATAATAATTCCATACATACAAGAAAATAAAACACCTGCATAGTTTTACCATAATGGCTCGACAAACTGCTCGATGATCTAAACGTTTTTTTAAAAAGAAACATTGAGATAAAATTGAAATACTTACTTTTAGACAGCATTGACCATTGACCCGCGGCCTTAAAAACATGAGGTGTGTTCTGATCACGCACTTATGTTTTCCAGCCCATCCTTGATCATCTCATATATCTCAGGGTCTATATCAATAGCCTTATTTATACACTGTGCGGCTTCATCATTGTTCCCGAGTATGCTCAATATCAGGCCCTTACGATACCATGCTCCCGCGTGGCGCGGGAATATATCTATTGCCTTATCAAAGCAATCAATAGCCTCCGGATATTTTTCAAGTTTCGCCAGAAGCACGCCTTTTGTATACCACACTAGCTCGCTGTCAGGCGCGAGCTCGATGGCCGCGTCATAATTCTCTAAAGCTTTCGAGACATTTCCTATCCTGTCGAACGCCCATCCCCTGTAGAACCATGCTTCCACGAATTCCGGGAACATTTCGATAGCCCTGCCGAAGATATCAATAGCGTCCTCGTATTTTCCTTCCCGGACCAATACCCTGCCTTTTCCATAATAAGATTCCGCCATTCCCGGATCGATACGTATCGATCTGTCATAGCACCTGTATGACTCTTCAAAATCCCCTATTATCGCCATTGCCTCGGCCTTGCCGCGCCATGAGCGGGCACTATCGGGGTTTATCTCAATGGCTTTATTAAAAGAGCGAAGAGCTGCATGAGACTCGCCAAGTATCAATTCGTATGAGCCCTTAAGGTACCATAGCTCCTCGTTAAAAGGCTCGACCTCCAGGGCTTTTTCAAGGCATGATATCGATTCGGTCAATTCCCCGGTCCTTGCGAGAGCCTGTGCACGGCCCCGCCATGCCTGGATATGCCGGGGATTCAGACGTATCGCATTAAGGCAGGCCTGCGATTCATCCTCGGACATGTCAAGCTTTCTGAAAAGAAGGCTTTTACTATACCAAAACTTCGAGTTATCCGGAGATATTCTTGTCGCATACTCGAAACATTCGAACGCTTCTTCAAGCTTGCCGAGTTCCATGAGCACCAGCCCTTTACAATTATATGCCTCACCGTACTCGGGATCGGCCTTAATAGCCTCGTCGAAAAATGGTATGGATTCGGGCATCTTGCCCAGGCTTACCATCTCCAGGCCCCTGCTCAATAGCTCGCTCGCACCGGGGCTCTTTTTATCCCTCTTTTCCTCAACATCGCTCATCGGGAACTCAACGCCCTGATTTTTCATCCTTTTAAGTTTTTATATTACTCATCGGTGGTTAATAATTTTCCTATCGGGAATTCTGACGATAAGTTTTCGTTTTTCAAGAAACGATCAATGGACCCTAAAAAAAGTAACATAAAAAATATATTCTATCCCTGTGTTTATTGATGGGGTATCTGTATGACCGAACAAATCTACATCGATGGCAAGTTCTACTCAAAAGAGAACGCTAGGATATCGGTTTATGATCATGGATTATTATATGGTGACGGTGTCTTTGAGGGTATACGGGCATATAATGGCAGAGTATTCAGGCTGGACGAGCATATCGACAGGATGTACGATGGTGCGCGTGCCATATGCCTTGTGCCGCCATTGAGCAAGGAAGAGTTTAAAGAGGCTATACTGGAGACGTTGAGAAGGAACGATCTCAAGGACGCTTACATAAGGCCCATTTTTACCAGAGGCGTAGGCGACCTGGGCCTGGACCCGAGAAAATGCCCGAAGGCCGGAGTCATAATCATTGCAGTAAGCTGGGGAGCCATGTATGGCGACCTGTATGAAAAGGGACTGACAGGGGTCACCGTCAGCGTCAGGAGAAACGCTCCCGAGGCGCTACCGACCAATATTAAATCGCTTAATTACCTGAATAACATCCTGGCGAAGATAGAGGCGAATGAAAAAGGCGGCGACGAGGCCATCATATTCGACATCAGAGGAAATATATCCGAAGGTTCCGGAGATAACATATTCATCATAAAGAATGGCAGAATAAGGACACCGTTCGTACAGTACAACCTTAACGGCATTACCAGGGGAGCTGTGTTCGAACTCGCCGAGAAACTCGGCATATCCCTGGCTGAGGCTAACCTTGGCTACTTTGACCTGTATACGGCGGATGAAGTGTTCGTGACCGGCACTGCAGCGGAGATCGCTCCGATGACCAGGATCGACGGGCGCGTCATAGGCGACGGAAAGCCGGGCCCGGTAACAAAGAAGTTAATGACTGCCTATACGGAGCTTACCAGGACAACAGGTACTCCGATCTATAAGTGAAAGACGAGATAGGAAGGTCGGGCGGGATAGTCGCCCGAACCATGATTTTTTTTATGGTTTTTTATAGCATAAATTAGCGTAAGCAAGAACTTGTCCGTTCTAAAGTAATTTTTACAGGATAATTATCGTTTAATATGCAAATGTTTAAGGATAAATCGCTTAAGCCTTTCCTAACTTTTGATACTTCACAGATATTAACATTCATCAGGGTATAGGACCCGACTAAAGTATAGCGATCATTTAAGCCATACACTCCCAAAAACCGGGCCCCGGAGAGGTAATGACGCAGCCGGTGTTATACCGTTATCAGGGTGAAAAGGTAGCAAAAAATTTCCCCTCTACCCCAAAAGACCTTTTTCCCTTAATGCCATAACATCTCTACCACGGTTCCCAAAAGGTAAGAAACGGCGCTGAACCTTCTTCACGGCCCATATATTTTTTATTTTTTGTCTTAAAGAGGTATAAATGCCCGTGTTTTAGTTAGATCAGCGATTCTCTGCACTCTAAAAAAATTTTCATTTACAATGCATAGCAAACTTTTTTTACAGTAATATCTAAATGTTATTTTCTTAAATAGGATAAGGTGAATAATGTATACCAAAGGGCTTATGCTAATACCCCGCAAAGGTTTATGTTAATGCGAGACCTTAAAGCGTTGGAATATAGTTTTTCAGGTATGAACCTATACAGCATCATCAAACGAGTTCAATGCCGAATAACATGACCATCAAGCCGAAGATAAAGCGTGGATGAAATACGATGAACGACTATCTTGCCCTTGCACCGATAATACTGCCTATTCTTGGAGCCCTGGCCACACTCATCATAGGAAAATATTCAGAGAAGGTCCAGGACATCTTTCTGGTATCATACTCCATTTTCCTGTTCATCATGAACGCCGCATACCTGGTTTTGCTGGAGAACGGCAGGATCGAGCCTTTGTCATACGGGCCGATATTGCTGGATGGCGTGGGCATGGTGATCACATGCCTCATATGCTTCATAGGCACGCTCGTGATCTTTTACTCGTTCTCATATAAGGATAAGAAACATTACGATAATACTTATTTCATCGCATATTTACTCCTGATAGGCATGATGTCGGGGCTGGCCAACACATATAACGTCATCGTCATGCTCGTTTTCCTCGAGGCGGCGACAGTGATAAGCGCCGTGCTGATATTGTTCGGCAGGACAAAGAAGGCGATAAAAGCGACAATGGTGTACCTCGCGATAAGTATCGTTGAGGTGATACTTGTCATATACGGGTCTTTCATCCTTTTCATACAGGGCGGCACGCTCAACCTTCTTGAACTTAACACGTTTAATATCGCCCCCGGCGACCAGTTTTTGCTGGCAATGCTGTTCTTCTTCGGCTTTGGCACAAAGGCAGGTCTCATACCGCTTGGTCTCATATGGCTTCCGTCAGCCCATGCCGAGGCGCCGCCCCCGATCAGTGCCACGATGTCAGGCATACTTGTCAAGTCAAGCGTCATAGCCGTAGTAAAGGCTATCTACATATTTTATCCCATGATAGGGTTCGGTACTATAGTGCTAATAGTCGCCGGCTTCGGCATCCTGAACATACTCATCGGCGTCATAATGGCAATATTGCAGGAGGATATTAAGCGGCTTCTCGCATACCATACGATCAGCCAGATCGGCTACATCATAGTGGGACTGGGCATCGCGACGCCTGACGCCGTGTACGGCGCGCTCTTCCATATCACGAACCACATGCTCTTCAAAGGATGTCTTTTCCTTATCACGGGAGCTATCATTTTACGCATAAATAAGAGAAAGATCCACCAGATGGGCGGCCTTTTAAAACAGATGCCGCTGACCGCGATCTGTTTCCTTATAGCGTCTCTGGCCATGTCCGGTTTCCCGCTGCTGAACGGGAGCGTAAGTAAGGCCATACTTCATGATGCCGCCATCGAAGCAGGCTATCCTCTGTTTGCCACGCTAATGACGATAGGCAGCGTATTGACGTTTTTATGCCTGATACACGCGTTCTATGTGATGTTCATGGGCAAGCCGGTGGAAGAATTTAAGAACGTGTCAGACCCCCCGGCATATATGATGATCCCGATACTCATACTGACAGGGCTTTGCATAGTGCTGGGCTTATACCCGGACCTATTGTCAGGCGTTCTGGAATACTCGGCCCATATGCTGTCCTCTATCGCACGCCCGTGAGGTCATATCGATGGAGGATGCTTTAGCGGACATAAAAGACGTTCTAAAAAAGCGTATAGGCGGCCTGTATAAAGAAAAAGTGGTCTTTGTAGGGGTCGGTAACAGGATGCGCGGGGACGATGCCATAGGCCCGGCGCTCATAGACATGATAAGCGATAATGTGCCGCACGCCATAGATGCGGAAAACGTACCGGAAAATTTTACGGGAAGGATAAAAAGGATCGATCCTCAGGCGATAGTTTTCATAGATGCCGTCCACTTCGGGAACTTTCCGGCGGGATATACAAAGATAGTGGAGATCAGCGAAGCAGGAGGCTACGGCCTGACGACGCACAAATTCTCGCTGGACATGGTAATGGAATATTTGAAAGAAGAGACGGGCGCGGACGTATTCATGATAGGAGTACAGCCGGCTACGATATCCGATACTGAGGGGATATCCCCGGTCATCGAAGATAGGTTAAAGGCTATTTCAAGATCGATCAGTACAATTTTTAATAATGATCTTTCTTTGTAGCGTCATAGTACGTTGCATGTGTCTGGCATTCTGTATGCATATGAGAGAATGCCTGAGAACATAATGAATTTTCATCCTAAAGACTCAACGTTTCTAAAAAATCTTTAAGACCTTTGAGATAAAAATTGATTATTTCCCGTGAAGCAATTAAGAGTTAAAGGAACAGGAAACTGGGAAAAATCATTAAACACGGATTTCTATGACGCTACATATGAAACAGATCGGATCTTATATGCACGTCAGCGAACATCAAAGCCAGTATATCCTGACTTGTCTATGTCCTTTACCTTTACATCCCTTACCCGGGACGTCATGGGCCCGTTCTTGACGACCTCGAGCAACTTATCCACCTGATGCTCATTACCTTCCATTACAGCATGTACTGTGCCATCGCGCTGGTTCTCGACATACCCTTTGACTCCCAGCATCACCGCGTTCTTTCTGGTAAACGCACGGAAGCCGACTCCCTGCACTCTTCCCGATACTATGACGTCGATGGCCTTCATATTTCCTCAAAAAGAATGAAGAGGATAGTTAATATCCTCTACGGTAATTTCTGTATCCAGGGTGCAAAGTTCCCAAGACCTAAAGTCTTGTCCGTCTTATCCATAGACTTCTTAGCATCCTTCTCGATGCCCATCATAGCCCTGATACAGTCAACGTTCTCAGGTATCGCATCGGATTCCTGGTGTATTGCCTGGAAAAGGTTGACCTCGCCGGAATCGTCGACAGAGACGGATTCTTCCCATATGCAATTCTCCATCATGTCGTTCCTGGGCCTTCCCAGCTCCCTGCCGAACTCCATGACATCAGCCGTCGATTTTATGTTCATCCAGGACGGGATCAGCCACAGCCTCGGATACTGCTTAAGCGTCGATACCACTTCATCCCTTGAAGGAGTGACCTTCAGGTTCATGTTGACATAGTGCATGTGCATAAGTGTCGTCGGTAGCTTTACAGCGACAGTGTCGATCTTTATGTTCGGAAGCACCGTGTTAAGGTCCGGTCCGTGGTGGGAAGGCAGCTTTACGGGGTCAGGCACTATAGCGTTTATAGGTCCTCTCTTTACGTCATTTGGATCGCCGCCGCGCCTCATCATCGTTGCCCGGACTTTCTTTACGCCGAATCCCTTGTCAAGGGCGTAAATGAGCCTTGCCAGACCGGTTGTGTTACAGGATACTACCCTTACGAACTGTTTGCCGATGGCTTCGTCATAGTTGCATACCGCGTTGAAAGAAGTGCCTGCCAGCTCGTGCTCTTCGCCGCCCTGGAAGATCGCTTTCTTTCCCAGTTTTTCGTATAATGGCTTATTTTGCTCGCCAATGCCCCCGGGGGTACAGTCGACTATTATGTCGGCCTTTTTGATCATATCTTCGTTGGATCCGGCTATCTTTATCCCGGCTGCCTTGAACTTCGATTCGGCTTTCGCGGGGTCGACCGGATAGATGTCGATGCCATTTTTCGCTGCTACGTAAGCATCATAATCAGGCTTAGTCTTGGCGACTCCGATGAGCGCCATATCATCCTGGCGCATCACTGCGGAGGCGACTCTTTTTCCAATTGTGCCATAGCCATTAATGGCCACTTTTACTTTATCTGCCATGGAAGTACCTCTTATATTAATATTAAACAGGTTTCATATTATATTTTACGAAAGAGGTATCACTTTTTCATACCATATAATAAAAAGGCATAACATAGTTTTTTTATAAAGCTATGGATCATATTCTGCAGGTCTTTCTAAAGGCATTTATACTCCAAATACCGTATAGAATTGGGACCAACCGATGATAGACTTAAAAATGTTAATCTATGACATAATACTTGCATCTTATATCATTATAAGCGTTCTAATATTCGTTCCCCCGGTACTGCTCTCCATAACATCCTCGGATCCGGGATATCTTTCATTATCGGACTCAATACACACATTCTTCTCCCCGCTGTGCCATCAGCTCCCGTGGAGATCGATATTCTTAAACGACATTAAAATGCCGGTGTGCGCACGCTGCACGTCGATCTACATCGCCACGGCCCTGGGTCTATTATTCTTCAGGCTGAAAGGCTTCGGGACAAAGGAATTCAAGATGAACTGGATCCTTTTCGGCTTACTATTCGTACCGACAGGCATCGACGGCGTCACACAGCTGTTCGGCTTGAGGGAAAGTACCAACGAGCTCAGGATCATAGCGGGTTTCCCTTACGGCCTGGGCTATGCACTGTTGATGGTATGGGCGCTGCCATTCATATGGGCCCTGCTTGAGCTGATATGGGATATTGTCTCAAGAAAAGACGATAAGACTGTAAACGGCGTTGTTAAAAGACTAAAAGACATGGTCTGGCCCATTAAATAAAAAGTCGATTAACAGGGATCTAACGTCTAAAATTTTTACAAAAGCGCCAGACCGGGCGTCCCTGTCCTTTTTCACCACGAAATCTTTGATGAGCGGGGTCTTGCTCAGGTTTTAAGAATGAACAAACGTGTCTTACTAAATTGTCTTTGAGATGAAGTTTTTATGGTTGTGCCTGTCGGATGGCAGGCAGGCACGTAACCTCACAGAAACACGGAAACACAAAATTTTTTATATGATTTTTTAAGGGCACAAAAAGCACTAAGAATTTACTCACCAAACCACAAAGGGCTCAAGTATCACCGTCAACGCACAAACAGCCCAAACGCTCGGCTCAACGCACCAACCTGCTCTAATTCACCAACGCTAAAACAAGACACGAACATTCCCCAAACCACAAAAGTTCAATATCCCGGTTTGTGTTCCCCTTGACCTATAGCAGTGATATTAGTCGTGTAAGCGTCAACCGTGCAGTTAAAATTTAGTGTTTTGGAGAATGTTCGGGCCTTGTTTTAGCGTTGGTGAATTAGAGCACTTCGAGCATTAAGCCGTGCATTAGAGACTTTAGTGCGTTGACGGTGATACTAGAGCCCTTTGTGGTTTGGTGAGTGAACCTTTGGGTTTTCGTGACCTTAAATTCTAAAAAAAAAAATTTGTGGTTCTGTGTTTCTGTGAGGTTACGTGCCTGCCTGCCATCCGACAGGCACAACGGCAGAACATCGATCCCATAATGAATGTTACATGCAAGTCTTTACAGAGACCATCAAAAAGTCTTTCATGGGAGCGCACAACGGCGAACAAGGACTACTAACTTCCACCACGAAGCGCCCTTTGTGGTGAAAGCCAGTGGTCCTTATTTGCCTTCTGCCCTTCGATGTGGAAAAGTAATGCCACCGATCGCATTCAGTGTTGAGTATTTTTGAAAGGGGTTATGATCAAATTTATGGCAATGATCATGAGGACTCGTTTTGTTCCGGCTTATGGCGTTCGAGCTCCATCTTAAGGCGCTCGCTCTCCTCTTTTTCCATCTTGAATATCGCCTGCATGTAGGGGAATACATATAATGCGCTTCCCAATCCGAAAATCACGCCGGTGATGATCCTCAGAAGGTTAGTGCTCTCGCGGAACCCGAACAGTTGCGTGAAGCCGTCAAGTGCCATCGGGATGCAGAATAACACATAATAGATTATATTAAAAGGCTGAAGCCTGTCCCTGACGAAATAGAAGGCGATGCCCCCTATAAGGAATGCCACATAGATGGCGAAGCACCTGGAGCATACGGCCATCGAATAGCCGAATATGAATAGCGACCTTTCAGGCATCTGATGGCATGTCGCATGATAGCCTGCCATTATTATCTCTGCAATGCCTGTTAAGAAAGTGTTCCCGGTATTCATGAAAACAGGTGCCAGCACTATCGGCAGTATGAACAATAACACGATCCCATTGATGAGTAGCAGCCAGTGCCTGACTAAGAACGAAGCCATTCTTATAAGATGCTTATCGAAATCCCTGAACAAAATGATCACTACCGGGAGCTTTTGAAATGATAAAGATGTTATTCATTTATATCTTTAATGCTGTCTTCATCAGTCTCTGGCAAGCCCTTCTCCCGACGGGCGTCCTTCGATAGCTGCGGTACGACCATGCCGAAGTAACGGGTGATCAGTACGAGCACTATAGCGCCTAAGAATAAGCCGGATATGCCAAACACTATCGGGCCGAGTATGTATGCGAACATCAAAAGGCCTGTATGGACCTGGCCGCGGGCCATGATAGGCCTCAGGACGAAATCGGGCAGCGTTTCGACGAATATGAAGATCACGACTATCATTATTATGAAAAACACGATGTTCGGCAGTAGCGTGCCCGCTATCAACGAGGTTATGGCGATATATAGAAGAAGCGGCACTATCACGAGAGCCATCCCTACGACCGGGACGAGCGCCGATATTCCGCAAAGTATGCCCATCAGTATCGAATAGGGTATTTGAAGCGTCGGGTCCGGAGCGAACATGTTCAGGACGCTGAAGGTCACCGCGGACACTATCGCGAAGAACACTATACTGAGTATGTTACCGAAGAATATCACTTCGAGGTCCCTGTCAACGGATTTAGCGAACCTGGGCAGGATATTATCATGCTCCCTCATGAAGTTCGGGAAACTCTTCTTGATCCAGGATATAAGACGATCATCGTCGCGGAGAAGATAGAACGCCACGAGGAATATCAGGAACAGCTTGAATAGTATGTCGGCAATGGTGCCTCCCGTCGCAAGCAGTATCTGCGGGATACCGGCCAGAGAGCCCACGCTCCCTGTCAATGTCTTATACCATTCCTGTTCGGTAACGTTCATTATACTCTCGAGGCTTAAGGATTCAAGGGTTAGGTTGCTCTGGATCTGATAAGCCGTCACGCTAAGGTTAGCCAGGGGGCCGCTTACCATGCCCGAGTTGATACCGGAGCCTGCCACAGCCCTGTTAAGCTCGGATATTCCCACCAGGAGCGTATAGGATATTACCAATATCAGCGGTAATACCAGCACCAGCATACATATCAGTACACGCAGCGAATCGCTTTTTATATAGGGCTTGAGCTTTTTCTTGATAGGCCTCGTTATATAGTAAACGAATATGGCATATACGAAAACATCAAGGAATGGCCAGCCTATCCATAACAGCAGCAATATTAGCGCCACTCCGAAAATTATCCACTTTGTATCATAGACCCTAGATAAGAAACCGTTCACGTATTGTAATAATATTTATTATACTAAAAACCTTATGTATCAGCCATGAGTGATTTTTACAAAGGAAAAAAATGCGCGATATGCGGAAAGGACGCCACAAGGGCCCATTTTGGCAGGTTCCTTTGCGATTCCAGAGAATGCATGGACACTGCCCGTGAGACCCGAGAATGTGTTGGAAAGACACTGACTAAATTATAAGTATAATTTAGCCACGTTCATATCTTTTTTAACTCCCAGAGATTGGGATACCGGCTCGCATTTAGACCTTAGCAGGTATGCGATAGGCTTAAAGTCCTCTTCCGACAGTGCCTCGTAGTTCGCCATGCCTTTGCTTATTATTACCGATGCGCCCCGCATGGCTTCAAGCAACTCTTCGGGGGCCTCCTCCAGGCTTATCCCTATCGCGTTGGACCCGGTGGTCATCACAATGTCGACCTTTTTGTCAAGACCCATCCTGGCGACGTCTTCCATCGTAACGTCCGTGAGTATGTATCCGCCCCTCACCACAAGGGTAACGTGTGCGTTAGCTTCCTTTAGCTGCTCCAGGACAAGCTCGTCAAAATAGATCTCGCCGCAGTTGTCGCAGAGATATATCACTTTACCGTTCCGGGCAAGCTCAAGGATCCTGTCCGTGTCGTCAACGTCCAGGCCGTTCTCGAAGAGTTCATTAAAGAACCCGTCAAAGTTCTCCGTCTCGACCTTATGGCCCTGCACTCCGAAGTCAAAGCTGTTCCCGATAATGGACGCCAGCACGGCCTTCCTGAAACGATCCTCAGGCTTTGCGCCGGAGATATATTCTCTGACAGTAGGGATCATCGCCGCAGCGATCCTGTTGCTCTCGGCTTTCTTTTCCCGGTATGGGTCCTCGTCGCCTAAAATACTGTAAGCCTTTCTGTGTATGCCGGTAGATATCTGGATAGCGTTGGTGCCGGGCTTGAAATTTTCCCGAAGGAACTCAATGCCACCCTGGATAGCCATAAACTTTAGCTCTTTATCAGTTGTGGAAAGCTCGGCTTCGTACAGAACGCGGTTCAAAAGACAGGGAGCGCATCTTGGGTCGGATCTCATGTATTCTCGAGCTAAATAAACATGGGCATATGATAAATTCTTTTCCCGACATTAAAGTATTATATATTAGTAAATATATACTAATAGGTATCTATGGAGACACTACGCATCGCAATGTTCTCATGGGAAAGCCTTCATGCGGTAAAAGTAGGCGGCCTTGCCCCTCATGTATCGGAACTTTCCGAGGCCTTAGCGTCAAAAGGCCATGAAGTGCACGTATTTACAAGGGCAGGGGACTACAAGCCGTACGATAATGTAAACGGCGTAAGGTATCAGCGAGTAAAATATGACCAGTTTGGCAACATAGTGAACCAGATGAACACCATGTGCGACAAATTCGTCGAAAGGTTTCATTCAGTGGAGGACATGTTCGGGAAATTCGACATCCTGCACGGACATGACTGGCACCCGGTGACCGCCCTGAACCGGTTAAAGCATGAAGATGGCAGAGACTATATCCTGACATACCATTCGACAGAGTGGGGCAGGAACGGCAACAAGTTCGGCTCATGGCCCGATGCCAGAGAGATATCCCATAGAGAATGGCTGGGAGGATACGAATCAAAAAAGGTGATCGCAACATCACCTGTGCTAAAAGAGGAGATCCAGTTCCTCTATAGCATTCCGTCAGAAAAGATCAATCTTATCCCGAACGGCATCTTTCCCGGAAAGATGAAGAAGGACCTCGACCCGGGGAGTGTGAAGGAGAGATACGGCATACATCCCCTGGCTCCTGTCATCCTTTTTGTCGGCAGGATGCGATATCAGAAAGGCCCCGACCTGCTTGTCGACGCGGTTCCGCTCGTATTGAAAAAGCGCGGCGATGCTAAGTTTATCTTTGTAGGGGAAGGGGACATGAGGGGCGCCTGTGAGAGAAAGGCAAAAAAAATGGGAGTTAGCGACGCATGCATCTTTACCGGGTACCTTCCCGACGATCATCTGATCGATATATTTAACGCGTGCGACATGCTCGTTGTCCCGTCCCGGAACGAGCCTTTCGGCATAGTAGTCCTGGAAGCCTGGGATATTGGAAAGCCGGTGATAGGCACGGACGCGGTGCAGATAATAGACAATTTCGTCAACGGTATAAAGGCACGGATGTACCCTGAATCCATAGCATGGTGCATAACGAACGTCATTAATAAGCCCGGTGCCCTGAAATGGATGGGAGGGCAGGGCAAAAAATTGATAGATGCCATATATAACTGGGACTATATCGCCGATGAGACCATAGGGCTTTATAAAAAGATACAGTCACAGTAACGCTATAAGTTTTCATTTTCGATGCCAGTACTTCTGATACGACCTGAATAACTGTATCTTTAATATCCTCGTTCAAAACATAAGAATAACATGACACCGGACGGTTTAAATAAAGTAGTATAATGGGAGAAATGATGAGCTAACTGAAAAGATCAATATTGAAGCTTACCGTCTTTCATTATTAACTTTTTATCCCCGTTCTTGTATTCCACTTCGAGCGTGATCTCCGGAGAGGTCACAAAATCCCAGTGCATGTTGCTCTGGACGTTTCCGCCGTACATGTCGCTTCTGCCAAAAGCGACGTGGACAGAGCCGCCTATCTTTTCGTCCGTGAGAATATACCCTATGGCCCGATCGATAACCGGATTCAGTCCGATACCCAGTTCTGCCACTTTCAAAGCATTCGGCGCCCCGTATTTTTTTATGTCCAGCTCGACCATCTTTTCCAGGGTGTCCCGCAGCACGCTTTCGTTAGTATCGGCTGTGCACTTCTCGGGTATCAGCGTCCCGTCCTTAAATTCCAGCGTGACGCCTTTTATTATGATGCCCCTTGTGAGGTCATCGATAGTAAGGGGGCAGTATATACGGCCTTCTCCAAAGGTTTCCACAGGCGCGACAAAGACTTCTCCCGCTGGCAGGTTCCCGCCCTTGTTACCCTCGGCTTCTTTTTCGGCTGACCAGAGGCCGTCATCCAGGTTAAGCCTTCTTCCCTCTATGTTCAGCTTAAAATCAGTGCCATATGGGTCCGTCGCGTGAACATATCTTCCGCCGTCAAGGACTTTTCTCAGGTACTCGCAATCGACCATCAGTCTTCCATAGTCAATGTTACACCCGCCGATGACCAGCTTTTCCAGGATTTCGACCGGCACGCCGTACATTTTGGCCATAGGCTCGGTCGCCCATCCCATGTATACCCATCGTTTTCCGGGCTCGCCATATATGATCTGCATGATCGGGAACATGCCGTCAGACCGCGCCTGCATCTTTTCCCGGTAAAATGATTTGATGGAAGGGTCGAAATATGGCTCTATGATAACATAAGCATCCATTGATTCTGTCACACCCTTCATTATCTTTGGAGTTCGCCTGTACTGGTCGACTGTGTAGGTCTCGAGCATCCTTTTTTGAAAATCGTTAGACACCGAATGAATGAACGGCTCCGCACCTCGGCGGGCTACCTGTATACCGATCTCTTCAAGGAAACCCTGCTCATGGATGCCTCCGGATATGAAAATCGCCTCGCCGTCTCTGACGTTTAAAAGGTTCAGGATGTTTTCAGCAAGCTTTGGGAACATTGCAGGGTCGATCATGTTATGTAGGTTGTATTATATGTTGAATAAATTATCTTGTGCATGTTACGTCAAAGACGGATAATACCTGAGATGTGACATGCAAGGCAGAAATGTAAATGGATAAAAATTGCCAGGGGATCGCGGTAAGCAAATTTATCCGGGGAGTGAAAAACTAGGAAGAGCCGGAGACCGATACTCCGACTATTTTTTGCGCAGCTCTGAAAACATGGTATACGCGATACCAAAGAACAGGAGCATTAACAGGATAACGGTGACGAGATCATTATTTGTAATGTCCGGCTTTAGCAGTATGGATGCGGAAATAAACAGGATCAATAATTCTATAAGGCCCTCGACGGCAAGGATCGCAGTATATATTTTGTTGCCGCGAAACATTTCTCCGTTCGCGGATTCCAGCCGGATGGTCCCCTGATCGACCCCAAGGAATCTTATGTAATTCCTTAGCTCTTGCCTGTCCAGCTCATCCTCTATGGACGTTACCTTCATTCCCCTCCTGCGCTCGTTTATTTCCCGGACTTTCTTATTGATAAGCTCGGTTTTTCTCTGGATAGAGTCGGTCCCCGTTTTTTTATTCATGAGCAACTGTTGAAAGTTATAGTCTAAATACATTTTCGCTCACGTTCGGGGGGTAAACGGTTGATAGCCAGGCTAAAATTACTGTATAGATAAATGAAATAGATTATTTTATTAGAATTTAGTGATAAATGCCGTAAATTTCACGGGACATGGATTAAATTCCCTTAATGGAGAGAAGTTCCGCCAACATCCATTATTTTTGACTGCTTATACGGGATATTCGGTTAACCGGCAGGTTTAAGGAATATTTGATCTCCAGCCGGATTCTTTTCCGCATATTCAAAGCATTTTCGGGCGATTTTCATCCCAGCGGCTCGATCGTGGGATCGTCCGCCATCCGCCGGGAGGAAAAAATCTTTATTCCCGGTATGCACCCGGGATCGTACCATCAGCTATTATACGGGATAATGACCTGATATTTTAGTCATTAAAAGAAATCAAAGAGCCTTTTCTGCTGGCGCAGATACCTGTAAAGCGTACTGGCGTTAAGCCATGGCGACATAGGCGTGTATATTTTCGAGGATATTGAGTTTATAGCCTTGTCCAGAGTGTCAAAGCACTCCGGGACCGAGTTCATAGCTTCCCTGGCAAGTTCCCTGAACCGCCACACTCCCAGCGGTATCCAGTCATTCTTCACTTCAAGGAAAGCTATCGCTCCCGCCTGCCTTCGGATACCATCGAGGTATTCCAGTACAGGCAGCCTGGACGCATAGTAAGCTCCCGCCGTATTCGAAGCATAGGTCTTTCTACCTTCATAAAACTCGAAATCTGCGTCGACATGATAGTTGGGCGCGCTCATATGCCAGAGCTCAAGCGCTTCGAACATCCACGTCGTGGGTGTCAATAATATTCTCACATTATTTGCCAGCGCTTCCGCTCCAAAGACCATATACTGGTCTATTGTAGGATAGTATTTTACGCCGTCAGCAAGTCCTTTTCCCACGATATCATCAACCGCGGTTATGCTCCATCCTGTGGGCACCAGCCTCCTGTTCTCCTTTTGTCCCAGAAGTCCCACCGAGAATAACCGGGTGATCTGTCTCTGGTCAACCCCGCTTTCGAACAGCTCAACGACACCCGGCGCGGCTTTATAGTCGGTGTCGGATGTCACCCTGTCCACTTTACGCGGGACTGAAGGGTTATCGACGATGGTGAGATCTTTAAGGGAGGCTGAAGGGCCCGATGGTGCCTCACGTGCTGAAAATGCTACCCTTGTATCGGGCTTTTTCTCAAAAGATGCCTCGGTGTCCACGGACCTATCCGAAAGCACCATTTCCTGCACTTTTTCCAGGATGCCTGAGGGGTCCGACGCGCTGTGTATATCGATCACGGACTTACTTCTCACGAGCTGGAACCGGTACCGGAGAATATCGTCAAAGCTGGAGCCGATCCAGTGTTCCGAGTCCATGTGCATTGTATCCCCGCATACGGGCGGTATGAGCGGGCCTGCGATGACCTTTGGATACCCGAAGCTTCCGACGAATACTGCCGGAGGCGCCGAACCGGCGATATTCGTGCTCTTTAAGGATTCAAGGTCAAGATAGGTTTTGGATTTTATGAGGATAGGGCAGACCTTCTTGCCGCATAAGGCCATGAATCCCTTACATCTGGAGCAGAGAGACTCTTTTCTGCTCTCCCCGTAGCCGGCATTAAAAGTGACTTGCTTATCCACACTCTGAATAAAGCCGCTAAAAAGAATAATGGTTTTGCATGCTCATTGAAAATAATATAGATGCCCGGGTCCCCGCCTGAACCAGACCCGGGCACATATTTTCTATTCAGACAACCAGCGTTTATTTGGTGTAATATGTCAGGTTGATAGCATTATATAGCTGCCTCTGGCTGATGTCGCCGTCCATGTAGTTCAATACGGGATTTGCCCCGGCATCCACTACATAGTAGTCAGTCCCGGCGGTCGGTATCAGGCTTATCATAAAGCGATCGTAATCGCCATAGCCGCCGCAGAGCGCCTTTAGAGAGGCGTCCAGGACATCATATTTTTGTTCGTTGGTCATCCCGCCTGGCGTGGTGACAGTCAGAGACACTATCTTTTCACCGTTCTCCAGGTTACCGGGCGCCACTTTTACTGAGTCGAATCCGGACTCATTCATATATTCGGTAACGTAAGTGGACCTGTCGGGAGGCTCAACAAAGCCATTATCGTTTTCCTTGAACGCCGCTTCCAGGTCTATCGACATACGGGTCTTATTTACAGGGCTGTCGGACGCCCTCAGGCTTTGGGTCTCCGGAGTGACAACGATAGCCTTATCCGCGATCTCCGAAGCTGTCGCTCCCCCGTCCATATACGATTTTATCGAGGAACGCTCAAGAGCATAGATGTCGACTTTATATTGCGAGGGATTTATCTTTTCAGTGGTATCCACCAGCCCTACGAGCAGCGGGTCTTTAACGTCAAAAACCGGGTACAGGGCCGTATAGCCCGCTAAGAGCAGGCTTGCAGTGTCGCCAGATGCCACAGGCCTGTAGATGTAGACCATCGCAACCTCATCCCCTCCGACCTGCTGAATGGAAGCGCCTCCGAAGGAATATCCCCCGGCACTGATCATCTCTTTTAACATGTCAAACTTTTCCAGCACATCGGCTTTTACGGAACTCCCGTCATCCGACGCCGCGGCAGGTGTGGGGTCCGGCCCCGATGAGTCTCCTGCAGGGGCCGGATTTAATATGCTCTGGAAAACAAGGATGACAGAGCTGACTACTATTAATCCAAGTATTATCGCTACTAGCACATTTCGTTTCATACTGATACCTCTTTACCGTTGATGTGGACCGGTCAATGCCCGGCCCGAACCCTTGGTGATCGTCACCGTCACAGTTATCCGGTCATTTTATAGGATCGATGCTTTGCTTAATTTTGTATATTGAGTAATAAATAAAATTTATTAATATATAACCATTTAATGTCTAAAAATCAATTATCCAATATATAACAACAGTAAAAACACGGAAATCAGGTAATTATGGCACAATGAAATTAGTTTTTCAATCAGGGATAATTATTTTGGCAAAAATTAAGTAACCCGATGTTATCTTATCCCCCCTTCATCCTTACATGGGACTGTAAGACGAGGTAAAACCCTTCCCGACACAGGGCAAATTATTTTAATAGAAATGTATTTGAATGAACAGGCAAATATCAAAGAAGAATATTTACCAGCATGTTTTAATGTCATTATCAGGCGTTTTTGCCTGACCGAACAGGAGAAATGAAAGCACATGTGTCTTGCAGTCGTTGCTCAATTAAAAGAGATCAAGGAGAATACAGCGGTAGCCGATTTCGGAGGCCTCACCCAGGAAGTAAGAATAGACCTCCTCGAAAACCCGAAGGTCGATGATTGGGTCCTGGTCCATACAGGGTTCGCTATTCAGCAAATAGATGAGAAAGAAGCGCTGGAAACGTTAAGGTTGCTCGAAGAGATAGCAAAAATGGACGAGGAACAGTAAACATGCACGAGCTAAGCATAGCGACGGACCTTATCAACGCAGCCATAGCCACGGCTCAGCAGAACAATGCAAAGCAGGTGCTGAGCGTCACCGTCGAGGTCGGGGAAATGGCCATGGTGAACCCCGAACAGCTTATCTTCATGTATGAGGTCCTGACCGAGGAGAATATGCTGAAAGGATCGAAGCTGAACCTCGTTAAAGTCCCGGCAGTGGCAAAATGCGAAAGCTGCGGCTATGAAGGGCCTGTAGAGGATAAATACACTTGCTCGTGTCCGAAATGCAGTAAGACGCTCAAGCTCATAGCGGGTAGAGACATCAGTCTAAAAAATATGGAGATAGAGGTATAATGGATAAAGTCAGCCTTATACACGGTGCGGGCGGAGAGATGATGCAGTCGCTCATCGGCAGCGTATTCGCCAACATCAAGAACAACAACGCTGGCGGCGTCGGGCTCGAAGCCCTGGACGATGGCGCAGCTATACCGTTCGGGGACAAATACATTGTTTTGACGACGGATAGCCACGTGATTAAGCCTATCTTTTTCCCCGGAGGCGACATAGGCAGGTTATCAATATCCGGCACGGTAAATGACCTGGCAATGATGGGCGCCAGGCCGGTAGCCCTGACTAACGGCGTGATAATCCCCGAAGGCTTCTCTATGGATGACCTGAAAAAGATCGTGGAATCTGTCGACGAAGCTCTGGGAGAGGTCGGAGCAGCCCTTGTGACAGGCGATACGAAAGTACTGCCAAAGGAAGCGCTTGACAGCATTTTGATCAACACCGCCGGCATAGGCATAGCGGACACACCCATACGTGATTCCGGCCTTAACCCGGGGGACGTCATCATCGTCACAGGCACGATAGGCGATCACGGCATATCGATCATATCCCATAGAGAGGGCTTCAAGTTCGGCACGGAGCTGAGATCGGATTGCGCCCCGATATGGAACACTGTAAAGGCTGCGCTTGACGTCGGCGGAGTGACTGCCATGAAAGACCCGACCAGAGGCGGTGTCGCGAACGTGCTCAACGAAATGGCGAGTAAAAGCCACGTTAAGATAGTGATAGAAGAGGAAGCGCTCCCGATACGCCAGGACGTTAAAGCCGCTGCCGACATGCTCGGTATCGACCCGATGGAAGTGGCGAACGAGGGTAAGGCAGTGATAGGCGTCAGGGCGGACAAGGCCGATGAGACGCTTGCCGCTATAAAGAATACTAAATATGGGAAAGATGCAGTCATCATAGGCACCGTTACAGAAGGTAAAGGCGTCATCATGAAGACGAAGATCGGCGGCCAGAGATTCATAGAGCCGCCATTGGGCGATCCAG
The DNA here is from genome assembly GCF_021023085.1 of Methanooceanicella nereidis. Taxonomy (NCBI): domain Archaea; kingdom Methanobacteriati; phylum Methanobacteriota; class Methanomicrobia; order Methanocellales; family Methanocellaceae; genus Methanooceanicella; species Methanooceanicella nereidis. Next base: position 257,176 of record NZ_PGCK01000003.1, on the reverse strand, counting down.
TACCGAGGGTCTGCTAGTAGACCCTGATTTCTATTTTTATTATCAGCTTTTAAAAAAATGATTTTCTGAAAAGCTCTTTAACTGTGACTGAATTAAAAAAAGTCGGTAATTGAGCCATCATTTTATTATGGCCTTATTACCGGAAGATCATTTAACGATCATTGTCTCTGTGCCGGCACCATCGCCATGGATGTTGCAATGTACTATAGCCTTTAAATTAGCGTCCTTATCGAAGTTGCCTGTATAACTAATATCCCATGTTGGGCCTTTTTTATAGCTGCTACTGTCAAAGCTCCATTCCTTTAACATTTTATTACCGTCATAGAGAGTGACCTTATCCACGAAGTGTCCGGGACCTGAACCCAGATGGTTTACTATTACGGTAACTGTGGCCGGCATCTCGCTAGATACGGTAGAAGGCGCGCTTATCGATACCGATGGCACATTAGCCAATACTGTCAGCGGTATCATATACATGGCCAATAAGATAATTGCCGTCAGCACTATTTTTCCAGAACTTTTCAAAGATGGACCTCCTTATAATATTGTCTTTTCATCTGATTATCGGGACCATGAAAAATGGGATCATGCTGATGATCACTTCACGTTCACTTTCATGCCATACGAGCTCTCTGCGTTATCGCTACAGTGAACCACAGCCCTCAGATCGGCGTCCCTATCAAGAGAACATTGATGCTTAAGGTCCCAGGATCGGTCTTTTACATAGTTGTCCCTGCCATATGTCCATTCCTTGAGCAGTTTGTCCCCGTCATAAAGAGCGACCCTGTCCACATAATGTTCCGGCCCGGTCCCGAGATGATTTACGGATAAAATTATCGTTGTTGTCGTACCTTTTTTGAGGCTTTCCGGAGTGCTTATGGAGACCTCGGGCTTATGGGCCATACCGGTCACCGGTGCCATACACATATTAAGAAAATCAGCCATTAACGCTGCATTTTTTCTCCAGATCATAGTTTCATCCCCCATTTGCCTTACTTTAAATATTATATAATATCGGGAAAATAAGCCATCTTAAAATTTTACACGAAAACATTGATATATAAAGATATTAATTTGACTTTAAAATCCGGCCAGCAATGGAATGGAATTTATCATGATAGATTTGATAATATTATCGTTGTGGTTCATGCTTCCAGCCTATATAGCAAACCCCGCGGCAGCTTTATTCGGCGGTGGCAAGCCCGTCGACCTCGGAAAAAAATTCCGGGACGATCGACGTATACTAGGAGACGGTAAGACCTACAGGGGTTTTATTATGGGCTCTATGATAGGGGCTTCGGTAGGAGCCTTACAACTGGTCATTGCCCCCCATATCGCGCCGTGCTTTGCAGAATACGTTGACCCCGAAGCATTTACCAGCATATCGTACCTAGCATTGATAACGTTGCCAGTGGGTGCGCTGATAGGCGATATGGCAAAGAGTTTCATCAAAAGGCGCATGGGATATGAAAGAGGGCAGATGCTCCCGCTTGCCGACCAGCTTGATTTTGTCATCGGAGCATGGATACTGACGTATATTGTAGACCCGTCATGGATGCTGGCTAATTTCACCATAGGGATAATCATCACAGTGCTCTTGATCACTCCGATACTACACCTGTCGACCAATATTATCGGCTTCAAGATCGGCGCGAAAAAGGAACCCTGGTAAATATCATTTAATGGAGATGCTCAACATGGACATCGGACTCGTTGAAATGCTGAAAGAGACCGGAGCCGTGAAGTTCGGTGATTTCACGCTTTCCTCCGGCAGAAAGAGTAAATATTACGTTGATAAGTACATTTTTGAGACAAACCCTAAATGCCTTGAGGCTATCGGAGAACGCATAGCGAAGATGATACCCGGGGGATCCAAAAGGCTCGCGGGCATAGAGATCGGCTCGATACCGCTCGCGGCGATCGCCAGCGTAAAAAGCGGCATGCCGTTTGTCATAGTCAGGAAAGAGAAGAAAGGCTACGGCACTAACAAGCTCGTAGAGGGCGTTTTCGAACAGGGCGATAAGGTCTTCGTCGTGGAGGACGTCGTTACGACAGCAAAGGGTGCGCTCGGCGCTGTCCACGCATTAAGGGAAGCGGGACTTGTGGTCGATACCGTAGTTTGTGTCGTCGACAGGGAAGAAGGCGGCCGGGAAAACCTGGAAAAAGAGGGTATAAAGGTCCTGTCCCTTGTTAAGTCCAGCGAACTTCTGGGTTATAAGCCCTGATAGATTACCCTGCCATTTTTATCTTTTTAACAGGAAATAGGAAGTGTCTATCGAGTTGTGATAAGGTTACTATAATAACCCCTATTTTATTCATTTATTAGCCGCTCATTAAGCTTATCTATGATTTAAGTCATTATGATAAAGCATAGCATTATGAGTCTATGCGATTAAAAACGTTCATTACATTCATGTGAGTTGATATTGATGAAGATCCTTGTAGTTGGTTCGGGAGGCAGAGAGCATGCGATCGCCGAGGCGCTCGCCAGGAGCAAGTATTCCCCGAAGATATATGCAGTGATGGGAAACTTGAACCCGGGGATAAAAAAGCTTTCAGCTGACTATCTGCTTGAGAAAGAAACGAACGTGCCGGCAGTCGTAAGATTCGCCGAAGAGAATAAAGTGGATTTTGCCATCATAGGCCCGGAATCGCCTCTGGCGGCCGGCCTTGCCGACGCTCTGGACGATGTCGGGATACCGGCAGTAGGCCCCAAAAAGCTCGCAGCCCAGATCGAGTTCGATAAGGCATGGACAAGGGAGTTCATGGCCAGGAACAAAATAAAAGGCCTGCCGACATTCAAGGTCTACAGCGATTATGACGACGCCTGCAGGTACCTGAAGGATAATCCGGACATAGTCGTAAAACCCGCAGGATTGACCGGAGGCAAAGGAGTCAAGGTCATGGGAGACCATATGACGACCGTGGCGGAAGCCTGCGAGTATGCGGCGGAAGTGCTGAAAAAGGATAAAGTCGTGATAGAGGAAAAGCTCGTAGGCGAAGAAGTTACCATACAGGCTTTCGTCGACGGCGAGCACATAGCCCCTATGCCCACGGTGCAGGATCATAAGAGAGCGTTCGAGGACGATAAAGGTCCCAACACGGGAGGCATGGGATCCTATACGGATAATATTGAGCTCCTGCCGTTCATGACTCTCGACGACTACAATGAGGCGCTTGAGATAATGAAAGCCACTGTAAGGGCTATCAAGAAGGATACCGGGGTGGAATATAAAGGAATACTATACGGCCAGTTCATGATCACGAAGAACGGCATGAAAGTCGTAGAGTTCAACGCCAGGTTCGGCGACCCGGAAGCGATGAACGTCCTGTCGCTGCTTAAGACCGATTTTGTCGATATATGCGAGTCTATCATAGACGGCTCTCTTGATAAGATGGACATCGAGTTCGAGAGGCAGGCCACCGTATGCAAATACGTGGTACCCGCAGGATATCCTGACTCGCCCGTAAAAGATTCGCCTCTTGAAGTGGTGGAAAGGCCTGAGTATAAGGTTTACTATGCCAGCGTTAACGAAAGAGACGGTAAAGTATATACGACATCATCCAGGTCGCTTGCTATCGTCGGGATGGCGGACAGGATCGCCGATGCGGAAAAACTTGCGGAGATGGGGCTATCAAACGTTCATGGCAAGTTCCATTGCAGGCATGACATCGGGAAAGAGACTCTCATCAGAAAAAGGATAGAGCACATGGAAGCCATTAGAGGAAGATAATCTTCCTCCAGGTTCTTTTTTCTATATATACTGTCTATTTTACTAATAAATAGTGAAGGGCAAACTAATGATCTGTCCCAAATACCCTATTTTTTTCTCCTTATGATTACAAAACCCACAAAGGCGGATAAGGGCACTGGCTTTCACCACGAAGCGCTCAACGGGCACAAGGGTACACAAATGACTTTTTAGTAGATTAATATTATTTATAAAAAAATAGTGGTCCTTATTTGCCTTTGTGTACTTCACGGGGACATTTCTTTATTTTTTCCTGGCGCATCTTAACGCGAGCATTTCCGCGGCATATGTCATCGGGTCTATCATAGGCGAGACAGGCGGCGCATAGCACGTCTCCATGTCGGCAAGCTCTATTGGCGTTATGCCTTTCTTGATACCCAGCGACAGAGTGTTTATCCTTCCGTGGACGCCCTCCTCGCCGATCACCTGGCCGCCGACTATTCTCTCTCCGTCAGAGATCAGCTTGATATTTATCTTTTTTCCGCCCGGGTAGTATCTTGCACGGGTGTTTCCTGTAGCCTTAAATGATATTGGCTTTATCCCCATAGACTCGCATGCCCGGCTGTTTAAGCCTACGCTGCCTATGTGCAGGTCTCCCACGACACAAACTGTTGGACAAATAACAGGCCCGTAAGGCGCCCCCTTTCCTAAAAGCTGGTCCGTCAGGTAGCTTGCCTGCCTGTTCGCGACGCTCCCTACGGCGCACAGCATCGGCTTATTAGTTATCGCGCTTATGACCTCCGCGCAATCGCCTGCGGCAAAGACATCATCGAGTATCAGGTTATTCATCTTTACCCGGAAATACGGGTCGACGACAATACCGCCCGCAGGCCCGATCTCAAAGCCGGCCTTTCTGGCAAGTTCTACGTTCGGCCTGACACCGGCGCTTAAAAGCACCATGTCCGCGGGAATTGTCTCGCCGTCCACGGTGACGGATTCGACCCTTTCCGCACCGTTTATGGAACTGACACCTTTTCCGGTCATCACGCGCGCGCCTTTACTTATAAGATATTCTTCCAGCAATACCGCCATATCGGGATCCAGCGACGACGGAAGTAGCTGCGGCATACGCTCGATAATAGTCAGGTTGATTCCCCGGTCTAAAAAAGCAGGAGCTGTCTCAAGACCTATAGGTCCTCCGCCGATTATCACGGCATTTTTTGATGAAGATATGCTTTTCAGTATGGAGCGCCCGTCATCCAGGTTTATCAAACGGTGTACGCCTCTCAGCCCCGTACCCGGTATCGGAGGCACGAATGGTACCGTGCCCGTCCCGATCACAAGCTTATCGTAGTGGACTTCCTCACCCTTATCGGTCGTAACGGATTTCCTGTCGGTGTCGATAGACGCTATGCCCGTGCCTGTGCGGACGTCAAGGCCGAGGTCTTTGAATACCTCCGGGTTGTATAATATGAGATTGTCAAAACCGGGTATCTTCCCGTCAAGAACGAAAGGCATCCCGCACTGGCTGTATGCTACCGTCGTTTCCCTGGAAAAAACAATTATTTTAAGGTCGGGGTTTTTTCTCGCAAGGTTGAACGCTGCAGTAAGGCCAAGGCCGCCTGCGCCTATGAAAATGATCCTGTCCGATGATGACATGACATTGACCCGAATATTATGTCACCGGATAAATATCCACTATAAAAATGAGTAAGATAATTATCCTGTGATCAGATCTCTTTACCCAGCCTCTTAACCTCTTCGAACTTTTTATCGAGGTTGTCTATCTTTTCTTCGAGAGTGTCAACGAATATTTTTGTCTTTTCGGTCGTGACAGCCCCATGCATGGATGGTCCGATAAGCCCCTCATGCTCGAGCACCCTGAGCGAGTATCGCACCTTATGTTTCGGAAGTCCTGTCACTTCAGATAGTTTCATGATCCCGATAGGTTCCTGCTCAATTACATATTTTAGTATCAAAAAATGCCGCTCGAGCATATCAAGTTCAGTCTCAAGTTTATTGATAAGCATAAATACCACCCTGCATGTGGGTCAGGCTAAAGTTGGATGTTGATATGTTATATCATACCTGACATTGTAACAGTAGTTTAAGTTTTTCTTAGTATTAAGATTTTATCGGTTACTGGAGATTAAAATAAGAGTATAATATAAACTATTTTGATATGTCGGAAAAAATTATCAAAAATGCCTAAAAAATGGTATCATATGTGTTAACATATAACATATAAAAAATTGAGCGGATATTTTTTCAATTAATCGTCCTGTTAAGCAATAATTGCCTGAAGACAGCCGATCGGCCAAAATAAAATGAGAATTAAATATTACTTTTTGATCTCTTCCAGCACCAGCTCGATCAGTTCAGGTATGGCGGCCTCAACTTCAGGGGTAAGCTCCTTAGTGAACTCGATCAGGCGCTTTACTTCGACGCCGTAAATGATTATCTCCGACGGCATCTTCTGGACCATCCTGCCGACATTTATAGTATCGACAAGGTTGAGGTCGTGAAGGGAAAGCATGAACATGCCCGAAGGCGGAAGCTCTTTGTCAGTAAACCGGTATATCGTACCCGCAGGTTCGTTCCCGGTCTGGACCGCGTCTATTATGACAACTTTATCGGCATCCTCTATCCAGCTAAGGATGTTAAGTCCCCCTACGCCCGCGTCGATGCACTCCACGTTCTCGGGCAGGTCCATCTCCTGTAGCTTCTCTATCACCCGTATACCGACTCCGTCGTCACCTACGAGCGCGTTGCCGCATCCAAGTATCTTAATGGTTTTTGTCATTATTTATCTCCTTTTATAAGTGTACCTATACGATTGCCTGCGACCGCGTCCAGCAAGTTCTTCGGATCTTTTCCGTTAACGACTATGGTCGGGATCTTAGATCTTTTTACTATCTGGGCTCCCAGCGGGTCGAAAATATTGTTCGCTCCTGCGGTCATCTCTATCTTGGTGACCATGTCGACCAGTTCCTGAGGCGTCATCCTGTCGATCTTTTTCGCCTTCGGGTCCAGTTTGGGGTCGGCCGTATACACTCCATCGACCGACGTAGTCCTTATTAAAAGGTCGGCGTGGACATATTCCGCGAGGATCGCTGCGACGGCATCGGTTGTCTGGCCGGGCACTACGCCGCCCATAATGACGACTTTACCGGAATACATCGCAAGACCCGCTTCCTGATAGTCGTAGGGAGGTTCCGGGTACGCATAGTCCTCGAGGGCCGATATCAACAGCCTTGCGTTAAGCCTTGATACTCCTATGCCGATATAGTCCTGTAGTGAATTATTAGCCTTTAACTCACGTGAAACATTGATATAATCTCTCGCCGGTGTCCCTCCGCCCACCACGATGAGAACAGTATGGTCCTTCGCGAGAGTCTTTATGACCTTCGCATATGCTTTAAACCTCTTTGAATCGAGGTCCGGGGCTATCGCGGAGCCGCCGACTTTAATGACGATCTTCATAGTAATCCTCTCTGTGAATATACCCTGCCTTACAAAAATATTTCGATGCCGGATATGATATGTAAATATTTTCCATTCAAGATGTTCACAAAATATATATTTGTTTCCCGGTGGAAAATCTTTATATCTTAGCAACCCCATACCACACAAATGTATAAAGGATTGCCGGGGGTAGTCGATATGATATCTAAAAGAGTATCAGCCATTATCATAGTATTCTTGCTTATAGCATGTATAGTCCCGGCTAACGCTGCTTCTTCTGAAAATAACCTCGTCCGCGTGACCAAGATCGTAGTGGAGCCTGATGGCTCGGACCTGAAGTACACGCTAAATTATGATACGAGCATATTCACCAAAGTGTTCTCGCTTATTTTCGGGGCAAGAGTGATACAACCGTCCATAGAAGGCGTATTTGTCGACGACTCTGACCTGACCCTGGTCAGCATAGACCCCAACAATTGTATAGCGAAATTCACCGCCAAAAACCAGTCAAGGCTCACGATGGGCGGCTGGTACGTATATGACGGCGGCGCGAAGTTCTCAACCGAGATCGAGGAGATCGAGATCAGGGACATGTCCATGGAAAAGCCGATCATTGTCAGGAACGGCGCAGAATTACCGATGTTCTATTACAGAGCATAGATCTTCATGCCCCGGACTTCTTTTAGAACGTATCCAAGCGTTCTGTAATCCGGTCAGTTTTAACCGTCTCATATTGATTCATTAAAAAAATAGCTATTTCTTTCGCTACCACAAAGGCGAACAAAGACCACTAACTCCCACCACAAAGCACACAAAGGCGAACAAGGACACGACTTCCAACCACAAAGCACACAAAGGCGAACAAAGACCACTAACTCCCACCACAAAGCACACAAAGGCGAACAAGGACACGACTTCCAACCACAAAGCGCACAAAGGCGAACAAGGAACACAAAAGACTTTTTTAGAAGATTAGCATATACTAAAAAAATTAGTGTACCTTATTCGCCTTCGTGCGCTTCGTGGTTAACAGTCTAGTGTACCTTACTCGCCTTCGTGCGCTTCGTGGTTAACAGTCTAGTGTACCTTACTCGCCTTCGTGCACTTCGTGGTGAAAAATAGTGGACCTTCGAGCCCTTAGAGCCCTTCGTGGTGAAAAATGGTGAGCCCTGATTGCCTTTGTGTTATCGAAAAGGATCATTTGCGCTTCTTTTTAGAGGTCTTTAGCGCGGACGGCAGGTCTACTATGTAGTTACCCTCTTCCTTGGACATAACAAGCTCTTTTCTGTTCAATAGTATCGGAAGGTTGATCTCATAGCTGCCTTTTTCCAGAATGCGTACACTGTCGATCCTATCGAATTCGGACTTCTTGTCAGCGGCCTCGTTTTTATTTTTTGTGGGTGAGGGCGGCTTAATGACGTCTATGATATCTTCCAGTGGCGTGACGGGCGGAGCCTCTGGCTGAGCCTCAGTCGGGGCAGGCTCTGCGGAAGCGGCTTCGGTCACAAACTCTGCAACCGTTTGCTTTGCTTTTTTGGGTTCCTTTTTCGGCCTGATGTACTGGAATTTTTTACAACCGCATACAGGACAGCCTTTTTCAAGGTCCATCGAGCCTGATTCTATGATATTTTTACAGTCCATGCATTTATGGGGCATATTACGACCTTATGCTATAAGGGCAGAGATGATATCTTTTTCTTTCTTTATGCTCTTTAAACGATTTGCCGGGCCTATGACGGTCATGCGAGAATCGGGGTCTTTACCGAACAATTTTCCTATCGCCGACTTTTTCTGGTCGCGCGGATAGCTCTGTATCTCGATGCCGGAGAATACGTCGTTACGTATCTGTATCATCGTGAACTCGATGAGCTTTGCTTCTTCCATCGGGTCGAGGCCTTTTTCGAGTATTACGATATGGCCGTTCATGACGTCATCCAGGATAAGCCTTATCTTTTCCATTGTGTTCATCGACTGCATCCTGTTTGCTGATATGATGTTTATCTGAACCTCATCCGACATCGGCGCATCACCCGAATCTCTTCGCTATGGTCTCGTACAAAAGATCAATATTGTTGCCTTCCAGCGCAGATATCGGTACGACCGTATGCTGAGGGAATGCGCCCTTGATACGCTCCACCGAGGAACCCTGGAGGTCCATTTTATTGGCGACTATGAGCATCGGAAGGCTTCTTGCCTCCATATTGCCGACGACGGTGACGTTGACCTGAGTATACGGATCCTGCGTCGCGTCCATGACAAGCAGGACGCCGTCAAGGTTATCCATCCACTTTATAGCCTCTATGACTCCTTCGGTAGCCTCTTTTGCCCTTTTTTTCGCCTCTTCTTCCGGTATGCCCATCTCCATAAAATCATGGAAGTCTATCTTAGTGGCAAGCCCCGGAGTGTCGACGATGTCCAGCGTTATGGAGGAGCCGTTGCTCGATATTGTCACGCCGTCACGCTTCTTGACCCTTCTGGTCTCATGTGGCACGTTTGACGCTGTTCCGATGGTCTCGCCCGTGAAGTCGGTCACTACCCGGTTGGCAAGCGTCGTCTTGCCCGCGTTCGGCGGCCCGTATATTCCTATACGCGATACTTTTTTCTTAAATATACTGCTTAGAAAGCTAGATAGATTACTCTTAAGCTTTGCTATAAATGCCATCCAATTCCCCTGCGAGTGTTAATTTATGGCATTTTAACTATATTAAAATATTCTCTTATCGAGCATACGCCAGAAGATGGTAAGAGGATATGTTTGTTTTTTATGGCCCCGCCACATAGATACTACTAACATATTAAAAAACGGATAATATTAATAATATTATCATCATAATATAACATAGATTATATAGATTCTTGAGGAGCGAGCCAGATGGAGACCGATTTACCCGTTAGCGACGTCATGTCGCGAAGGCTCATAACAGCCGATGTTTCTGAAACTGCGGACAGGCTTGGCAGCATAATGTCCGAAGCTAAAGTGGGGTGTATTATCATCACTAAGGGCGCGCGGCCAGTAGGAATAGTCACCGAGCGCGACATTGTCGTAAAGATCGTATCAAAGAATCTTCTTCCTTCTACAGTCGTAGCCGAGGACATTATGTCCCGGCCCCTGATCACTATCACACCGGACAAGAGCGTTGAGCTTGCGTCAAGGGAAATGTCCAGGCGCAGGATCCGCAGGCTCCCTGTGGTGCAGGGTAACAAATTGATCGGGCTAGTATCCGATTCTGACCTAATGATGGTATCATCAGAGCTTAGCGAGATACTGAGAGACCTTATCAGGCAAAATAATCCCCAGGGAGAATTTTCAGAGGAATCGGAAGAAGTGATGGAGACGAGAAACCCCACTACTTTTATCCAGGGCATATGCGAGGTTTGCCAGAAGTTCCAGGAGTCCCTGGAATACATCGACGGTAAGTACGTATGCTCGAGCTGCAGGGAAGATCTCCCATTCTATCAATAAAAAAACCTGGTGATATGATGATAGTCGAAGATATGATGTCCGTAAACCCGGTATCGATAAATGGCAATGAGTTCGTGACGAGGGCCAGGGAGCTGATGAGGGAATACGGCTACCAGAGCTTGCCTGTCGTTGACGATGATAAAAAAATCGAGGGCATGATAACCATCCAGGACGTGATCAAGGTGACATCGACCAGATCGAATGTCACGGTCAAAGGGTTCATAAGGCGAAATGTCCCCACGGTGACTCGTTCAACAGGCCTTGCCGCTGCTGCCAGGACATTGCTGGGCACGGATGAGGGCAGAGTCCCGGTAGTTGACGATAATGGACGCCTTATCGGCCTTTTAAGCATTGTCGACATTTTTCAGGGCATAGGGGACCTGGAGTTACAGGATGAGCCCGTGAAGAACTATATGACAAAAAAAGTCCTGGTCTGCGAGCCTGAAGAAAACGTGTCGCGCGTATGGCTGAACATGATAGAGCGCGAGATAACCGGATTTCCCGTCGTAAGTAAAGATATGGAAGTTATAGGCATGGTCACGCGTGAGGATATTATGAAGCGGGGCTATGCCAGGATAGAGCGCGAGAGCGAAAGAGGTCACATGACATCCACTACGGTCCAAAAGATCATGACGACGCCCCCGGTGACCGTGAACGAGGATGACAGCATAAAAAAGGTGGCGAAGATATTCATCGAAAGAAATATCGGCAGGGTCCCGGTCGTAAGGGATAACAAGATCGTGGGCATAATCGACAGGTTTGATATCATAAGAGCTTGCAGGAGGCCGATGCTGGTTGACTAGGGAAGGTATAAATGAGTTTGGAAAAAACAGGCGTTCACGCCGCGCTAACACAGGAAAGTTCGTACATGACCTGAATGAAAGCTTTACTAAAGGCCCGCTGGATTTCAAGCAGCGCATATCCCAGCATGTAAGCGGTATCATGGCCGTGGCGAGCAAGGATGTCGTCACTATACCGCCCACCACCACGATCATGGGAGCGGCCAGGACTATGGTGGGGTATGGATATAGAAGGCTGCCGGTGGCCGACCCCGGGACAAAGAGGATAGAAGGTATCTGCACTGTCGTAGATGTGATCGATTTTTTAGGGGGCGGAGATAAACGCCAGATCATAGACAAAAAATATGACGGTAACATGATCGTGGCGATAAACGGCCCCATAACTGAGATAATGCAGCAGGAAGTCATCACGATACAGGATAGCTCCTCGCTGGAAGACGCGGTCTCCACAATGATAGAGAGATCCATAGGAGGCGCTCCGGTCGTCACGGAGGATGGAAAGATCGTGGGCATCATAACAGAGAGAGATATTGTCCATCTGATGGGCGAGACGATATCGGGTAAGAGGATAAGCGACGTGATGAGCGAAAGGGTCACTACGGCGCCGCCGGACATGTCCATAGAGTCGGCTGCAAAGACGATGATAGAGAGCGGTTTCCGCAGGCTACCGATAGTCTCGAATAACCTGGTCTGCGGCATAGTCACCGCGACTGACATAATGAGATACCTGGGAAGCGGGGATGCGTTCAAAAAGCTGGTGACGGGCAACGTTGACGAGGCCTTGAGCCTGCCGGTGAGCAGCATCATGAAAGGCGAGATAATCACGGTGCGGCCGGATGAAGACCTGGGGGCTACGGCAAAGCTCATGTACAGGAATAAGATCGGCTGCCTCCCGGTCATCAGCGATGAAGGGCTGGCCGGGATTATCACGGAGCACGATATAATGATGTCATTGAAGGAGGAGGAGTGATGACAGAGGTCGGCGAAATAATGTCTTCGCCTGTCTTCGCCGTATCTATGAGCGATAACCTTGCCAGGGCGAGAAACCTGATGCTCCGCAACGGAGTTTCCAGGCTTGTCGTGATGGACGGTGAAGACCTTAAAGGGATAGTTACTAAAAAAGACCTCGCTGCGAGGTTAAACCAGGCAGAGCCGCAATGGAGAAGGCGTCCGCTCGATAGCATACCTGTGGAGATTGTTATGACGCCGAACCCGATCACGGTCACGTCGAATATCCCGGTACAGGAAGCTGCCGCGCTCATGCTTGAGAACGAGATATCAAGCCTCATCGTTTTTGATGATAGGGTCAAAGGTATCGTGACAAAGCATGATCTTGTAAAATTTTTCACTCTCCTGGGATGCAACCTTCGCGTCGGGGACATGATGTCGTCTAACATGTTGAAAGTGAGCAGGCACCATACCATAAACAGCATAATGGATCTCATGGACGAGAATGAAGCGGAGAACGTCATAGTCACTGACGGCCTTGAAACTAGCCCGTACGTGGGCTTTATAAACATGGCAGACCTCGGGTTCGTGGAAATAAACCCCAGGCATGTCAAGGATATCAAGGAGACGAGAAAAGAATCCTATGCAGGTCAGAAGAAGTACAGGCATTTCAGGGAGGCCATGATAGTCGCTGAGGACGTGATGTCGACACCGCTGGCATCCGTGAAGCGAGAGGATAAGGCGGTCGACGCCGCCCGTATCATGGTAGATAACAACTATGATGCGCTGCCGGTCATAAACGGCGAGCTGACCGGCCAGTTCAACTACATGAACATACTGAAATGGCTATCGGAGGCCCCGGAATGAAAGTGAAAGATATCATGTCTAAACCGCATACGATCGATAAATCGGCCAGGATGTCCGAAGCTCTCGACATGATGGATAAATACCATGTCAGAAGGCTGGTCGTTAAACACAAGGACGAAGTCCAGGGAATAGTGACCTTAAGGAGCATATGCGGGGAACTTGGCTCAAGGAGAAAATATAACCACCCGCCGTCGCTGTTCCATGTATGCGATGCAGTGAGCAACAATTTCAGCATGATCGGCCCTGAAGATGACCTGAAGAAAGCCATAAGCATGCTAAAGGACGTCGATTGCGTAGTAGTTGTAGACGGCGATGTCGTCGGTTCGATCACCACCAAGGACGTCATCAGGAACGCCACGCCGGCAGGAACGGTGTCGTCGATCATGAAGATGCCGGTAGTAGCACCCCCGGATGCGAGAGTGGCGCATATAAGAAAGCTGATGATGGAGAAAGGAGTGACGCGCGTCCCGATCATGGACGGGCATGTGCTGGTCGGACTTGTGTCTGAGACCGATATCGCAAAGGCATTCAGGGGAATAAAAAAGCATGCCCAGCAAAACCGGCAGGACAACAAGGTCGAGATGCTTATCGCCATGGACATAATGAGCGTCAGCGTTATCACGGTGCCCCACGATACGCAGATAAAAGATGCGGCTAAACTGATGATAGAAAAAGATATCGGCGCACTGCCTGTGATGAATGAAAACAACCATGTCATCGGTATGATAACTCGAAGGGATATCATCAAGGCCATATAAAGTCACAGGGGAATTGAGAAGTCCATGGAAGGGTCGGTTTATCCCATGTTTTAGCCATCGTACCCTTTCATGAAAATTTTTTATAGTGTTTTTTGATAAAGATGCCGATCCTGAGGCCATAACTACGGATGGATCCGCAGTATAGGGAATCTATTTATTTTCGGCGCTTCAAGTCTGATCGGTAGATGGCGATGAATAAAAAATATCTGTCTCCGATGATCTATACAATTGCTGTAACGATGGCGATCATACTTCATGTCCTGAGCGATACGTCCGGCGCCTTCGTCTAAATACTATTTTGGATAGTCAGAGTAAAAGTTAAATACTCAACGGTCAGTAAAAAGCTAGAATGCTCGAGATCGTGGACAATAGCAGCTCACTGCCTAATGACCCAATCGCTATGACGCAGCCGGCGAACGATACAGTGAACTCCACTGCCAGTGCGACCGCCGGAAGCTTTATGGACATTAACCCCTTCGCTGACGCCATAGAAAACTGGATATCCATGAACACCGGCTTAAGCCCGTTTATTGCCGACCTGATGGCAGCACTGTTGATCGTTGCCATATTCCTTATCTTATCCGAGATCGTCAAGAGGATCGTATTGGATGTAGCCCCCCATCTTGTCTCAAAGACCAAGTCGACGCTGGACGACGAGATATTATCGGTCATAAAAGGCCCGATACAGGTCATAGTCATCGTCGCCGGCATCTACCTGGCGTTCAAGACTATCAATCATATGCCGGTGAACGCCATCACGATGCTGGACAGGCTTTCCGCGATCGTGCTCATACTCTTATGCGCCTACGTCGTTTCAAACCTGATAAAAGGAATAATAAAATGGTATGTAACGGACGTGGCCCCGAAAACCAATTCGGACCTTGACGACCATCTGATGCCATTCCTTAGAAAGTTCCTGGTCGTGCTGGTATACTCGATAGCGGTCATAATGATCATAGGGCAGTTTGGCGTTGAGATCACGCCGCTGATCGCGAGCCTAGGGGTCGTGGGTATCGCGGTGGCGCTGGCTGCCAAAGAGTCCTTGTCCAACCTGTTCGGCGCTGTTGCGATATTGACCGACAGGCCTTACAAGGTAGGTGACAGGCTCATACTTCCCAGCATAGGACAGGGGGACGTGCTCGACGTCGGCCTGCGAAGCACGCGCATCAGGACGATGGACAACAGGGTAGTTATCGTGCCTAACGAGGAGATGGCGAGAAGCAAGATAGTCAACATGTCCCAGCCCAGTTCAAAGGTGCGTGTCACGATAAAAGTGGGCATATCCTACAGGTCGGACGTCGATAAGGCGTGTGCGATAATGGAAAGGATCGCTTCGGAATTGCCCCAGGTATCGAAAGAGCCTGGTCCGAGGGCATATGTTTCCGCACTGGGCGACTTTTCGGTGGACATCACGATGCTCGTATGGATCGACTCGTACAGGGAAGACCTCAGCGTGCCTGACGTCATATACAGGAAAGTGCTCGCAAGGTTCAAAGAAGAGGGCATTGAGATCCCGTACCCGATAAAGACCGTCATACCAAAGTGATCCGGTATTGGCGCTTTGAGGTCCGTCCGCCATGACGTAAGAGCACCGGTGAAACTTCAGCCTATTTTTACTCCTTGTTAAAAAAATTCAGTTATGTTTATCCGTTTATCAGGACATACCGGAAATATTAATGAAAGAAGAAAATGGCTGTTAAAAACTAAGGGCGCATTATCATGTATTCAACGACAAAAGAACTATCCAGATACAGGGACCTTATCATCCGCGACGCGGTCAACAGGTTCAGGGGAGCCGCGTATTTTGCAGGAAAAGGCCAGCCCCCGGAAGACATCGCTCACGCTGTTTGCGAAGGCCTTATGGACCTGCTGATGGAGCCGTCGCAGGCCAGGGACGTCGCGACCGTCAGGCGCTACATGGAATGGTTGTATAACCTTATTCGTAAAGAGGGAAAGAAGACCGATACTACGATCAGGTTCCTCGACGAGTTCGAGGAAATCATAACAAGGCGGCTTGACAACAAGCAGGATGCGGAAGTTGACGTGTTCTTCGAGATATGCCGGGAGATCGTCGAGAACAAGCACAAGCAGCTTATTGGCAAGCCATAGCATGCCATATAGTAAAAGATTTTTAGAAATACGACAAAGATAACCTGAGCCGTTATATTTCCGGCGGGGACCTTTCGGGCATACCGGCGAGCTATAATGGCGTTATCCGATATGAAGATGATATTGTTATGTTAGCGAAGATCAAAGACATCCTTTCAGGTAATTACAGCGACGGTGAAGAGATAGAGGTAGGCGGATGGGTCGTAAAGAACCGGTCCAGCGGCAAGATCGTTTTCACCACCATACGGGACTCTACGGGAGAGATACAGGTCACCACTAAAAAGGGAAATGTCAGCGACGATGATCTGATGACAGCCGACTCTTTATCTCTGGAGTGCTCCGTCCGCTTGAAGGCTAAAGTGAGGACCGATGCCAGGGCACCCGGAGGCAAGGAACTTGTAAGTACGGGTATCGAGCTCGTAGGCTGCGCCCAGGATTATCCGATCTTCGGCGAAGGCCACAACCCGGAAGTGCTGCTGGACCTCAGGCACCTGCATGTCAGGAGTAAAGAGCTTGTGGCCATAATGAAGGTCAAGGACTCGGTGCTCAACGCGGCAAGAGAATGGTTCAGGAACAACAGTTTCTATGAGGTCACGCCGCCTATAATCATGTCAAGCTCATGCGAGGGCGGCTCTACGCTGTTCGAAATAAAATATTTCGATGAGAAAGCTTACCTCTCCCAGAGCGCCCAGCTCTACCTGGAGTCGCTCATCTTCGGGCTGGAGAACGTTTATGCGATCACACCGTCTTTCAGGGCGGAAAAGTCGCGCACCACGAGGCATCTGGCCGAATACTGGCATATCGAGGCGGAGATGGCATGGATGGGTCTCTATGAGATGCTCAATATGCTCGAAGACCTTGTATCATACATATGTAACAAGACGGCGGAAGAAAGGGCAGAAGAGATCAGGTCACTCGGAAGCGACCCCGAGTACTTCCTTAACCTCAAGCCGCCTTTCCCCAGGATAACATACGATGACGCGATAAGGATATTGCACGAAGATGGTTACCGGATACAATGGGGAGAGGATTTCGGGACGCATGAGGAAAGACAGCTTTCTATGCATTATGACAAGCCTTTGTTCATTACGGAGTACCCGCTGGCCGTGAAGGCGTTCTACATGAAGGATGCCGGGAATGAGAAAGTGCTTAACGTGGACATGATAGGGCCTAAAGGGTTTGGAGAGATAATCGGCGGAAGCGAAAGGGAAACTGACCTGGGCCTGCTTGAAGGGCGATTAAGGAAACAGGGCGAGGATCCGTCGAAGTACGCATGGTATCTGGACCTGAGAAGATATGGTTCAGTCCCGCATTCCGGATTCGGCATGGGAGCCGAGCGCCTGGTCAGGTGGATCTGCGGGGCGGAGCATATAAGGGATACAATACCATATCCGCGAACCATAAGCAGGTTATACCCGTAATAGGCTGCTTATCACATTTTTCATTTAAAATTAACAAAATTATTATTTTTTAGTAAATTGAAATTAATAACGTGCTTTACACTGTCATTAGACCTTTTTATTGGTTTTTTATTCGACCAATATATTTAGCCCAAAATAGCAAGATGTTAAAATATGAAAATTTGCACAGTATCCCAATCATTTTATCCGTACGTGGGTGGAGTGACGCGATATTTGCTTGCCCTTGGAAGGAGGCTGATCGATCGCGGGGATGAACTGGTCGTGGTCCATCTTAAGGCCGGGGATGCGCCCGACTTCGAGGTCGTGGACGGTATAAAAGTATATCGCATGTCAGACCAGGAGAATGTCCTGGAATCTATCGAAGGTTATTTTAAATTCAAGGAATTGATAATCGACATCACCCATGGCAATGAAAAAGTGAACTATGTCCCCGTCGAAGACAGGTTCAACCAGGGCTATCCCGAATACCTGGGGTTCAACGTCAGCATGTACGAAAAGGTTAAACAGGTATATGAGACCGAGCAGTTCGATATATTGCATGTCCATGATTTTCAGGTCATGCCGCTTGCATTCTTACTCCGGGGCGAATTGAACGTTCCGACCGTGTTCACATGGCACATCCCGTTCACGGATGTGATGCCTGCCGAATGGCGGGATTTTCTCATAAGGTACATGCAGTACTATGACCGGATCATATTCTCGACGGATGAATATGTGAGGACTGCAGTGGAAAGCGGGCTAGACCCTGAAAAGATATCAAAGATCAATCCTTTCATAGAGACCGAGAAATATTGCCGGAGCGAGGAGAATGGCTTTAGGGAAAAATTCGACATACAGAAAGACCATAATATAGTGCTGTGTGTCGCGCGAATAGACCCCAGGAAAGGGCAGGAATACCTGATAAGGGCCATGAAAGAGGTCGTGCGTAAGGAACCGAAGACGACCTGCGTGTTCATCGGGAACGGTTCCCTGACCAAAAAGATACTTGGAAGGAAGAACATGCTGGAAGAGCTGGAAGCTCTTGTGGATGAGCTCGGCATCGGCGAACATATAAAATTTTTAGGCAAGGTCAGCAACGAGGACCTCCTTGAGGCTTATGAGGCATGCGACATGCTGGTCCTGCCGTCGATCAATGAAGGTTTCGGACTGGTCCTGTCTGAGGCCATGTGTTTCTCAAAGCCGCTTATCGGATCGAATATCGGAGGCATCCCCGAACAGATAATGGATGGCTTTAACGGGCACCTTTTCAAGCCAAGAGACCACCGGGAGCTTGCCGAACGGATCATCTCGCTCATCGAGAACCCCGAATTAAGGAGAGAGATGGGCGAGAACGGAAGAAAGCTTGCAAACACGCGCTTTTGTGTCGAGAGAGGTTTTTTGGAACACTGCGACATATACGATACCATACATCTTCAGAAGAGGATAAGGGATAGATCAGGAGCGGGAGAGTCACTCCTTACCGAGTAAATAATGCACGGACCGGATAAACTCCTCATGCGAGAAGGACTGAGGGATGTTCCCTACAAGGCGCCTGTAGTACATGTCGTACTCTTCGGCAAACAGTCCGAGCTCGCTGGATGCATACCTGGCCGCCCTGTTAATGATCTCCATCGCGTTCACCACTTTCCCTTTTTTCATCATTACCTGGGCCAGCCATAATGATGCCAGCATGAAAGCCCCCGTCTCGTCCTGGAACCTTTTCAGGAGACCTCCGGTCCCCAGGTTATCAGTGATGCTCTTTACTGTCATCTTTACCATAGGGTCGGTGACAGGTAGCATGTTCATGAGAGGGATCGCCAGGACCGACGCGTCGTAGGCGGCATCCTCGTATGCCCGCTTAAAGCATTTTCTTCGCTCGGACCAGCCTTTTTCGATGATGTCGGCCTTTACTTTTTCGGCCTCTTTTCGCCATTCATCGACCAGACTGTCCATATCCAGCAGCGACGCGAGCCTGCTGCCATATTCCAGTGCCGCCCAGCACATGGTCTTACTATGCACGTAGTTCATGTATTCTCTGCGGAACTCCCATATGCCGGCGTCCTTTTCCATCCAGTGCCTCTTCGAATAGTCCACTATCTTTTTTATCCTGTCGAAGTTTCGTTTTACATAAGAGGTGTCCCGGGAATATTTGTAATAAGTGTATATCGCATGTATTACCTCCCCCTCCATGTCATTCTGCTTCTGCTCTACGGCCTTATTTCCGATCCTTACCGGACGGCTGTTGCCGAAGCCCGTAAGGCTGTCCAGCAATACTTCTTCGGTCCCGGTAAGGTCGCCGTAGATGGATACTAGCGGATACGGGTAGGGCTTCCCCTTAAGGTTAACGATATTAAGGAGAAAATCAAGTATTCTCCTCGAGTCTTCGTACATTCCGGCAAGCGCAAAAGCTTCAGAACTATACGCCCCGTCCCTTACCCAGCAAAAGCGGTAATCCCAGTTATGCTCTCCGCCGATGGTCTCGGGGAACGACGAGGTCGGAGCGGCAAGTATGGCCCCTGTGTCATTGTATACAAGAAGTTTTAGGACAAGAAGAGAACGCATATAAAAATAATGAAGCCTGGGGTTAAGCTCGAATATCGGTGTGGCCCCGGACATGTAATCCCTCCAGAACCTCACTTCGGCCAGATAATCTTCAGTATGCCCGGGTGAACCTTTGAACTCCTTTATTGCCTCATTAGTATCGCGACCGTATGTCATCAGTACGGGAACGGTCACAGGCGGTTCGATAGAGAATATGATCCTGTTCTTCCTTATCACAGCATTTTCGGCGGACGTTATGTATAAAGCCTGTCCGGGAGAAGAGACCATCATACCGGCTTCGATCATCTCGATCCGTGGAGCCTTGCGATTATAGTCAGGCCGCGCATCGACGTCCATGTACAGCTTAAAGCGGTCAGGGCCGGAAATGCCCAGGATACGCCACAGGGAATGCTTGCCGAAGGGCATGAAATCTATCGCCTTTATCATGTCGCTGCCTACACGTGTCGTGGTCTCGAGGATATTGGTATCCTCGATATACCTCTGCTCCCCGCTCTCCAGCGGCAGTATCGATCCTCCAAGCTCATATGAAAGCTTGATGCATCCGCCCTCGGAACTGTCCAGTGCCCGTGCGAACATCGTGGGAGAATCGAACGCCGGCAGACAAAGCCAGTCAAGTGAGCTAAAGACACTGATGAAGGCGCAGGTCTCGCCGTTACCTATGATGCCGTACATAGAATAAGGTTGAGCGAATATTATAATAAAATTTATTGTATATATTAGCCGTGATTATTATTAATGAACTCTAAAAATTCTTTCAGACCGTTCCCGAACATGCCGCGGGTCACGTAATCGGCTTTTTCTTTCATGGAAGGAAGCGCGTTCGAGACCGCACCGAGCATGCAGCAATACTCCCTCATTTCCAGATCGTTCTCGGCATCACCGATACACGCCGTTTCTGTAGCAGATACACCGTACAGTCCGGACAGCCACTTCACGCCAGTACCCTTAGACACCCCGTAAGGAAGCACCATCAGTGAGTCCACGTTTTTAATGACATGGAACATGTTTTCCATACTCTTTAAGGACTCGTCCAGTTCCTTCCCATAACCGTGATGGACCGATACTACGACATCACCGGCATCGTAAGGTACATTCTTCCGTTCAAGTCTTTTTAGGAGTTTATCCCGGTCGACCTCTTCACACAGGAAATGTTTCCTGTCTTCGAAAAAGCCGACACATCCGTTCTCGGCGACGAAAGAATCCAGAAAGTGTCCCATATCATCGAAAATATCCCGCATAAAAGAAAATTTCCTTCCGGACACTATAGAAAATCGCACCCCTTTTCTTTTAAGGTTAAGGATAGCATCTATCAGATCAGGGGCAAAGTACAGTGAGCCATCCGTAAAGGTCCTATCGAAATCACTTACTACCAGCCGGATGTTATTCATATATCCTATTTATCCCGTGGTGAATTTAACCATTACCCAAAAAGTATCCTGCATGTATATAAAGCAAAGTAATATTAAATGAAAAATGAGGATTTTATGACATTTTTTATAAAAGATAAGATAAAATATGTCTCCATTATTTAAAATAAGGCGAATAATAAGGTTAAAATTTTCCAGACCATATAAAATATTATTATGTGTTAGCATATGACAGTGTTGCTGAACTTTGAGGATTTTAAACGATAAATTTAGATTAAAAATGATTTTAAAATATTATAAAAGCATATTTTGCTGATTTAACCATTAATATCACATATTTTTGAATAATAATACCAAATTGAGTCTAATAGTGCCTATCATTCAATTTATATATCATGATTGTAAATGTATATTCATTCATTGCCTGGTGTAGCATATGGAAGGATCATTACTGCTAATACTTACGATAATAGTGCCGATATTACTCGGCATAATAACCTACCTGGTGCCCGGCTATAATATTAAGAAATATATCATAATATTATGTGCAGTGGTACTGTCGGTAGCGTCCCTGTTGGTGCTGGCCGGCGGCCCGGTGGAACTGGCCGTTGAATCAATAGACCTTGCGGGCGTAACGATACCAATTTCGCCTATTATAATATTACTTGATTATCTGTTATTATTAACACTTTTATGGTTCGGTATCAAGGATAAAGAATACAAGGCAGTCGCCCTTGTAATCCTTCAGCTCATACCGCTCACGTACGTCGAGTTCCTGATGCCGGGGACAGAGCACGCGGGCGTTAGCACGTTCGTCATCGATGAGCTGGCCATAGTGATGTGCCTGATAGTATCATTGATCGGCTCAGCTATCCTGATATATTCCATAGGATATATGAAGGATGATAAGAGACCCGCGCCATTTTTCCTGGTCATGATGGGATTCCTGGGCATAATGAACGCCCTGGTCTTCACGAACGACCTTACATGGCTGTTCTTCTTCTGGGAAGGCACGACGCTGTGTTCATTCCTTTTGATACGCCACTACCGCAACGAAGAGTCAATCAAGGCATCCGACAGGGCATTGTGGATGAACCTGCTCGGAGGCGTCGCCCTGATAACGGGCATATTGCTCATAGAATCGATGTATGGCACAAAATACCTGTCCGAACTGATCGCCGCGAACGGCACGCTTCCTGGACCGCTGTCATTCCTGCCGGCATCCGCGATCGTGTTACCGTTCGCATGCCTGGCATTCGGCGCGATGACGAAGTCCGCCATAATGCCGTTCAATTCATGGCTGACCGGAGCGATGGTAGCCCCTACACCAGTATCCGCCTTATTACACTCATCGACGATGGTGAACGCGGGAGTGTACCTGTTGATAAGGATAGCCCCATTCATAATCGGCTCTGCGGTCTCGACCACGATAGCGGTGATCGGCGGCTTCTCTTTCATGTTCTGCGCCCTTCTCGCTATCTCGCAGACCGACTCAAAACGCATACTCGCGTATTCGACCATAAGCTATCTTGGACTGATAGCTTTGTGCGCCGGCATAAATACTGCTTTAGCCCTTACAGCGGCGGTAGCCCTGCTGGTCTTCCACGCGGTGTCGAAAGGTCTGCTTTTCCTTTGCGTGGGCAAGATCCAGCATGACATCGGCTCAAGGAGCATAGAGGCCATGGAAGGCCTGATCAAGAAGATGCCCCTTGTAGCGCTGATCACGGTGATAGGCCTCATTTCCCTTATGGCTCCACCGTTCGGCATATTCGTGGGCAAATGGCTGGCTTTCCAGTCGGTGTCCACTTTCAGCCAGGTAAGCTTTTCGCTGATTGACATATTCTTCATAATATTCGGAAGCATCTTCTCGGTGTTCTACTACGCCAGATGGGCAGGTAAGCTTCTTGCAGCCAGGCCGCTGGATAAATCGGATAAACCGGCCCACAGGGACTGGTACATGGAGTTGCCCTTGCTGGTCCTTACTGCAGGGATCTTCATATCCGTGGCATTATCGACGGCGTTCTTCAATAGCCTGATCAAGCTGCCGGCCATTTACGGGATCGAGCCTTCACAGCTAATCTTCGGGCCTACGATACAGAGCGCCATAGGCGGGTTCTCTCCGCTAAGCTTCCTGATAATATTCCTGCTGATAATACTGGTGCCTTTAGTGCTGATAAAAGTGCCAAAGACGTCGATATCGGAACCATGGTCCTGCGGCACGGGTGTCGAGCCTGAGCTAGGGGGCGGATACTTTGAAGACATGATAGGAGAGGAAAAGCTCTTCAAATACCTCGACCCGATCGGAGTATTGCTTATGATAGCCCTCTTCCTGGCGGTGTTAATATGATGGAGACGACAACGCAATTCTCATGGGCATATCCCTACATCTTACCGACTATCCTGCTGATATTATCACCGATAATCGGAGGCCTTCTGATAGGTATTGACCGAAAGCTCACGGCGAGGCTCCAGAACAGGCGTGGTCCGCCGATCGTTCAGCCGTTCTACGATATGCTGAAGCTGTTCGGAAAAGAGGATAAGATAGTCAACAGGAGCTACCTGGTGTTCGGATCGGCATATTCCTCAACGGTCGTCTTGAGCACGGCACTGCTGCTGTTCCAGTATGACCTGCTCGTTGTCACCTTCGTGTTCGGCCTGTCATTCATATTCCTGGTGCTTGCCGGATACAGCGCAAGGTCCCAGTTCAGCTTCGTGGGAGCCACGAGAGAGCTTATGCAGATGATGACATACGAGCCGATACTGCTCCTGATAGTGTTCATGATAAGGCTGGTCACCGGAAGCTTCGAGGTCGAAGCAATATTTGATGCGTCACAGCCCCTGCTGTTCA
Organism: Methanooceanicella nereidis; assembly: GCF_021023085.1. Classification (NCBI taxonomy): domain Archaea; kingdom Methanobacteriati; phylum Methanobacteriota; class Methanomicrobia; order Methanocellales; family Methanocellaceae; genus Methanooceanicella; species Methanooceanicella nereidis. The sequence continues at coordinate 232,897 of NZ_PGCK01000003.1, read as the reverse complement.
CGCTTCCCCTGGCGTTCTTAGCCCTGCTGGTCATACTCCCGATAAAGTTCAGGAAATCTCCGTTCGACATATCGACCGCCCATAGCGAAATAGCCCAGGGCCCGACGATCGAGTTCGCCGGCAAATATCTGGCCATAGTAGAAACAGGACACTTCTTCGAGATGTTCTTCGTACTGTGGTTCATAGGGCTATTCTACGTACAGAGCTGGCCCATCAGGATAGGCCTGATGGTGTTCGCCTTCCTGTTCTCGCTGGTAGTGGACAACGCGACGGCCAGGCTGCGCGTCGACCAGATGCTCAAACAAGTATACATAGTTGGAATGATATTGTTGATAATTAACCTCGCATACATTATCGTTACAGGGAGCTGGATCGTATGAGCATAATAGAGTTCGCAAGAAAGAAATCACCGTGGGTACTTCACGTGAACGCGGGCGGATGTAACGGCTGCAACCTTGAGCTGCTTTCATGCCTGACCCCGAGATATGACGTATCCAGGTTCGGCGTGTACAATACGGACAATCCGAAGCATGCCGATGTTATGATCGTGATAGGCCCCGTGACGCTGAAGTATAAGGAGATCATCACCAATCTTTACAATCAGATGCCTGACCCCAAAGTAGTCATGGCCGTAGGGACATGTACGTGCACAGGCGGCATATACCAGGGATGCTACGGGCACTGCGGAGCGCTTGACCAGGTGCTTCCTGTGGATGTCTATGTTCCCGGATGCAACGTGAGGCCTGAAGCCATCATAGACGGGCTGGTGCTCGCGCTGGACATGCTGAATGAGAAAGAGCGTAAGATCCTGGAAGATAAAAAGGCAAAGGCTAAGGGGGTGGCGTAATGGACATCAAAGTATTGACTCAGGAAGAATTGCTAAAAGAGGTAAAGAGGCTAAAGGAGAGCGGAGCCCGCATCATAACGATCGCCGGACAAGACTTAGGCGAGAACATCGAGGTCCTGTACTTTTTCCACACCGGCATAGGCAAGTCAGAGGTCTTAAAACTGATAGTGCCTAAAAAAGGAGGCAATGAAGAGGTACAAAGCATAACACCGATAATGCAGGGCGCTTACATTGCCGAGAACGAGCTTGCGGAGATGTTCGGGCTGCATGTTGTAGGCGTGCCCGGTCGCTTCTTCCTGCATGAGAGCATAACGGCCCCGTTAAGGAGGAAATAAGATGAAGACGACGATACAGTACGGCCCGCAGCACCCCGTATGGGTCGAGCCCATCAGGCTGAAGCTTAACGTCGACGGTGAATTCGTCAAGGACGTTGAGTATGAAGGAGGCTTTGTACACAGGGGCATTGAGAAAAGATTCGAATTTGACTATAATAAAGGCCCTTACCTTGCAGAAAGAGTCTGCGGGATATGCAGCACACACCACTCGACATGTTATTGCCTTGCGGCAGAAAAGACCATGAACCTTGAGGTGTCGCGCAGGGCGACCATCATAAGGACTATCATATGCGAGCTGGAAAGGCTTCACAGCCACATACTCGCGGTAGGGCTTACCCTTGAGGCCATTGGGTTCGAGAACCTGTTCATGCTGTGCTTCCGAACGAGAGAGTCGGTTCTCGACGTATTCGAAAGGGTCACCGGTAACCGCGTGTTACACGGGCATAACATCGTAGGGGGCGTAACGAGGAACATCGGCCCCGAGATGGCAAAGGAAATGAGCGACTTCTGCGATGAGCTTGAGAAAAAATGCCATGACCTCGAGAACATGATAGTCAACAGCTACACCATCAAGCAGAGAATGAAGGGCATAGGGATAATGAGCGAAAAGCTGGCCAGGGACCTGGCGGTCGTAGGCCCGGTCGCGAGGGGCAGCAACGTTGCTTATGACGTCAGGCATGCAGACCCGTACATCATGTATGATGAAGTAAAGGTGGAGCCTATCGTAGAAAAGGACGGCGACTGCTGGGCCAGGAGCATAGTCAGAGTTAGAGAATGGTTCCAGTCCATTGACATCATTCGCCAGTGCCTGCCATTGCTGGACGGCACTCCTGACGAGATATTCGTCAAGTCAAAGGCACTGCCTGAAGGCGAGCACTTCGCGAGAGTTGAAGCCCCCAGAGGAGAGCTGTTCTATTATCTAAGAGGCAAGAAATCAAAGGAGCTCGACCGCGTCAAGATCAGGACTTCGACGTACGGCAACGCGCCGGGAATAGTCCCGCTGGTAAAAGGCTGTCACCTGGCAGACGTAGGGTTCATCACGGTAACGTTCGATCCTTGCATAGGATGCATAGACAGGTGAAATCATGCTTAAGATATTGCAGAACATAGTCCACAATGCGATAAGCAGGCCTTACACGTCAAATTACCCGTTCACGCCATACCAGCATTTTCCGGGCACAAGGGCAGATGTGTCCTTTGACGGATCAAAATGCATACTTTGCGGGCTGTGCCAGAGATCCTGTCCGGCCGACTGCATCGTGATCCATAAGGAAGAGACCAAAATAGAGTACCTGAACACCCAATGCATAAGGTGCGGCTATTGCGTAAGGATATGCCCGACAAACGCGATAATCCAGAACGAGGTATACACAAAGCCCTCTACGGATAGGCTTACGGTATTCACACTGGTCACTAACGAGAATGCGCCCATCATCAAAAAGCGCAAGGCTGAAGCCGCGGCGAAGAAAGCCGCTGCAGAGGGTAACCCTGCGGAAGCGAAGCCTGTAAAGGATGCTCCCGGAAAGACAGAGAACAAGCCAGGTGAGTAAGCCCGGCGTTCTCTGAATTATTTTTTGTTAAGTACTTTTTATTCTTGTAATTCCTTTAAAAAAATTCGATTTTTTATTATAAATAGGGTTATATTGGCATTTTTTCTTTTAATAAGGATTAATAGTGCGGCACAATAGATTATATCTGGTGATCATGAATGGCATTATTTGGTCAATTGAGAAGGCCCAGGGAAGAAATGGCATCAGAAAAGCTCAGAGGAGCCGCAAGAGAGTTTGAGAGAAAGAGCTCCAGGATGTCAGGAAAAATGGCAGAGAGCGGCGAAAAGGTCGGGTACAGGATAGCGAATATCATGAAAAGGGCGGCGGACGACATACAGATGATAGAGTCTGAGGGAGTTCCCAGGGCTAAATATACTATGCAAGCATTAAAGCAGGAAGTCAATAAAGACAGAGAGATGATCAGAAAGAACGTAAAGGCTCATCCGTATGCGACAATGGCATCATTCGCCGTGGCAGGCATGCTTATGGGAGCAGTTATCAGTTTTATCATGAAAAAGATGCCCGAGAAACAATAAAAGACCCATTTACGGGTCTTTTAAAAAAAGGATTTAAAAAAAATTATATGTTTTTTTGTCTTTTTTAAATGTAATATTGAAAGTTATAAATAATATTTCAGTTAAATAATATGAAAAAGCATCATTCTCTTTTATGCGGGAAGAAGAACCAATGACTAAAACCTCAGGTAAAAGAATACTGGTCACGGACGATGAGTCCGACATCGTCGACATCATTACAGGAATGCTCCGGCACATAGGATATGAGACGCTCAAAGCTTACAGCGGAAAAGAATGTATAGAGGTCGCCGCCGGCGAAAGGCCGGACCTTATTTTCCTGGACATCATGATGGAAAACATGGACGGCTGGGAAGTCGCCACAGAGATAAAAAATGACCCCCAATTAAAAGAAATACCGATCATCATGGTCACCGCAAAGCCGCTTACGCTTGAGGACGTCAGGGACAGGGCTCAGCTCATCGAGAACTACATAATGAAGCCGGTCAGCATTGCGACGCTCAAAGAGGCGGTCGAGGACATTTTCACGGCAAAGACCAGAGTGGAGCGCATTATCGAGATAGCAAGAAAATCGGGCGTAAAAAGTGAAATGATCGAAGAGCTGAAAGATAGGTATCTGCGCATCTATACTCAAAACCGTACCAACCAGAAGTTACTGGTCCTGTTATCTCAGATATACACTGAAAAGAGACTTGAGGATAACCCTGGATGGAAAAATACCATGGCAAGCCTTAAGAAAGGCATAGAGCACCAGGATGAAGAGCTGGAAAGACTTGAAAAGATAATAATGAAGCCGCAAAAGTGATGTTAAACTATTTTTAAATATTATTCTTCCTTAGTAATGTATCCCGGTCATTCGTCGGCCCATTATCAGATTTGAAAGAGATGTGATATGCAGTACATCCACGTACAGCCTCCTGAGCCACTATCATCGATACCCTGTCCGAAATAAGCGTATAAACCACCGGATTTACGGGACGCGGCACTTAGTTTTTTGTCTCTGCCAAATACTCTGCCAAATATTTTGACTACCCGCAGGCAAACATATCCAAAACCAATGATGTGCAAAAATAATATTCCCGGGCAAAAGTCCGAATGATCCCATTGCCCGGCAAAAAAGTATTACAGTATCTTTTTACCGGCTTCAGTGCCGGGCTTTATCGAATAGACTTCCGTGATCCTTATCACGACGGCTGATTTTGGGGTGAGCTTTGGCATCACCGATTTTATCCATTCCACATCCTCTTTAAAGACATCGTCGTCCTTATGCACTACTGCGACGCCTTTGATCTGATAGCCGCCCTTCTCGCCCCAGTAGGATATCGCCACTTTCTGGTTCTGTTCCAGGTTCTTCATCGTCTTGTTCATGAACTGATCCGAAATGAGCATCGTCTCGTCGTCAAGAAGCTTATAGGCCCCCATCGGAGCTACGTTTGGTATGCAATCATTGGAGCATGTAGCCATGTATATCGTCTTTACCCCTTTCAGGGATTCCTTAATTTCCTCCGTCAGTTTGACCAAACTTTTCACCTTCTAAGTATTATTATATTATCGTTTGTAAATTATTAATTTTTTCATACTCGCGCAATCGACAACAATATTATCCATGATATACATGTTTTAATCGGAGAACAGATGATGGACAGGATAATATTGAACATCGTCGAGAAAAAGACGGAATTCTCGAAGAGAATCGTACTGGACGTTAACATGGACCTTCAGAACTGTGATTTTGTCACGATAGGGGATGACCTCATATTCGACAAGGATACGGATTTCTTTACGTTCGGGTTCGACCTTTCAGGGGGTAACAGGCAGCTGGCTATCGTAACCGGCGAATTCCTGGCGATGCCGCCGGAAGAGATGGTCGCTTACATAAAGGACACGTTCAAGGACAGGTTCGAAATAGTCCAGGATGACGACGAATACCTGTGGATGAGAGAGAAATCCGGGACTGACAATTGATCCTGCATTAAAATACTATTAACCTTTTTTACCCTGATGCCAGTCACATCATCTTTAAAAACCAAACTGGCGAGGATATTATTTTCTTTAACTGATCCAGGATAATTTTAAATTGTCCCAGGCCATTTATTTGATGATGTCTGAGATAGTGTTCCTGGGGACGGCAGGCGGCAGAATGGTCGTAACGAGCCAGCTAAGAAAAAGCGGCGGGATGTGGCTTGAGCTCAACGGAAAGAGGATAGTCCTTGACCCCGGCCCCGGATGTCTGCTCAGATGCGTGGAGCTCGGGATAGACCCGGCAGGAATAGATTGTATAGTCCTGTCGCACAAGCATATCGACCATAGTAACGATGTCAACATAATGATCGAGGCGATGTCCGGAGGAGGCTTCAAGCCTAAAGGCATACTCATAGCCCCGGGAGACAGCCTCGAGGGGGACGACCCGGTTGTACTCAGATATGTGCGGACTTACATAAAAGGCAATATTAAGGTTTTAAAGGAATCATTCAGGTATTCTCTGGGAGAAGTCGATATCGAAGCAGCGACAAAACTGGAGCATTCCGATGTTGAAACATACGGGCTAAAATTTTCGTTCGGCGGAAAAACTATCGGCTACATAGCCGACACTGAATACTTTGACGCGCTTCCTGAGGCGTTCAAAGGATGCGACTACCTGATTATCAATATGGTCAGGATGACGCGTGTCAAGATGCTTCAGCACCTTATCCCCATAGACATCATCAATATATTGAAGAAAGCAAGACCGGGTGTCGCCATACTGAACCACTTCGGAATGCAGGTCGTAAAAGCATCCCCGGAGGCCGTGGCGAAAAAGATTGAGGCCGAATCAGGTGTGCGCACCATAGCGGCCGGGGACGGCATGAGACTGGACCTTGGCAAAGTCCCGGAAAGACCGAAGGATATGACTCTTGAAAGATTTTTAGGATAGATGTTTTTTACAGATGATATTGTAAAAATATTTTTTACACAGCGACTAAAGTTTTTACGCACGTGATCACTTTTATTGAAGAATCATAGGTGCATTATTGATTATAGATACTACAAAGATGAATATGGAACACTTTTTTCACCACGAAGCGCACAAAGGCGAACAAGGACCACCAGTTTCCACCACGAAGGGCGCTAAGGGCTCGATGGTTCACAAAGGACTTCTTTATGAAGATCGTCATATGAAAAATTTTGTGTACCTTATTCGACTTTGTGCGCTTCGTGGTGGAAACTGGTGGTCCTTAGAGCCCATTGAGCGCTTTGTGGTGAAAGCTAGTGTACCCTTGAGCCTGTTGAGCGCTTTTTGGTGAAAAATAGTGAACCCTGGAGCCCTTCGTGGTTAACTTGCGCAATCTGTCTCGTCGTTATGTAAAAAATCTTATTCCTGTATGCTAATTTTTTGCCGCGAACATTTTATTCGATAAGAAGAAAAACAATATCAGCATCACTATGACAGGAACCGCGTATGCCAGGACGTTCGCCATCCCGACATAGATATCTCCCGCGGCCAGCCTCGCCATCAGGCTGAAAGGCGACGGGTTAAGGAAATATGTCACAGCTCCTGCCGAAAGCAGCAATATCGAATAGATGAACTGCGAGCGTTCCCGGTCCTTGAAGAATATGGCGAGAATGCCTGAGCTGACAGATATGAACGCCGCTATTATCACTGCGAGTAAAATGACCGGTATGACATTGTGTATGTAGATATGGTTAAAGAACAGCAATATCGGCCAGAGTATGCATTGCACGGCAGCTATGAACACTGCTGCAGTGAGTTTTGCCCCCAGCATCTGGTTCAATGATACGGGAGCGGACAATAATGTATCCAGCGTCTTGTTCTCAAATTCCTCCGACAGGGTGTCTATCACGATGCTCCCCGCGATGAATGCAGGGAACAGCATGAGCATCGGCACGATAAACGTGTACAGGAACTCGTATGTTGTGTTCTGTTTACCCCGGATGTCAGTATATTTAACATCCACCCCGTTATATTCTCTCAGGTAATTCTCGTACTTTTTAAGCGGCTCTTTTAACACCATCAGGATCACTGTAGACTTTGAGTCGGACTCCGGCAGGTACAGCTTCATATCTGTAACGCCCGACCTATTTTCGGGAATATGGAGTATGGCATCAATAGAGCCTTTATTGAACTCTTCTTCCGCATCCTGCTGAGAATAGAAATACACCGTGCGAACTCTCTTGTCGTCCAGATAGCCTACGAGAGGGCTATAGCTATCGCCCACGATGCCGACCTTAAGCTTAATGTTAGTGTTTTCGCCTATGGAGTCAGGGTCATAGAATGACATCAGCCCTATAAGTATGACCGACGAGAAAGATGCTATCAATAGCTGTATGATTATCGCGAGGATTATTGTCCTTTCTTTAGCCACTGCCTTGATCTCTTTTTTCAATATCGACGAAAAGCCGCTCACTATATCATCCCCAGGACGTAAAGATTGTATAGATAATGCACCAATGAGCCGCCTATTATCGCGAACGGGTACGACCTGATCCTGAACTTAAAGACGGTCAGCGAAACGATGAGTGTGAACACAAAGTGCGCGATCAAGGGTATTATCAGCAGATTAGCGCTTCCCATCGCATCTATCAGCATAACGCTTGAGAGGACGCTCAGCGACAGGAACAGGAGAAGTTTTTCGCCTGCCAGAAAACCGAGCGCAGAAAAGAATGACAGGAATGCCACCTGTTTTACGGAGCCTGCTCTGCGGTTCTCTATCAGCATCGCTATGCCTGCCGATTTTGCTATCTCCTCGACGATTACGCAAAGCAGCAATAATATTCCAAGAGTGTAAGCCGGAGGAAGGTTTACCGAAAGAGCGACGAACACAAGCTGTACCATGAATACCGCAGGAATTATCAAAGCGCTCAATACTGCTATCGAAACATAAGGATGGTCTTTGTTTATGGCCAGGTATATGGCGTCCGCGATCTTTCTGTAAAGCGGCCCGTAGCTCATCAGGTACTCCTCGTTAAACATCCTGACCGCAAGGAACATCGTCAGCAAGAACACCAGGTACATCGGCCCCGTAGAGAACAGGTATTCCATGATCCCGAAGCTTTCTCCCCGATACATTTCCACGGCAAGGGTCAAAGGCGATATATAGCTCAGCTTATTTACGCCGGTGAACAATGCGGGGAAAACAAGATACCCGGTAACGAAGGTTATGGCCGTCATCGAAAAGAACGTCTGGTCCTTGTATGTCCGGTATATCAATGCCACCATCAGGTAGATCGAGAATATAAAAAGTATGATCGGTATGAATATCGCCAGTGCCAGCAGCAGATCCCCGTTCAGGAATAGTGTGATCCCTATCGTGAGGGCTAACGAGAACAGGAAATAAGGTAAAAGCTTTCCTATGATGATCTCAAGCGGCGTCACAGGAGAGGATATGAGGATGTTAAGCTTTCTGTTAGTTTTTTCCTCCATGAAGCTGCTGGTGAAGAATATGCTTATGAAAAATATAGGCACAATGTAAAGGAAAGCTATTATGACCTGGGCCAGCGGAACGGGAGGGTTCATCAATGACGGGACTATGATCTCCTTATCCGAGACGAACTCCGCCTTGAAATTCGTCATATCCCCGCTCTCAAGCTTTTCTATTTGCTTTTTCACTGCGTCATCCGTTGAGTCCGGAGTGCCCGTCGGCGATAATATTGCCGATCCGCCGGTCCCTGGAGTCGCTGTCGGGATTAATGTAGGATATGAGGATGGGACGTAAGGAGTTGATGACGCCTGAGGCAGAGGTGTAGAAACACCCGGACCCGATTGGGAGCCTTGCGGTGCGCTGAGATAATTGATCTCTATCCTTAGCGGGAAAGCCTTATCAATATCATACTGGTCCTTTATGCGAGTTATTTCCTCTTTCTCGAAATATTGCTTTAAAGCTCCGGCCGCATAAAGCGATCTACCGTCATACCTGCTCTTGACAAGATCGCCGTCGATAAAAACATCGATAGTCTTATCATATAGCATCTGATAGCCGGTCGGCCGGTCCAGTGCGATGACATTGAACCTGCTATCAAGGATTTCGGGCCCGTCAGGAGAGACACCTATCGTATATATGTCTTTACTCAGCGTGACCCCTTGCTGAAAGACCATGTAGGATAACGCCAGGGATATGGCAAGTATCAGTAGCACGATCAGTCTCGAGCGCCCAGTGAACCGTGACCTGAACCGCCTGGTCTCCCGCTTTGCCAAAGTGAGAATATTTTTCATCGCCGACACGAAAGCTTTTTAATTATTCTGGATAATTGAAAGTTAATGATTAAACTGAAAGGCGTCACTAAGTTATATAAAGATTTTGTAGCGGTAGATAACCTTGACCTTGAGGTAAAAGAAGGAGAGATACTGGGAATAATAGGACACAATGGCGCCGGAAAAAGCACGACTTTAAAAATGATAGCCGGGCTGACGGCCCCCACGTATGGATCGATACACGTGATGGGGAAGGACATGGCCAAAGAAAGCACTTATGTTAAGCGATACATAGGATACCTTCCTGAGGAAAGCCCGCTGTACGAGAATATGACCGCAAGTGAGTACCTTTTATTCTTTTCTGAGCTCTACGGGATGCCTTCGAAAGACGCTAAAAAGCGTATAGACATGCTTCTTAAGGCGCTAAAGCTCGATGAGCAGAATAAGCTTACGGGAGAATTTTCAAAAGGAATGAAAAGAAAAGTGGCGATAGCCCGTTCGCTCCTGCACGACCCAAAACTGCTGATATTCGACGAGCCGAACTCCGGGCTGGACCCGCTCACGTCGTTCTTTATCATCGATTACCTTAAAAACCTGAAGGGACAGGGCAAGACGATTTTATTGAGCGCCCATAACCTGTTTCACGTAGAATACATATGCGACCGCGTCGCTATAATCAAAGGCGGAAAGTTACTGGTCTGCGATACGATGGACTCGATACGCAAAAGCCTGGGCTCAAGAGAATACGAGGTAATATTCTGGTCCGGCGATAACCTTGACTATGAGCGCAGCGACGGTAATTATATTTTCAAGACGACAAGTATCGGCGAGATGGCATCAGTACTTAAGAACATCTCGGAAAATAACTGGGCATTGATAGACCTGTCGATAAAACAGTCCGCGCTGGAAGACATCTATGTCAAACTGATGGCTTAGATCAGGACGGGAGACCGTCGTTTATTATCTTCTCCACATAACTGCTTAACGTAGACGGCTCGACTGCCAGGTTTTTCCTTATTTTAAGCGCAAGCGACCTGTAATCGAAATCAGCGTCCATTTCACTTCTCCCCGAAAAAAAGGGAGGTTTGTTGAAATTCTCTCCTTCGGACCGGTACCGCGGGATAAGATGAACATGGAGATGGTCGTGGAGGTTCATGTATATCGCATAATTGATCCGGTCCGCTTTGCATACCGCCTGGATCGCGTCTACGACGGCAGATACATCCTCAAGAAAAGCCATGAATATCAATAGCTTATTCTTTAGAACGTAGTTCAGGTCGGTCTCATGGTCCCTCAATATGACGACGGACCTGCCAAAATGATCCTGGTCATAGCTCAGCGCGGCCACGCTCGCCGGCATCCTCTTTATGAACGTGGGCTCCGGGTGCTCATACTCTTCGTTGACCAGCACTATTTGCCTGTTCTTTTTACAAAAACTGCATTCTTCGTCATAGTTGACTTTAAAAGGCCGGGATACGGCGCCGCTTCTATCGAGAACGGATGAAGTGAGTATTGAGCCGACATCATCCATGATCATCGCCTCTGGCCGGTCATTCATTTTTTCTAGCACTGCTATCCCATATACCTTTTTAAATACTGATATTATATATTTTCCGAAAAGGAAAAACACTTTTCTATTCTCGTATTTTATTTATTTTCCTTTTTCATTGCCTCTTTATTCGGCCCCATGTCTTTCATAAAGGTCATGGCTATCCTGAAAAGTATCGAGGACATGACCTTATTATAAAGGCTTATCTTTGTATCATAGTAGTATTCCTTATCCTTGTAAAACTCATAGTCGGCCGGAAGATACTCTTTTACCTCTGAGGATATGGTCTTCAAGAACTTGAAACGCATATAATCATTTAATTTCGGCGGTGACAGCGTCTTTACGAGCATGGCGTCATGCAGCTTTTTCGATGCTTCTCCTATCTTTTTCTCGTTCTTTTGCTCCATTCCGGGAGTGACAGGCCATGGAGGCGTCGGGACCGCCAGTTCATAAACGATTTTCGCGCCTCCCAGCGCGTTTCTCATGGACTTGAGAGTCTCTTCAAGCCCGGCACCGCCGCTGTTAGCCACAAGTAAAACCTTTTGATTGAAAAACCTGAGCCTGTGATTAGAGTACGCGAACCTGTCGATGAAATTTTTCATCAGCCAGCTTACGTTGAATACATAGCCGGGGGAGGATAATATAACTCCGTCCGAATCCAGTATCTTTTGTTCGATCTTTTCCCTGTCATCCTTTAGCGGGCAGAGGCGCTCTCCTTTTGGCACGCATACAAAACAGCCCTTGCAGAGGCCGAGGTTCGCTTCTTTAAGAAAGAGATATTCGAACTCGACGTCGCCTGTTTGCTTCATGTTCTCTTCGATCCTGCGAACGACCTTATAGCCGTTACCTTTGCCTTTTGGGCTCCCCATTATAGCCAGCACTTTCATAGTACTACCTTTTTACATGGCCTGATTACAGGTTCCTTAGCGTTACAAGGTTTTGTGATATTATATATACATTTACTACTACAGCATATCTTTTTTACAAGCGGACTGCATGTATAATGAACTTCATATCGCTAAAATAGCATACATCGATCTATTGAGTTATCATCTTTTTATCCTGCTCAGCTCTATCTGAACGTTAATGTAATGCTGTGTCCTTTCCGCAATGAACCTGTTGATCTCTTTTTCCTTTTTTCTGCGATACCTTATCGCATCCCGCCCGCACATCCTTCTTGACAGCTTTTGCATTTCCCGGTATAATGGCGCTGCGTCCATTCTGGCCTTCTCCATCGCTATGTTATGCATGCTGTCAAAGTCGTCGGGGACCGTGCTCTTTTTTGGCGTCAAAGAAAAGATCCCCTCAAGCAGCACTTTTATAATACTTATTATCTCTGTGATAACCGATATCGACAGCATGTTCATCACTACGGCTTATGGTGAACACTATAGGAATTTCGTTTATTAAATTTATAGAAAGACTATACCGCAAGTAAATAGGATATCAATGTGTAGCTGCTTTATTATTTCCGAAGCCTGTAAGGCAGGAACATATAGGTCTTATTTTTATAATCAGTATAATCCTGTCCGAATTCTTCCTCCATGCTGAGTTCTTCCTTTTTAGCCAGCCGGTAATACAGGATCGCAAGTACCGGCCACATGAATAGCAGGGGAATGGTCGCCCACTGGACAAGCATTCCGAGCGATATGAGAAGAAGGCCGGTATACTGCGGATGGCGGACATATGCATATATGCCTTCCTTGACCAGGCTTCCCTCGCCCTTTTTCTTGCTCCAGTAGTGCATATATACATCTTTCCATCCGAAGACTATCATAAAGATGCCTATGAGAGTTAACAGGATCCCGGCATACATACCAAGATCACCGATATACAAAACAAGGGTATGGCCCCAGAATACGCCTACAGGCAGGATAAAGCCAAAAAGCCAGGATATCATGTACATGCTGAAAGGTAACCCGTACATCTCGACCGCAAATGCGACGATAAATGCAAGATATGCGCTTGATGGTATAATATGGCTCTTTTTATAGAACGGAATGAAAAATATGAATAACCCGTATAAAAGAACCCAGATGGCGACTGCCCACCACAGTCCATAATAATCCCAGACGGTGCTCATCATGATATTTTGCCATCATTTATTAAGCGGTCATGGATTTATACTTATCTTTAATATGGGGAAAAATTAATTTTTATGAAATTAATATCGGTTTAAAACGTATTAAAACAATAATAATAATCATATCATGAAATTAAGTATACAAATAAGGAACAGGATGAGGGCGGACAGGTTTTGAAGCCTATGCCTCCGCCTTCTCTGCCCCGCCTTTCTCAGGAGCTACCTCTTCCAGCATCTTTTTCTTGAAATGCTCCACTGCCTTACGTATGAACGCTTCGTCAAGCTGGCCCAGCGGCGTCGGTGTCTCGAATATCCTCTTCGGTATGCGGACATTGTCCAGGCTGAAGCCTTCGCGCACCTTGAACCGGTTCTTCTCCCGGAGTATCTCGTCGCCTATGCGGTCAAGATCTTCTTTGGCCAGTTCAAAGCCAGTCAACTTTAACGCCCTTAGCGTCACTTCAGGCGTATATATGCCCCTGGCAAAGAAGCATATAGTAAGGCTTGACAGTATCTGTCTCCATTTTTCTTCTTCCATCAGGGCATCGGCAAGCTCTTCGGGAGAAAGCTGCTTTTTTGCAAGTATCTTTTGATCAACGCTGTATCCGGCGTTATCCAGGTGGCTGTGCCGCGCTCCTATCAGATGGCCGACATGCGTGCCCGGCCCGGTATGGTATCCCGCCATCTCGTTCTTACCGAAAGACAGGGCAAAATCACTCCCGCCGTATATCGATGACGCGTGCTCCACGCCCCTTGCCAGCGCAGCATAGAAATCATTAGGCTGATCCATTATGTTGTGAGCCGCCTTAATGTAAGTGTTATAATCGCCCCACGCTAACTTGAGCCCCATAGTATCCTTTTCTGATACCAGTCCTTTTTCAAACGCCTCTGTAGCCCATGCGAGCACGACACCGGTCGTCATCGCGTCCAGCGCCCACGACTCTACGTGGTCCATAAGCTTTAGCAGACCTTTGGGGTCCGAGACGCCAAGCATAGTGCCCAGCGCGTAAATAGGCTCATAGTCGTATGAGATCATCGAGGTCTTATAGAAATACGTCTCGTCCTCGTACGGTATTCTCAGTGCCGCGATATGTATGCACCCCACAGGACAATGGGAGCAGGCAAGTCTCCTTCCGAGATAGTTCTCGGCAATGGAGTCACCCGAAATTTCTTTCGCGCTCTCGAATTTTGCCGTGAGAAGATTTCTTGTCGGCATGCCGCCGAGCATGTTTAGCGGCTCGATGTTTTCCGCCGTACCCAGGTCATGATATTTCTTCATCAGCGGGGACTCGACGGCGGTATGATAAAGCTCATCGTATAGCTTCCGGTATTCCGATTTATTGGCCGTGGGTATGGTCCGCTTGCCCGATACAAGGACAGCTTTAAGTTTCTTGCTGCCGAAGACAGCCCCGAGCCCAAGCCTGCCGAAATGGCGGTAAGACTCTGTGGTGACGCACGCATATGATACGAGCTTTTCACCCGCCTTCCCTATACGCATGATAGTTCTCATGCCGGCCGCAGGCTCGTTCTCCCTGATGATACGTCCGACGGTAAAGTTACTCTCCATTCCCCACAGCGCAGAAGCGTCGCGGAAGTTGATACTATCCTCATGTATGGCCAGATATACTGGCCTGGAGCTTGAGCCTTTAATCACCAGGGCGCCATAGCCGGCCATTCGTATGGCCACTGCGCTTCGACCGCCTGCGTGGCTTTCTCCGAGATATCCGGTATGGGGAGATTTGAACATGGCTACGGTCTTAGACGCTAACGGGAACAAAGACGTGAGCGGGCCTACCGCGAATACGATAGGATTGGAGGGGTCGTATGGGTCGATCCCTTTAGGGCACTCTTCCTTCAAAAGCTGTATACCTACGCCTGCGCCGCCGATATACTTTTCAAAAAGATCACTACGGTCCTTCACCTTGAAACTCTTCTTTGTCAGGTCTATGTAAAGGACCCTGGACAGCGGGTCATGCGGTAACACCCTTGGCAGCCTCCTTCTCCTCTTCCTTCTCCTCTTCCTTTGATGCTTCTTTCGTTGATCCGGTTGAGACTTCGGTCTTTTCCAGAGCCAGAACATTATGCGGACAGTACTGGGCGCAATATCCGCAATAAACGCATACCAGCGGCTTATTTGATTCCTTGTCCCAGAATATGGCGCCGAGCGGGCATGCGTCCTGACAGTTCTTGCACCCGATGCATTTATTCAGGTCTATCCTGACGCCGCCTTCTTCCCTGACAGTTATCGCGTCTACGGGACACACCTTTGCACACGGGGGATCCTCGCAGGCCCTGCATACCACCACGACGAACCCGCGTTCCATGCCGCCTACGGACCTGACGCCTATACAGGATTTTTCAAGCCCTGCATTGCCGGTCCTTCTGGAGCATGCGAACATACAGTTCTGGCAGCCGACGCACCTGTCGATGTCCACTATACGCAATCTAACGTTCTTTGTCCGTTTCTTCTCTTCCTTTTGTTCCGTCATATCAATGAAACAATATATGAATTAATATAATCATGAATACTTTCCGACTATGATTAGTGTAGAAACAATAAATTCCGAGGAAATAACAGCCATATATAAAATTATTAACGCCCGATAAAAAGATCAGGGATGAATCTATGCTTTGACGGGGCTTGTTTACCACAGTCCCGGAATGAGGCGGTAGCGGACCTTTACCGCATAGTCCCTGTACCCCGGCAACTCATTCTTTAGAGTATCGTCTTCCAGGAAAGCCCTTATGAAAAATAATATGGTAACTATCAACGCCGGGATAAAAGCCCAAAAAGATCCGAGCGCGACAGGAGTAGCGAGGTCAAATATGATGACTCCCAGATAACCGGGATGCCGGACAAAACGATAAGGGCCTGACGTGACCGTAGTTTGGCCCCTTTCATCCTGTATCCGGACTGTAGGGGCGAAGAACCTGTTAGTGACCATAGCCCACGTCGTAAGCAACGACCCCAGAAGAGCTACGGCCAGAAAAACGACCTGGATCTCGACTGGAATTTCGGGCGACCACCCGAAGCGATAGTCCAGTCCGGCAGCGATCCATATGAATATAGGGACGACAAGGGCCACAAGCGGCGCAAGGATCTTATCCCATTCCTTTGTACCTTCTTTCATCCGGGAGCGCTCTTCCAGTAATTCCGGGCACTTTATTGACGCATATATCCCGAGTATGGCATTATCTATCACTACAATGCCCAGAAAAGCCCACGCCATCATCCAGTCAAGCCTGCCTGATGATATGAACATGGCCAGCGCTAAGAGTATAATTCCAATTGAGGTCTTTATGATCCATCTAACTATGCCGCTGATATTGCCGGATGAATTTACATCAGGTACTGCGTCCACTTTAACCGAACCCCAATACTGAAAAGCATTATGATTTTGTCATTAGCATCATAAAAGGCTTACCTTCTAGGCCTAATGTAATAGATTGCATATTTTCGTGGAAGCTCGCATGAACCCCTTCACCAGGCCCTTTTACCATAGGATAAATGCAAATGTCACGTACATTTGCAATAACTTTATACGAGTTTAAAATAAACATGGTCATTTAACAGATAATTAAATGGGCGGATTACAATGCGTTTAGAAGATGACAGGCCGGACGAGACTGAGAGGCGTAATAATATAAAGTTCGAGAGACTGGTATCCGGGCTCTTCAGCCCCGAGCATTATGCGATAGAGAGAAAACCCGTTACACCTGCGGCGGACCAGCCTTACAGGGACCCGGACATTATTATCAAGCATAAGAAGTCGAACCAGAGGTTCGCGGTCGTTTGCGTTTTCAGGCAGGATTTTTCACAAGGACAGTCAGTAGGCAGCGACGTCATAAGGTGGTCGTCCCCTAACCAGATCAAGCATTACCAGGATTTCCAGAGCTCGAAAAAACTACCCGTGTTCGTCGTAGCAGGAGTGAAAGGCTTCCCCGATAATCCTGAGCACATGTACTGCATTCCGCTCGATAGCGCGAAAACGCCGGAGATACCGCCCAGCGTGTACGGCGGCCACAGGAAACCCGTGAACAAGCCGTTCTTCTACATGAACGGGAAACTAAAATAAGGAATACGGCGACAGGCGTTATTCGCCCGACGTGCCGAAAAGCAACTTTCGGCTTCGGGGCCCGTCAAACTCGCAAAAGTATATTCCCTGCCATGTGCCTAACGCCAGCCTGCCTTCTATCACCGGTATCATCAGTGAAAAACCCATCATTGAAGCCTTCATGTGAGCGTCGGAATTACCTTCAGAATGCAGATAACCGCCCCTTACAGGCACAAGCTTTTCCAGGATATTTATCAGGTCCGTCGTAACATCGGGATCGGCGTTTTCATTAATGGTCAGGCCTGCCGTCGTATGTGTGACGTATAGATGACAGATGCCGTTCTTAACGTTCCTTTTTGACACTTCGGCCTGAACACGCCTCGTAATATCTAAAAACTGAACACGTGAACTTGTGGATATACTCATTTCATTCCAGATGATATTGATCGCCCCCTAATGTATACTTAAATGATACTCAATATCAAATTATTTGAACCATTGGTCAGGTCATATGAATAAGAGGGCTTTAAACATACAGATTTTAAAAATAAAAAAGTCCGGAACCTGGAAGCCCCTCAGACCTTATTTCCCTGTATCAGGCTCTTAGCCTGAACTTCCGACCTTTCAGGCGACCTTTTTCCCATCTCGGAGAATATAGTCCTTTTGAGATATAACATCATGAACGCTACTGCGACATTTGCTATTAATTTTTTCATGATGCCGATATTCGCGTCCGTGTAGTAGTACTTGCTGCGGTCCATCCAGCCTTTCTCTTTCCAGTACTGAGAATCGGCAGGATATATGTTATCGTATATTTCTCCGAACTCGTTCCCCATAGCCTGTATAGACTTGAAACCTATCACATCCATTAAGCCGGGGGCTGCCGGACCTTTGTTCTTGATACTATTGTAGAATTTGTCCGATGCGCTATCGATCGCCTTTAAGTTCTTTTCCTCATGTTCCTTCGGTGTCTTGAAAGGCGGCGTCATGACGCTGATCTTGCCCGCGGTCCTGAACCCGAAGCTTGAGAACGGCCCTTGCATGGCCGCCATGCACTGCTTTACTCCGCCCGGGCCTGCGCTTGTGACCACGTAGAGGGCATATTGCCCGTAAAACCTGGGCCTGTGTCCCGCATAAGCGATACGGTCGATGAAAGTCTTCATAAGGCCGGTTACGTTGCTCGCATAGTTCGGCGAGGCAAATATAACACCGTCAGCTTCGAGCATCTTCTTCTCCAGCACTTCGCTGCCATCCCTGACCGGGCACTTCTGCTCTCCCTTCAGGAAGCACACAGTGCATCCCCTGCAATAGCCCTGGCCAAGATCTTTAAGGAACAGGTACTCGAAGTCCACGTCCCCCATATTTTTCATATTCTCTTCAATGCGCTGAACGACACGATATGTGTTGCCCTTTCTGGCGCTCCCTATGATAGCGAGTATTTTCATTTTTATGTCCCCTCAATTTTTAACATCTCTACGAAAAGTTTCATCTGTGCCCTTGACTTCTTTTCAATACGCTCAACATCAATGCCTTCCTCATACCTCAGCAGGAAAGTCTCCATATGCATGTAAGCTGTGAAGGAAAAGTAAGACGTCGCCAGAGCCCTCGGGTCATACGGCTTGATCTTTCCTTTTTCGATCAGCCTCCTGAATAAAAGCTCATTCTCGTCTACAGGGCGCTCGAACATCTGATCGTAGAAGAAGTCTCTTATCTTCTTATTCCTGTGAAGCTCTATGGTGACTATGCGAACAAGCTTGAACATGAGCGGATCTTCAGCCATCTTTTTTATCGACTCAAACCCCATCTCAAGCACCTCTTCGAAAGACAAGGTATCGAGTAAAGTATCCATATCCAGATCCTTGGGCGGAGGCATATATAGCATTGATTTCATGTACTCGAATATGGAATCCAGGATAACGTCCTTGCTGGAATAATGCTTATACACCGAACTTTTTCTGATCCCTACAGCATTCGCTATGTCGTCCATCGAGACCCCGTCATACCCCTTCTCGGCGAACAAGTCCACGGCGGCGTCGAATATTTTCTCCTTCGTGCATTTCTCGCCGGGGACCTTCGCCGGCCTGCCAGTCTTTCGCGTTTTCACGGCCATCAATATCACCATAAGCTACCATTTGGTAGCTTTACAATGTATAGAATATTCTTAAAGTATATAAAGCTACCTATTGGTAGCTTTTTTAAGAATAAAAAACATATGAATAAAACGGGAAGTGTTTTTGTGCTTGAATCTTAAGAATTAAATTGTAACTATCAGTATTCGGTCAGTGCACGACATAATCATGTTTTGCCCTAAAGATGTGATAAAGCGTGATGATATCAGGGCTCATCCTGCAAATAATTCAAACTGGCGCAATAATAAGTACATTTGCGATCATGTTATCTCTTGGGCTGGACACATCCTTTAAGGAACTGACTTTTTTCAAAGAGCGTCCATGGCTGTTTTTTAGGTCGCTACTCTCCGTAGTTGTGATCGTACCCATTATCGTCATGCTGGTCATATTTTTGGTCGATCCTGAACGCGCAACTGCGATCGGACTTGTGATCCTTGCAGCATCCCCTGCGGCACCAAGAGTATTATCGAGAATAATAAAGTCGGGAGGAAAGCATGAATACGCCATAAGCCTTCACTTATTGCTAGCCTTACTGGCGATCGTCACTACGCCTGTCACATTAACTATTTTAAATACTATTCTTGATCTCGGGTTTATGGTAAGCCCGTTAGCAGTGGCGGATCAGGTGGGGCTTTCCATACTAGTTCCGGTCATCATCGGCATTATTTTCCGGTCATTTTTCCCCGACGCGGCTCGACGTATTATCCGGCCTTTGGCGGCCTTATCACAGATCATCCTGTTTATGGTCATTATCATTATCATGTCGTTTTCCTATGATCTTATCTTTAAGATGGACATCAGGTCATACGCGGCCATGGCAATGATGATAATTGCCGCTCTGGCAACCGGCCACCTGTTAGCTACGGGCGGTCCGGAAGAGCGTACTACGCTGGCCCTGGAAAGCGCGACTAGAAATCCGGGGCTGGCCCTTCTGATCGCCTCGGTGAACGCTCCTCTGGAAAGAGCCCTGCCGGTATTGATACCATACTTAGTGGTGTTTATCATTGTCACATCGGCTTATCTCAAATATTGCACTAAAAGCAAAAAGGAGCATATGTAAAAATCGGATGGTAAAAATTGTCGAGTTCATCGATACGCATGACAAGCCTTTTACGCCCTGAAGTCTGAAATTGCAGTTCATGATAGGGACTTCGGAGATAATAACGGGAGAGAAAAAATTAATTTTTTATAATATTATTTTTAAACTTTTAGAAAAATTGTAAACATCCATATCCTATACCCAATAATATATATCGAAATAATATCAATTATTATCATTTACCGGGGGGTATTGAGTTTTGAAAAAGATTAAATTGCTATTCATAGCGATATTGATAGTTGCAACTATATTTATTATCGGCATACAACCCGGGTCCGCAAGCACGATGTATTCTGTGAGCATTGAAGATATGTTGAATGGCACAGGATTGGGCGGCGAGGAGATGATCGTTAATGTGGGGAATATTTCCAGAGTATCGCTCACCAACCCGCTCATTATCCTGGGATCCGGCATGGACCTGGAAGAGGAACAGTTACTGAACAATATAAAAGGCCAGCATTTTGATGAAAATCGAATTATCAAAGATGACGTGAAAGAGTTCGATGGTAATGACGTTTCCAGCTATGACCTCATTGTAATGGGTGGGCCTAACCATAATGCTTATACCCGGATGCTGCTGGATGAAGGCTACCTGAAGTACAATGTCACTGACAAAAAAATGCCGACGATCATATTTGAAGTCATCAAGGGTCCCGGAGGCAAAAATGTCGCGGTGATAGGGGACGCATCAGGATATGATTACCACAGGAAGGACCTGCCGGGGAACGGCATTATCCCGGAAGAACTTATGCCGGCCGCAGCAATTGTGACGGGGATATGTTTAAGCTTTTTATTCTCTCTGCTGGGAAGAGGACTATTCGGGAAGATTACAGAATTTATTTTGGATGTATTATCTTTCAGTGTCGATGAGAAATTAAGCGAGACAGGGGACCGCCTGGCAAAAGATACTATCGGTAAGAAGAAAGTGGTATTGTTTAACCTGTCATTGTATGAAATATCGATAGTGGTCATAGCAGCAGTCATTTTCGGCCTGATGTTCATTTACGCCGACCGTGAAGTCTTCTCTCTCACCAATATCCTCCTTGGCATATCCATCGTCGGCATAAGTGAAGTCGCACATGACCTCGTAAGCATAAGGGCCGCGAATAAGCTAAAGATCGATACGGAGTACAAGTTCTGGAAGTTAGGCACAATAACGGTCCTGCTAACATCATGGCTGTTTGGCTCGGTGTTCGGAGCTCCTGCAAGGACAGCCGTAAAAGGAGAGAATGTTACAGAAAAGGACGATGCTGACATCGCTTATGCAGGCCCCAGGATGAACTTTATACTGGCAATATTGTTCCTGTTACTGATACCTTTGAAATTCACGACATGGGGACAGGATATCGCCTGGATCGGGATCATCGGGTTTTCTGCGAATATGGTCTTAAGCCTGTACCACCTGATGCCTTTTGAGCCTCATAAAGGTGCCAAGATATACCGGTCAAACAAGATATTATGGGCTAAATTGTTCATACCGTCGCTTATTGTATATCTGGTGATATTCATATTCATATTATGATCTATTTTTATTTTTTATGAATATGATCAGAGAGGCCTTGCTTTTCTTTTTTTACTTATAGTTTTTTATCAAACCGTATAACAGAGCTTGAGATCACTGATTTTTCACAAAAATAGTATTTATAGAAGTATAGTGTTGAATAAAGCTCTAGTACTATTTTAAAAGTAGCGGGGAATGGATTTGAACCATTAGTCTACGGGTTATAGCCCGTCGGGATCTCCTGACTAATGCATATCTTGTATATTTAAGATATTTTTGAGAATTATCATCGCGTTCGGCGAGACTTTTAGGGTCTGCCCGAGCGAAGCGAGGGATGCGTAGATGGCAGGGTAATGGACGCGGCGTTAGTCCGCGTCGCTTAGGGCTTGCGAGCATAACAGAGCGAAGCGAATGTTATGCGGGGTGCAAGCCCGGCCCTGACATCGGAGCACCCTAAAAGCCGAGTAGCGAGCGACCAAAGGGAGCGAGCGTCGAACTGCATGAAACGGTAACGACAAATACAAAAAGAACGAGCGTCGAACCGCATGAAACGGTAACGACAAATACAAAAAGAACGAGCGTCGAACCGCATGAAACGGTAACGACAAATACAAAAAGAACGAGCGTCGAACCGCATGAAACGGTAACGACAAATACAAAAAGAACGAGCGTCGAACCGCATGAAATAATAAGAAATAGCTAATCAAATATAACAAATAGCGAACATAGAATACTAAAAAGAAATAACTACAAACGCAGGAAAACTTTTTGAAAAAAGTTTTCCGCTAGCCTTTCAAAAACTTTTATCGATAGCAACTCCTACGGAGTTGCAAAAATTTATTAATTATTTTAAAAGTAGCGGGGAATGGATTTGAACCATTGGTCTACGGGTTATGAGCCCGTCGGGATCTCCTGACTACCCCACCCCGCTATGTGTTACAACGAGTAATATGTTAGCAGCCTTATAACGCTGCCAACAGTATATATAGTTTACCAGTAACGCTCTTATTGTTACCGTTTCAATTCGAAGAAGCGCCCTTTTCGCCGAGCTTCGTCTCGATCTCGGCCAGGAGCTGGTCCTCGGTCTTTCCGGTGATGTCGATGTTAAGTTTCTTCGCCATCTTCTGGACTTTGGTCAGTTCGGCTTCCTTTTCCGGGGCAGATTCTTTCATCGTCTTTAGATCTCTCTCGACTTCGATCTGTCCGCGCTTGAACTCGCCAAGGGATTTACCCATCGACCTGGCAAGCTCGGGAAGCTTTGACGCGCCAAACAGTAAGACTATGGCCAGAAATACAAGTAACAGTTCCTGATAGCCAAACATGCCCATGATAATTCTCCAAGCTGTGAATTTTAATTACTAGATGTTATATGCTATAATATACTTTTTGAATGCCATGCAGGCGCATTTTAATAATATATTATTTCTAATATATTTCGTTTTCGGGTGAAGGCTTAGCCTTAAAGTAATAAGATAACACAATGATCGATGCTACAGTCACGGCAAGCCCGATGATCGATGCCTCAGCACCGAAACTGCCGCCGTTAAGGACCGCCTCTCCGCTTTTTGATACTTTTAAAACGGAGTCGAGAGGGCCGAGGCCAAAGATGTTGTACTGGAGAAGGTTCCAGAAGAAATGGAACGCTACGGCGTTAAGTATGCCCCCGTAGACATACAGCAGCGTCAGCAGAATGCTAGCCAGAAAGATCGTCAGAAAGGCGATCACCATCAGGCCAGAGTTTATCTGAAGGACTATCATGGACGGAATATGAAGCGCGGCAAAAGCTATCGATGTTATAACGGCCGACGCAGGCTTCCCTATAGTGTCCCCCAGCACCTGGAACAGGTACTGGCGAAAAGAGAGCTCTTCCCCGAAAGCGACAAATCCCTGTAAAATCACAGCGCTAAAGAGAACCACCGCGTATTCCGGGTTGACCGACAATATTTCCACGCTGCCGGAAACCAGCATTAAAATGAACGCGGAGGTCATCGAGAGCACGGCTACGATACTGCCGAGAATGAAACTCCTTTCTTTGACCTTTATTCCGTCAAAGATCACAAACATTATCGACAACATTATCATCAGGGCATAGGCACCTATAGCGCCGACGACGGAAGGAAAGACGAATACGAGCGATAATATCAGTAAAAAGAAAAGTGAGGCCCTGGTAAGCGCGGAATATTTCAACGTAAACTCACCACGAACTCGCAGAACTTATTGGTCGCGCAGCATTTCCTGGACACCTTTAGCTCTGCTTTATCATTGACAGCGCGAACGAGCCCCAGGGAATAGCTTTCACAGGCCCGTGACTTAATGTCAGGGTTCATCCCGTCGAACATGCCGGAGAACATGCACCCCCGGATACGTATCGAAGTCGACCTCTGGTCTTTTCCGCTCCCGCATACCTCCGAGTCAATGCCTGATAATAAGGAGACCGTCTCGAGCGGCATGACGCAGCCTTTAGTGGTGCCGGACTCAAGATTCAGGTTCTCGCAGATCTTTTTACCGTCCTCGAGCCCTATCTCAAAGGTTATGTCAGAGATGATGGCCATCACCTCTTCGCCGTATTTTTCCACAAGAGCCTTTATGAGCTGTGAGTTTAAGCGGTCGATAGTATTGCTCTGCTGCCACTTTACCCTTGACGTGACGCCGACCGTTTTCCAGCTATTGGCAAATTGCTTGAACCTATCCATTTTCACCACGAGCTGATATGGTCATTTCTTTTGCCCGAACGGATGGATGGCAGATAATAACAGGATGATTATGCCGGATAGCTGTATTATCAGCGCTGCCGTGCGGGCCGTCGACATATCTATAGCGGCAGCGTATTGAGGTATCTCGATTATCCCTGCGGCCAGCGTGTTAAGGTTACTTCCAAAAATGATAACAAAAAACCCGACAGCCATATACATGAGATTCGTCTGTTTTGTCTTGACGTAAGCCTCATATATGAAAAGTACAAGCGCGCCTCCTAACAGGTACATTAAAAAAGCCGCTATCCCCTCTATCAGATATACTCCCATCTCAATCACCGTTCTTCGTTATACAGGCGTTCTCCTTATGCCGCCTTGTCGTAAGGATGCTGCTCGTGTTCAGGACCCCCTTCGTATTCGCGATCACACGCAGCACGTTTTCCTTCAGCTCGCTGATGTCTCGCGTACGGACCTTGACAAAAATATCATAGGGTTCCAGAAGCTCATACACCTCAAGCACGTTATTAAGGGACTTTAAAGTGTTGATGACCTCGTCCTTACGGCCGCTGTCCACATTGATGCCAATGAAGGTCGTAAGCGCCGTACCGGATTTTTCAGGGTTTAAAATAATTGTGAATTGCTCGATCACCCCGTCGTTATAAAGCTGGTTGACACGCTTATGCACCGTCGACGTCGCGACGCCCAGTTCGCTGGCGATCTCGGTACAGTGTATCCGGCTATCGCGGGTGAGTTTTTCTATGATTGTACGATCAGTAAGATCCATTGATCATCTATCTATTGCTGGGTCTCATATATGATAAATATATCGATGAAACGCTACATTTTGGAAAATTTTTTTTCCCGACCGCCCATTTTATACTTAATTTTTCTTACCCAGCCGCGACCTATCTGTGCCATGTACTTGATGAGCGGCGTCTTTTTCACGACCACCCTGGTCTTTCCTTCACGGATAGCTTTCAGGACTGAGCCCGCGTCCCTTTCGTGGGTATTGACCTCAGTGACGGCCGTGCCGACCAGGTCTGCCGTATGCGCGTCGCTGCCGGCGACACCCGGTACGCTCTTCCTGTGAGCGCGTCTTCTCGCCATATAGTTGTGATAGCCCACTATGTACCTGGAATTGAAGATCTCCACGGCGTCTATGCCTCTCGGCACGTTCATGCCATGCCTCATCCTGTGCCCGGGGTGAGGTATGATTATTGTGCCGCCAAGCTCCCTTGCCCTCACTATGGTATCCTTCACAGATAGCCCGGGCGGTATCGTCTCCGTTATGCCGAGTACTATCATATGGCCTGACTTTGTAGATATCTCTTCCCCCGGAATGACAATAAGGCCGGGAGCCACTTTCTCGCATATCTCGAGGGCGTACTTCGCGCCTTTAGTGGTATCGTGGTCGGTGATCGCTATACCGTCCAGCCCCTTAGCCTTCGCGGCCTTAAGTATCGATTCTATGCTGCTGGTGCCATCTTTTGAAAAGTTGCTGTGCACGTGAAGGTCGAAGCGAAGCATAGAGTTAATATTTTGGTTGTTCGAATATAACTCTTCTGTATGCGCGTGTTGTTGGTTACGGGCAGGCTGGCCTACCCCGTGGTAAAAAGCGTGGCGGGCAAAGCCGCGGATGTTATTATGCTTGATATAGGAGTGGCGGCGTTTGTCACGCCGAAGCTTTTAGAAGAGGCTATCAAAGATAAAGCGGAAGACTATGACCTTGTCCTTGTGACGGGCCTGTCATCGTCGGATTTCTCAGGGCTTGAGAATAAGCTCGGCGTCAAAATAAGGCTTGGCCCTAAGCACGCGTTTGACATACCTCTGGCGCTTCAGTATGCGGATAAGATCGAGTTCTCGCATAAGGTCTCTGCATGCCAGCTTCTCGCGAACATTAAGCGCGAGAACGCGATAAAGGATTATGAGAGATTAGAGGAAGAGGCCGCGCCGGAATTTATGCTGAAAGGCGTAAAGATAGGCTGGACGTCGACCATGAAAGTCATGGCAGAGGTCGTCGACGCTACGAAACTGTCAGACGTAGATCTGATAAAGAAGATAGACAGCTACGCGTCGGCTGACATCATTGACCTGGGAGTGCCGCTTGACTCGACGCCCGAAGCCGTTATGCATGCGGTAAAGGTCGCCAGGTCGGCGACTTTCAAGCCGATAAGCATAGACACGCTTATACCCGAGTACATAGAGGCAGGAATAGAAGCCGGCGCTAATATGGTGCTGAGCCTTAACGGCTCTAACATCGATATGATAGGCAATCTCATAGCAGAAAAGGATATCCCTGCAGTCGTAATTCCCGACGACGAGACCCTTGAAAGCTTATGTGTAAATATTCAAAAATGTAAGGACATCGGCATTGAACACATCGTTGCCGACCCGGTATTGTCCCCGGTCGGGCACGGCGCCGTGGAATCGCTGGAAAGATATATCGACTTCAGGAAAGAGCATGCAGGCATGCCGTTATTCTTCGGCGTGGGCAACATAACCGAGCTCATAGACGCGGACTCGATAGGTGTCAACGCCCTTCTTGCAGGCTTTGCCATGGAGCTTGACGCGAGCATCCTGTTCACTACAGAGCACAGCCAGAAAGCCATAAACAGCGCTGACGAGCTTAAAAAAGCCTGCATGATGATGGCGCTGGCCAAAGAGCGTAAAGGCCCGGTAAAGGATCTGGGCATTGACCTTCTCGTCATAAAAGAAAAGCGCCCGCGTAAAGACCTTATAGAGCCGGGCAGAGTTATAGAGGCTAAAAGACATGAGTGGATGACAGACCCGAAAGGCAGCTTTAATATATTCATAGATAACGGCACGATATACGCAAAGAATGGCGACATCACTATCGCAGGAAAGGACGCAGGCCCGATAATGCATACGATAATAGACAGGGGCCTTGTATCCAGGCTTGACCACATGGGATACCTGGGTGCCGAACTGATGAAAGCCGAACTGGCGATAAGGTTTAACAGGACATACCTGCAGGATGACAGGTTCTAGGAATGATGAAAATGGATTTCCCCCCTAAAGTAGTCGCATCGATCACATCGATGGAAGAGGCCATAGAGGCTATCGGGCTTGGCGCGGACATAGTGGAAGTTCGCGTCGACCTTTCGACCGAGAAGCCGCTGCCCATGATAGAAGGCATCTACGAGGACCTGAAGTGCGGCATAATCGCTACGATAAGGCCCGTATACGAGGGCGGTAATTTTAAGGGCCCGGATGCCGACAGGATCAAGATTTTCAAGGAACTGGCACCGTTCGTGGATTTTATAGACGTCGAGCTTAGAGCCAGTAATATCGATGATATATTAGAGACGCTGGAGGGAACGGATGCGCTTCCTATCGTATCATACCATGACTTTGAGAAGACGCCTTCGAACGACGAGATGCTGGACATCATCGACAGGTCGTCTCAGAAAGGAGGGTATGCCAAGCTCGCCGTCATGCCAAAAAGCTTCCATGACGTGCTGAGGCTGTATGAGGTGACGCTGGTGTCAAAAAGGCCGGTCTGTACCATAGCAATGGGAGAGATCGGGCAGCATTCCCGCATAATGTCCTGCGTTTATGGATCTTCCCTGACATATGGATACGTTCGCAGGCCGGTGGCACCCGGGCAAATGCGCGTGGATAGGATAAAAGAAGGGCTCAAAATACTGGGATTAAGATAATTTATCCTTTCACCACAAAGGGCTCGAAGGAACACAAAACTGCTAACCACAAAGCGCACAAAGGCGAACAAGGAACACAAAACTGCTAACCACAAAGCGCACAAAGGCGAACAAGGAACACAAAGAACTTTTTTAGAAGATAAGCATATATTTTAAAAAAAATTAGTGTACCTTACTCGCCTTCGTGCGCTTCGTGGTTAACAGTATAGTGAACCTTACTCGCCTTCGTGCGCTTCGTGGTTAACAGTATAGTGTACCTTACTCGCCTTCGTGCGCTTCGTGGTTAACAGTATAGTGAACCTTACTCGCCTTCGTGCGCTTCGTGGTTAACAGTATAGTGAACCTTACTCGCCTTCGTGCGCTTCGTGGTTAACAGTATAGTGTACCTTACTCGCCTTCGTGCGCTTCGTGGTTTAAAAAGGATACCAGATTATTATCTTCTAATTAAAACTTGATTTTTTCGACCATTTCTGTGACTTTGAATTCACCGGACAGTATCAGTCTTTTCAATTCGGCAGATATCTTCATAGCACCCAAACGGTCCGAATGGCGTTCTGTGATAGGCATCTTCTTACCCAGGAACTCCACTTCTCCGAGGTTCGCGGACACTGCCGAGTTTGGACAGAAGCCGATGCATACTCCGCAATTGAAACATTTGCTGCGGTCTATCCGCTTTTCCTTGAACGATAAAGCACCTCTGGGACACATTTCCTCTGCGCGGCATTTTTCGCATCCGTCACACAGTTTCGGATCAAACCTGACAGCAAGATCGCAATCTTTCCAGACGTCCGCGTAGGTGATCCGCCCGATCTCTTCACGGCCTCTTACGTCCACCACTGATAGAGGGATCTCCGCGTCTCTCTTTAATAGATTCTTCAGGATACGGTCGTTTAGAACAGGTATAGGCACAGCCCAGGATGATACGACCTCGGGGCCGTGTGAAGTCACGAAGCCGCCCATGTATTTCGGGTCCATTTTTTTCATGTCGGATATTGCGGAAAGGTTGGGCTTTTCGGGCGTGCTCCTGGTCCCGCGCCCCGTGACCATTCCGGGAGCGCCGTTTATCAGCACTTTTGTGCCTTCGCCTATGACGTCCAGGCCGGGGTCTTTCTCGACAGGGTTCAGCTCGCCGCAACCGCAAAACTTTAGCTCCTTATAGGGGCCGTAAAACGGGCCAACGGAGAATATAGAATCATATAGCGTCTCAGGTGAAGGGTTAACGTAAGCGACATAGTTCTTATATGCGTTCCTTGTGGCGATCATCTTTGCGTAAGCGATATTTTCCATCGTTGTCGCTGTCTTGAGCTTACGCCCGGTATCGGTCTCGACCTCGACCTCGATGTCATTACCCTCGACCATATCGCGGAAAAGGTGTCCGCCGCCGTACTTATCGTCATAGATGCTGTGAGCGGTCCCGAATACGATGGTATCCACTATCCCCAGCCTTTCATTAGGACATGGCCCGGGATAAGCAGGAACGCCGTTAAGCCACAACCCTTTAGCCCTTACGAACTCGTTCTTTTCGGCGACTTTAAATGACAGGCTGGCCATCGTGCCGCTCATTATGCCTTTTGTGGCGCATGTGACGACGTCGACGTCCGGGATCTCCCCGCCTTCCTGCGCGATGGATAAAAGTTCGGACGCGGTCAGGACTATGGCGGCGCCTCTGGCGATTTTCTCGTTGATCTCCTGGAGGGTTTTTTCTTTCGCGGGCATATATTATTTAATCATATACTTTCAAGGCTTAAAAAGTCCGCCATACGGCTCTAATGCCGGTATATCCTTTTGAGCTCATCGAGGCTGCTTACTGGTTTCATACATACTCCCTGCCGGCAAATATATGCGGTAGTCTTCCCCCCGACAGGCACCTTTCCCTCGAATTCTTCAAGCATCCTTGTCGTATTATCGTTATAAAGGATGACAGCCCGTTTGCATATGAGGCTGTTCACACTATGGATAAAGTCCATGCCTTCGCCATTCTCCGCGGCAATGATGATCTGGTCTGGCGGGTTGGCGTAATAGTCAAGGGCTGAGAAGTAGGTTGCATTACCCAGCGGATAAGGCTTCGCTGCATCAAGGAATATCTCTAGCAGCTCTTTCGCCTTTTCCCGGTATTTTCCTTCGCCCGTATAATAATGAAGCTTGATCAGGTTACGCGCCATCTGGGCATTCGGGCCGGGCACGGAATAGTCCATCACGGGCTTATCCTGCGTCATTGGGGACCTGTCGCTTTTTTGGACGTAAAAGTAGCCTCCGTTTTCCCGGTCAAGGAAATTCTCGTCACAATCCGCCAGCAGCCTTTCAGCCATATCAATATAATAATAGTCCTGTACAGCGGCAAACGACTCGATCAACGCCTCGATCAGGCAGGAGTAGTCCTCAATGAACGCGTCCACCGAAGGCACGTCCGAATACATGCGGTATAATTTGCCATCCTTATACATGATGTTCAGGATAAAATCCACGGTCTTTATCGCATGGTCCTTACACCTGTAATCGTCCAGTATCTCATATGCCTTTAGAAGCGATGTGGACATCAGCGAAGTCCAGCCTGTGATAATACTTGTGTCCACATAAGGCATCTCTCTTTCATATCTCGTATCCAGCAGTATCGTTAACTCATTCTCAAATTTTGACCTGTCTATCTCGCCTGTCATGTACAAAATGTTCTTTCCGCCTTCAAAGTTCCCGTTTTTTGTCACGTTGAACGCCTCGATGAACGTATCTGCCCTGTTACCCAGCATTCCCTTGATCTCGTCCTCGGTCCAGACGAAATATGACCCTTCTTCTCCGTGCACATCTGCGTCTATGCTCGATGCGAAACCCGCAGGCTCTCTGACAAGATCTCTAAAGACAAAATCGACGATCTCATGGGAAACATGCCTGTAGAAGTCCGATCGAGTTTTCTGATAGGCTACAAGATATGCCTTTAATAGCAGAGCGTTATCGTATAGCATTTTTTCAAAGTGAGGGACCCGCCATCCTGAATCGGTCGAATACCTGTGAAAGCCGCCGCCAGCCTGGTCGTAAACGCCGCCGGACGCCATCTTCCTTAATGTATGGTCTGCCATGTTCCACGCATCGACGTCACAGTCAGTCTCGTACCTTTGCAGCAGAAACAAAAGAGCCTCTGAGAAGGGGAATTTTGGCGCCCCGCCGAAGCCTCCGTTGATCATGTCATAATTATCTTTCATCGCCTCGACAGCGCCGCTTACGTACCCCGCCTTCAATTCAGACCGGGAGAGTTTTCCGGGTGCATATATCTTCATCATTTCTTTGACAGTGTTCATCACGTCTTTCCTGTTCTTCTCATAGGCATCGCTCACGGCGAGCAATATTTCTTTTATCGATGGCAGGCCGTGGCGGGGACTATCAGGGAAATATGTGCCCCCGTAAAATGGCTCTTTATCGGGAGTTAGAAAAACAGTAAGAGGCCAGCCGCCCCTTCCGGTCAGAGCGTTTACAGCTTCCTGGTAGATCTTATCAAGCTCAGGCCTCTCGTCGCGGTCGACCTTTATCGGAATGAACTTTTCATTAATTATCCGGGCGACATCCTTGTCCTGCCAGCTTTCATGCGCCATTACATGGCACCAGTGGCACCATACCGCGCCGATGGATAATAGTACGGGCTTATTTTCTTTTCTCGCGCGCTCAAAGGCTTCCTCTGACCACGCATACCATTCCACCGGCTCGTCTGCCGCTTTTCTCAAATAGCTGCTCTTTGAACCTGCAAGCCTGCCAGTCATCAATGATAATTCGGCAGGCATCTTTAAAAAACATAGACCGGTTTTTTAGTATGAATCCGGGTTTAAAATGTTATAAATAAGGAGCCGCTTTCAAGAAATCCAAAAAACCATGGATTTAAGATAAACACACGTTGAGAATATTAGTTAACATGTTAGAGAAAGACCCTGTATGCGGCAAGGACGTGGATACCGAAAAGGCGATAGTCATTTTTAAAATGGGGGACAGATACAGATATTTTTGTAGCGAGGAATGCGCCAGGATATTTCAGAAGACAAAGCTCGGGCTTTAAGTATATATAAAAATCCTGACATATAGTATATTCGTGAGCACTACCGAAGGAGCCGAACGATCAAAAAGGACACAGCTAAAGATAACAGGGATGACATGCGCATCCTGCGTGTCGAGAGTGGAAAGCGCCTTGAAGAGCGTGAAAGGTGTCTCGGAAGCGAACGTCAACCTTGCCAGCGAGAAGGCGACCGTACTGTACGATCCTGAAGCGGCTACTATCGACAGCATGGTGGACGCGGTAAAAGATGCCGGATACGGAGTTGAGGCGGAAACCGTAGTGCTGCCGATCACCGGCATGACATGTGCCTCGTGTGTTGCCCGCATTGAAAATGCGCTAAAGGATAGGCAGGGTGTCATCAGCGCATCCGTCAATCTTGCGACCGAAAAGGCTACTGTGAATTACGTACCGTCTGAGGTGACGATCAAGGAGCTTAAAAAGGTCGTTAAGGATGCCGGCTATGATGTCGCGGAGATCCCCGAGGAAGAAGCAGTCGATATTGAGCGGGAAACAAGAAAAAAGGAAATGAACGACCTTAAGATAAAGCTGGCCATCAGCCTGGCCATTTCCGCTTTCATCATGGCAATTATGTTCATAGGGGACCTGATGCCCGTCATATCGTCATTATCGCATCACCAGAAGAACATTTTATCATTTATTCTTGCCACACCGGTCCAGTTCTGGGTAGGATGGAGATTCTATAAAGGGACATACGCAGCCCTGAAACACGGCACTGCTGATATGAACGTCCTTATAGCCGTCGGGACCAGCGCGGCATACTTTTACAGCGTGGTCGCGACGTTCGCGCCATCGCTTGTTGCCATCGGCGGCAGTATGCCGGACACGTATTTTGATACGTCCACGATGATCATCGCCCTGATCCTGCTCGGAAAATTCCTTGAGGCAAGGGCGAAGGGCCGTACGTCGGAGGCGATACGCCGGCTTACGGGGTTGAAAGCGAAGACTGCCAGAATAATAAGGAATGGCGTCGAGCAGGACGTGCCTGTGGAGGATGTCAGCATCGGGGACATAGTGGTCGTCAGGCCAGGAGAAAAGATCCCGGTCGACGGCGTGGTCACGGAAGGATATTCGGCAGTAGATGAGTCCATGATCACCGGAGAGCCAATACCCGTCAGTAAAAAAGAAGGGGATACCGTCATAGGCGCCACCATTAACAAGACCGGATCGTTCAAGTTCAGGGCTACAAAGATAGGCAGAGATACCGTGTTATCCCAGATCATTAAAATGGTCGAGGAGGCGCAGGGGTCTAAAGCGCCCATCCAGAGGCTGGCGGATAAGGTCGCCGGCGTATTCGTGCCCATAGTCATATTCCTGGCGATACTAACGTTCCTGGCATGGTATTATCTGGGGCCGAAGCCCGCATTCCTGCTGGCCATGCTTAATTTTATATCGGTGCTTATCATCGCATGCCCGTGTGCCATGGGTCTGGCCACGCCCACTGCCATAATGGTCGGCACAGGGAAAGGCGCGGAATACGGCATATTGATCAAAGGCGGGGAGAGCCTTGAGAGCGCATATAAGATAGATACCATAGTCCTGGACAAGACAGGGACTATCACGAAAGGGAAGCCATCCCTCGTAGACGTCGTCAGCCAGCCGGGATTCGCGGAAGAGGAAATCATACGGTTAGCGGCTTCGGCCGAAAAAGGCTCGGAACACCCGCTTGGGGCTGCGATCGTGAATGGTGCCGGTGAGAGAGGCATACCAATAAAGGACCCGGAAAGGTTCGATGCGCTCCCCGGCAAGGGTATTATCGCGATGGTCGACGGGAGAGTAGTGATGGCAGGCAACGCAAAGCTCATGGAGGACGAGGACGTCGACATAAGCGCCATGAAGCCTGAGCATGAAAGGCTTTCAGCGCAGGGAAAGACCCCTATGTATATCGCCATCGATGAAAAGCCTGCGGGAGTCGTCGCGGTAGCGGATACCATAAAGGAAGGGTCGAAAGAGGCAATTGAAGAGTTCGACCGTATGGGAATCGAGACGATAATGATCACCGGTGATAACAGGCGGACGGCCGAAGCCATAGCAAAAGAGGTAGGCGTCAAGCGGGTGCTGGCGGAAGTGCTTCCGGGAGACAAGGCCAACGAAATTAAGAAGCTTCAGGCAGAAGGGAAAAATGTCGCGATGGTGGGAGACGGCATCAACGACGCGCCGGCTCTCGCACAGGCCGACACCGGAATAGCCATAGGTACAGGTACTGATGTAGCCATAGAGACTTCGGACATCACGCTCATGAGCGGGGACCTCAGAGGCGTCCTTACGTCAATAAAGCTGAGCAGAGCCACGATCAGGACCATTAAGCTGAACCTCTTCTGGGCGTTCATCTATAATATTATCGGCATACCGATAGCAGCCGGAATACTGATACCCTGGTTCGGTATACAGCTTAACCCGATAATCGCGGCCGCTGCGATGGCTATGAGCTCTGTCTCGGTGGTATCGAATTCATTGCTTTTGAACAGGTTCAGACCATAGGTGATAAAATGTCAGATTTCACAAAATTGACCAGCGTTAAAGAGATAGCTCCCGGAAGCATGAAGAGATTCACTGTCGGGGATAAAAATATCGTAATTGCGAACATAGGCGGGAATTTCCACGCGTTCGAGGATAAATGCCCTCATCTTTCAGCGAAACTTTCTACGGGCTTGCTGCTTGGCAATAATCTTACATGCATGTCGCACGGGGCCCGGTTCGACATTATTACCGGAAAGCCGGATTCGGTTACCGATAAGCCTTTGAATAAATTAGAAGTAAAGGTAGAAGGCGACGATGTTTATGTAAAAGTGTGACAGCCGCCGCATATATTTTCATAAAATCCTCATTTATTATATTAAGTTTTATTTTTATACATTAATGTGCCATCTACTTATGAGGTATTTCATGAGCATTATCAAAGAGTTCAAGGAATTTTTGGAGGAATACAAGGTCATCGGTCTTGCAGTGGCTTTCATAATAGGCGCTGCGGCCACAGCTCTCGTACAGTCGCTGGTAAATGATATTATAATGCCCCTGATAACTCCTTTCGTACCTGGAGGAGAATGGCAGACGGCGACGCTCGCGATAGGGCCCTTCGTGATCAAGTGGGGATCGTTCTTATCGAGCCTGATAAACTTCTTAATACTGGCATTTGTAGTTTTCTTGATAGCGAAATGGGTATTGAAGGAAGAAAAAGTCACAAAAAAATAGAGGGCCAGAGCCGTCATAAGCTCTGGACCAGGTTACCGTCCTCATCCCATTGTTTATAGGATATGGTCGCACCCATACTATACTCCCTTTCGGACCATCTTGCGCCGCTTTCATAGTACGACCTGTGCATGCCGTCCGGCTTCCCGTCAACGAACATGCCGGTGTAGCGTACCTGGCCGGTGTCATAATACTCGGTCCTGAGGCCATTCTCTATGCCGTCCTCATAATAGGTCTCTTCCTGCAATTGTCCGTTACTGAACCATCGCAGGGAAGGGCCGGTCTCTTCACCGTCACGATACTCTACCATGGCCTGTATTGCCCCGCTCTCATACCATAGCTTGTATGTGCCGTGTATCTTTTGAGACGGCAGGTAAGATCCTTCGTAATACTTTTCATAGTAGGTGTACTCTCGTTTCTTCTGGCCATTGGAGTAATACTCGACATAATATTTCAGCCAGTCATCGGCGGCAGGGGTCGGTGTCGGTGTGACGGACGGCTTTATTGTAGGTGTTGCCGTCGGCTTGATAGTCGGAGTGGCTACGAATCCGGGAATGGTGTAAACGTCCGAGTAGACGATATAGCCGCCCAGGTCATAGTAGACCTGTACGGTATCGCCGGGCTTCGCTTTTAGGCTGACGTCGAGAGTATTGAGATATTCCCCGCTCCTGGGTTTATAGACGTAGTCCACGCCGTTTATGACGACATGCGCGCCGTTACCGATCAATGGCGCTGTCTGCCATTCCTGTGTCTTTATGTGCTTGACGTGCGACTTCATGATATAATATCCGGGGTTCTCTGTATCCTCGGACACGTCATCGATGATCACCTGGAACCGGGGAAGGAAAGCATCGAGGACCGACGCGCTTGATCTTATGGCAGTGGGTATAAGCAATTCCTCCTGGTCGAGGACAACGCGGTAGTCCATGACAGCGAGAGGCTTCTTAATGACCATGTACCTGGTCAGGACAGAATCCCTTGCAAGCTTATACTCTCCATACTTGAACTCAAAGCCTTCGGGCTTATAATAGAAATACCCGTCACTCGAGGGAGTCATCGTCAACGCCGGGGAAGGATGCGCGGCCTTTCCATCACTGTACACGCCCGTGCCATATTGTTCTACGGTATCGAGCGAGAAGAAGTTACGGTTTGTCCAGAGAGCCGTGTCTTTCATCAGCGAGTTCAGAGTATTCTGTCCCTGATAGGTACATTTATAATTCAAGGCCTCCGAGTACGCGTAATCCTTATTGACCTCAACGTCGATCGCCTTTACTTTTGTCTCGTACAGGTCCGGGTTAATATACGGCAGGTGCCCGTCGTTGCGCACGTGAGACGGTACGGTCATGTCAGCCATAAGGTGCATGGTCTCCCCCACGCCTC
This sequence comes from Methanooceanicella nereidis, assembly GCF_021023085.1. Lineage (NCBI taxonomy): Archaea > Methanobacteriati > Methanobacteriota > Methanomicrobia > Methanocellales > Methanocellaceae > Methanooceanicella > Methanooceanicella nereidis. The sequence continues at coordinate 196,036 of NZ_PGCK01000003.1, read as the reverse complement.
TCCATGCCATGCCATAATATTCATTGTATGCTTCGCCGTTTTCCATGGCCAGCTTAAAGTCCTTTTTTGCCTCCGGGAAGCTGTATTCATTGCAGTATTTTATGTCAAGGCTGTGAAAAGCCCAATCTACTGCCGTTATTTGAGGATTCTTCAGGCTCGGCACGATCTCCTGTGCCACCGCTATGTAGATCTGCTCGTCATCGGTCAGCCATGGCTGGCTGTTCAGAGGATCGTAGAAATGCCTGAAAGCCATCGGCCCTTCCGGCTCGTCTGCCGAAAATCCGCCATAGCTGATCCAGTCCGCCGGCGTCTTCTTTATCAGCTGCTCCGGCACGGAGCCTATCGCTTCGGTATAGCTGCGCCTGTACTCCGGATCGAAAGCATAGCCATAACACTGTCTTTCGGAAAGGACGGCATTTTTCAGGTACGGGTCGTCTTTCAGTATGTAATCATTAAAATAGTCCACTGCAGCCTCATTAATATCCGGGTGCACTTCCAGGTTATCGTATGCGGATGCCTGGCCGCAGACACAAATAAACAGTAACAGGAACAGAGCGCTATATGCCGCCTTTATCAGAGTCCGCCTATTTTCCATTCCCCATCCTCCTTTATCGTATAGAATGAATAAGTCTCGCCGTCGATCGCCATCTCGTACATGATGAGATCTTCAGTCTGAATGACCATGCGGGCATCCCTTATACACTCAGCAAGTTTCATGGCTCCGAAGGATTCAATATCGATGTCACTGCCAACCTGTTGCCTGAAGCTTCCCGATAAAGAGCTTAAGAACATGCCCTTATCCCCTATCTCAAGCCCTGTTGCCGCATAGCTCAGCACGATGTCGCTTTTCATCAGTTCCTCCGGGTCAATCACGACACCCTGTAGACCGTTATCACCGGCTACCGGGGTATTGGTCGGGGAAATTCCTGGAGGATCATCTATGCAGCCGCTTATCGCGAGCGCTATAAAGATTGAGACTAGTATTATAATTTTCCTCATATTTACCCACATTAATAGAATTATAATATTAATTACAGCAGCGATACAGTCATTTTTAGTTTAATATGGCTAATTTTAAAAGTAAATTTTATTTTGAACTATACTAATACTTTATGGTCAAGGGCATGGCCTATAAGTGCCGTTATAGCTGATCGACGATGTCCTCTTCAAAAACAATGGTCTCTGAATCGTATTCGATGCACGTTTCGCCTTTTTCTGCAGTGTCGCATATTGTGGGTTTCATGACCGCTGCAAGATAAGTATGGTGGTAAAGTTTTCTTTCGAGCAGCACCATATCGCCGATAATGTTACAATGGCCGCCGAGAGTCCGCATGGCGTTCTCCTTCAGTGTCACGAAAGAAAGTTCCCATCCTTTCTCTTTTACTGCCGATATATTATGATCGCCTTCGTATTCTGGCATGAACTTACTGATGTCAACCCCCATTTTCTCGGTGAGAAAACTTTCTATCCGGTATGCAGGCTTGTAGGCATCTACGGCTTTCAGGCGAAGGTCGGCGATATCATTTTGCATGGCAGGGTCGTCGACGTCCAGCTTAAGGTACCTCTCACGAATATCTTTCATTGCATTTTCGAGAGCCGTATACTCATTATCCAGCCTCGCCAGGATCAGCGGGACTGCGACGTCCTCAGGATAGTAAGCGGCGATCTCTTCTATAGACTGTTCAATGCCCATAGTATATGGATAAGCCGTATTAAGTGAAAAATCTTTCAGCTTGAAGATAAAAAAAATGTAGCCCGGCACGACCGCCGGACTTAGGTCTATAAGAGACCGGGGTTTAGAGAGCCGTTAGCAGCATTCCGCCATATGTGAAGGCCAGGTAGAGTACCAGCGGCACGCCGACCACGATCAGCGCCTGCGTCATGCTTAGCTTCTCGCCGTTCTTTATCGCCAGGACGCCGAGCCAGCAGGACCAGAGCAATCCCAGTAAGCCCACTATGGTGCTCGCGATATAGAAGACGTTCCCGTAAAGCTCATTCAGCGCGCTGATGGTCCCGGTGGGATTGGACTGGGATATCTCCAGTGTGACATACGGCGTCTGAGTTAACAGTATGATAGATACTATCACGAATATTATCTTCACGACGTCGGTATATCCGATAGCTGTAAGCATGTTTGGATAGAACTTACCGTCGCCTCCGAACACCATCGAGAACAGGTGGAGTATGCCGGTCACGATAGGCCACCCTATGATCGGGGTCAGGAAACCAAAGACCAGTGACGTTATGGTCGTGATGGTCCTCAGGGCACCCATGTCACTCATACCGGGCATATCATATATGTAATTGATATGAGAAGCGGAGATATATGCGACTATCATCGCAAAGATCGCGTAAACGCCGACTACCACAAGTGCTTCCTCGATGCGCGGCTCTTTTATGATGTCCTTTATCGTTTCGTCCGGCTTTGTGAACATGCCGATGATCCTTTCATTAAAGTTCATATTATGCCTCCCTTATTTCTTTGATAAACATCAGGGGATACCCGTCTTTGTAAGCGATACCGACGTTTACCTCATAACCCGGGTATTTTATGACGGCATCGACATCCAGCATTGGGCCTTTAAGCTCCGTATAGCCGAACGAACTCAGGTTTTCTTCTATCATTTTTCTGTTTATCGATACTGAGATGCTTTTAACATATGGCTGTACGGATATACTTTCGGAGATCGCTTTTTCCAGGCTTTCGGCAGTCCGAAGGCTCACTGGTGAGCCGACGAACTGATGGTAAAGCGCGCCGAGCTTTATGCCCGCCTCAAACACAGCGTTATCCCTGGCAGTTATAGTCATTTTAAACTCTCCACTTTTGTGGGTATGTACCTATTAGTAATAGGTACTATAAAAATATGGCTATCGAAATATTTTATAATGACCATTTTTATTTCTAATATTATCGGTAATAATGGTCGTAATAGCCAATACTAAAGAGGACCTAGTTATCCGTAGTTGTCTCTTTTCCCTCATCCTCTTCAAAAATAAATAGTTCATCTATAGAAGAATGGAGGGCTTTAGCAATATCATGTGCCAGTTTTAAAGAGGGATTATACCTGCCCTTTTCGAGAAATACTATAGTCTCTCTTCTCACGCCTACCTTCTTCGCAAGATCTTCCTGCGTCAGGTCATGCCTGGCCCTGAACTCCTTGATCCTTGTCCTCATTTTATCTCACTATGGATACATGTTTATGTAAGATCGTTTGCAGTCGCCGAAATATTACCAATGCCGGCCCATCTGGCGTCAATTATGAGATGTTGCTTAATTGTAACATTTTGTTATGAAATTGTAACACATCAATATATATAGATTATCGGTCGACCGCTAACGCATTACCTGGTGTCCGATCACTTTTTCCGAAGGTTTTTACCGTCCATTGTAAGCCTGCTTATATTTTTCCTCATTATTCGTTAGTGTGCCATATGGATCATTACTTTATGTTATGTTAAAAATATTTAACTTTATGTTATATAAATATAACATTAAGGTATATAACACTTACCATATTATGGCCAATACAATTGGTAATCGTAAGTTTAATATATGGTATGTTAGGAATAAGTAACTGGTTGTTAGAAATAATCAACAAATTGTTACAGATATATAACTATAGTATAAAGCCCCGGCCGGGAAAGGATTTAGTCAGGTGAAAGAATAACTGAATATCGATCCTGCAGGGATTTGCATCACCGGATGTTAAGAGACGAGGTAGAAATGAGTAACATTGCTATTCATACGGATGCCCTTACGCGTGATTTCAAGAATATCAGAGCAGTTAATGAAGTGACCCTTGAGGTACCCTCGGGGATAGTGTTCGGTTTTCTTGGGCCGAACGGAAGCGGCAAGACTACCATGATAAGACTGCTGCTCGGGCTCCTGGAACCGTCGACAGGCAGCGCTAAAGTGCTCGGGTTCGACACTATGAAGCAAGCCGACGAGATACGGGCCAGATCGGGCGCGCTGCTTGAGTTTAACGGGTTATATGAGAGGCTTAGTGCCGAGGATAACCTTGAATTCTATGGAAAAGTATGGAAAATGCCCGCACAAGAGAGAAAAGAGCGTATAAAAGAACTGCTCACCCACATGAACCTCTGGGATAGACGCGGGGAAAAAGTGGGCAACTGGAGCCGCGGCATGAAACAAAAGCTGGCCGTGTCCAGGGCTATGCTTCACCGCCCTTCGCTGCTTTTTCTTGACGAGCCCACTGCAGGCCTTGATCCGATAGCTGCATCAGGCTTGCGCGATGATCTCGACAGGCTCGTGAAAAGTGAGGGTGTCACAGTATTCCTGACCACCCATAATCTTGTGGAGGCTGAAAGGCTCTGTAAAAAGGTCGGCGTGATAAACAAAGGAAAACTTATAGCTGTGGGCCATCCTGACGAGCTGAGAGCAAGGACAGGCTCGCCGCAGGTCGAGATCGTCGGACGCGGCTTCAATGATATTGTGATGAGCAGTATCAGGTCAAGACCGGAAGTCGCATCTGTGGAAATGATGAATGACAGACTTGTCGTCTCCCTGAACAAGGATGCTGCGACATCAGGCCTCGTCAGTGCGATAGTCAGTGCCGGGGGCGAGATCGAGGAAGTGCGGAAAGGGACCGCCAGCCTGGAGGATGCTTTCCTCGCGATGATGGAGGTCGAAGAATGATACAGGATATTTCAACGATAATCTGGAAAGAGTGGAAAGAGCTTTTCTTCGCGCGCGGAGGGGGCTTCAAGGGCGGCATTACCGGACTTCTGATATTCGTGACAGTATTCGGCGTCTTTTTACCTTTGCAGTACGGGCCTACAATGGTCGATTCGCCGGTCATGATGCTGTCATGGCTATGGGTACCGCTGCTGCTGGTCATGGGAGTCGTGACGGACTCGTTCGCAGGAGAGCGTGAGAGACATACATTAGAGACCCTCCTAGCAAGCAGATTACCGGACCGTGCTATACTGTTCGGGAAGATCGGTGCCGCAGTCCTTTATGGCTGGGGATTCACGATAGCATGCCTGATCATCGGTATCCTTACGATCAACATAGCCCACTGGAGCGGCAGCATTCTAATGTACGCCCCGGAAACAGCCCTGTCTATACTTGTATTAAGCTTGCTTATAAGCGGGCTGATGGGATCGGTGGGAGTACTCGTATCGCTCAGGGCAGCCACGGTCAAAGAGGCACAGCAAAAGCTGAGCATCGCGATATTCGGTATCGCCGCGATACCATTCGGCGCCATCGTCCTGCTCCCCAATCTTCCGGAAGAGTATCTGGTAAAGCTGACCGAGATACTGATGAGCATTGGCATGACCGAGATAGTCGTGGCGGCAGTGGCCATACTTGTTGTGATGGACGTGATATTCATCGGGCTCGGGATAGCAAGGTTCCGGCGTTCGAAACTTATTCTGGATTGAAGGCAAAACCTTCGATCCGTTCATGATCCTGAGGTGAGTGACTATGAAGAACAGACACAGGATAGGCCTTATGGCAGGTGTGGCAGCTTTACTGTTAAGCATACTGATAAAAATGTATTATCCGTCCGCGGATATGATCATATTCATATCTCTGTTTAACGCGGGCATAATGCTCATAATATTCAATGTCTACTACATATTCAAGAACGGCGAAACGGTCGATGCCGACGAAAGAACGAAAAGGATCTCATCGACGGCCATGAGCTATTCATGGTTCATAACGTTCATATCCATTTGTATACTGGTATGGGCCGATTACTTCGGCATTATAAGCCTGACAGGGATGCAGGCACTGATGATCGTGATGATAATGATGAGCGTCTTGATCATTGTGTTCAAATGGTATTTCGGCATGAAAGGAGACTTCGAATAACATACGAACTATTTTTTATATTTTTATTCCCCTAAACGAATACGTACTCTGGCCCCTTGTAGTAGTTTTATATTAGCGTGATGTCCGTTAAAAGTAATAGGCAAGATGCCGGGTCAGTATTCCACCAGTACCTTGATATCCCCGCTTTTTTTCACCACGTCGACGAGAGTGCCGGTTATCCTTCGCTGAAATATCAGATCGATAAAAGAGTCACCTACTCTCAGGTTTATGATATTGACAAGGTTCAGCCACGACGGGAGATACGGGTCCACCAGAGTAAGCCGGTGATTCAGGGCATCAGGCCGAAAACCAAGTGAAGCCATGAGCATGTGCGGTATCGTGCCGGACGACCATGCCTGCGGACTGCAGGCGACCGGGTACTTTATGGGCACGTTGTGTTTGCCCCGGTCGAACCCTCCGAAAAGCTCCGGTAAACGGAACAGCGTATATGCGCTGGCCGCCTCGTACATGGCAGTAAAAAGTTCGGAAAACCTGTCATTATACCCGTACTTGTACAGGCCGCATGCGATTATGGAGTTATCGTGAGGCCAGACGGTCCCGATGTGGTATCCCAGCGGGTTGTAGCGGACTTCCTTCGTTGAGAGCGTGCGTATACCCCAGCCGGTGAACATGTCCGGCTCGAACATCCTGTCAGCAACTTGCCGGGCATATTTTTTATCGACGATCCCTGACCACAGGCACTGTGCCGGGTTAGAGGATATGACATCGCACTTTCCGCCGGGATCGATAGCCATCGCAAAGAAGCCCTTTTCGTCTATCCAGAAACTTTCGTTGAACCTCTTCTTCAGATCCGCCGCCTCGCTCCTGAGCCGGTTCGCGTCGTCCTTTCTGTCAATTTTTTCATATAGGTCGGCAATACGCATTTTTGCCATGTAGACATAGCCCTGCACTTCCGCCAGAGCTATCGGGCTCCGGGCCAGCGAGCCGTCCGAATGCATGACAGCGTCCCACGAGTCCTTCCACCCCTGGTTATACAGCCCGGACTTCGACCTGGCAGCATAAGAAAGGAACCCGTTACCTGCCAGGTCCGAATTATCGATCCATGCGAGAGCGGCGTCCACGTTGGGTATAAGCTCGTTGAATAGCCCGATATCGCCTGTCCAGTCCACGTAATCTGCCATCAATATTAAAAACAGGGGGGTTGCGTCCACGCTGCCATAGTAGGGTGTTTGGGGGATCATGTTCAGGTTGGCCTTTTCCCCGACCCTGAGCTCGTGCAGTATCCTGCCCGGCTGTTCATCCTGCCAGTCATCCCATGCTTTTCCCTGGTAACGTGCCAGCAGCCTCAGCGTACCCTTGACGACATCCGTATGATAGGGAAGTACCTGGATGGCCGAGATGATGCTGTCCCGGCCGAATAAAGTATCGTACCAGGGCACTCCGGCCGAGTAAAACGTGTCTCCATCTTTGCTCATGTGCATCATCCGGAGGTCGAGCATCGAACGAAGCAGGACCCTGTTGAAAAGGCTGTTATCGGTCAGGAAATTCCGCGTATGGTCCGCCACTTTCATGTAGGAGCTTTCTATTCTCTCCAGCATTTTATCTATGCCTGCGCTCGGCGGTTTATCATGACCGCCCTCCGGGGGCGCGTCCTCGACGGATATGCTGATGACTATTTCCTGAGAGAAGCGCGGTTTCAGGTCAAGGGAAAAAGTGCACAATCCTTCGTTGACGGTCGTGGGCTCGGGGTAGAATCGTGCCTTCGTGCTCCTCCTGTGCCCGTCACGTCCCTGGTAGGACAGGATCAATGTTTTCCCATCATAGCTCACCGGCATCAGGCTGCCATCCGCGACCTCGGTCATCCCCCTCACGGTAAATATATCGTTAAAGTCAGCGGCTAGCTCCAGGGTCAGGTCGATCGCAACGGTGAACTCATTAAAATTATTCATCGTGATAGTCTCGACCACACATCCGGGTATGACCACGTTCCTGATTATGCTTAGCGTCTCCTTACTGACCATGTTACCCTCACGGTCATAAAAATCCGGATTGGTCAGATAGATCGTGGATTCATAATTGTTTTGATCGCTCGAGAGTATCTCTGTCATTCGTTTTCCGTTGATCTTCAATACGTATCCGCTAAGGAAGCGGCAGTCGTTATAATAGATGCCATAGCCATAATTATTCATGACAGGTATATTGCAGTTCGGACGGGTGACCATCGTCAGATTATTCTCACGGATGACAAGCGCACCCATGATATTCGTAGACTTCGTATGCTTTTTAAGTGTGATCTTACTCTGGCCCATCGTAACATCCCCGGGCCGGACAGCAATATCCGGCGATTGATAATCATGTGATGAATTTTTAGAATTAAATGTCTTTTTCGTTTTGCCAGCGTACTTTTACTATAGCTGTAAGCCGTTCTGCCCTGGCCGATCGATATCATATTTTAAGAGTGAAAACCGGAAAAAATATAGTTCGTTGAGAACAGCCCGCTTAGTCTCGCCATTATACCGGCAGGGACACGACACCGCCGCGCCCCATTTGTCCTAAACGCGATAAAAATAGTTATACACACAACAAAATATCTTAATCGGTCGAATCATGGAAATCGCCCGAAAAATAGGTCTGGCTGAACGTTAAGTTTCAGGGTCGGGACGGGGATGGACTACGGCGGCCGGAATGGCGATGGACATTTAAAATCAACGGGTTTCCGGCTGGCAGCGGCATTAGTTCTGTGACTGTCATCCGGAGGGGGCGGAAAAAGCCCGGTGATATTATAGTCCATAATACAATTCGGCCAATATGGCTTCGATTTAAGTCACTAAGCTCGAAAAGAGTGTCCCGCAAAAGATCCAGGTGATGTAGATGACTATAAAGACCGTGAAAGATATCGATGTTACTTCGAAAAGAGTGCTGGTACGGGTCGATTTTAACGTGCCGATGAACAGTGATGGCATTATTGGAGATGACACCCGTATCCGTGCATGCCTTCCGACAATAAAATACCTTATAGATAAGCATGCAAAGATCATCATTTGCTCACATCTGGACCGGCCTCATGGTAAGGTTGAAGAATCGTTGAGGCTGGCGCCAGTGGCTAAACGTTTATCAGAGCTGATAAGCAGGCCGGTGAGAGCTATGAAGGATTGTATCGGCCCGGATGTCGAAAATGCGGTGTCGAAAATGCATGATGGCGACGTGGTACTGCTCGAGAACCTGCGTTTCCACCCTGGTGAGAAAGAGAACGATCCCGGCTTTGCAAGGGCCCTTTCACGTCTCGGAGAGGTCTATGTCAACGACGCGTTCAGCGTAAGCCATCGTTCGCACGCTTCAATAGTAGGGATACCAAAACACCTCCCGGCGGTTGCAGGGCTTTTAATGGAAAATGAGCTCGTAAAGCTTGGAAAGCTTCTGGAAAGACCTGAGAAGCCTTTTGCCGCGATGATGGGTGGGGCGAAAGTGAGCGATAAGCTTGGATTCATGGAGAATATCATTAACAGGGTGGACTTGTTGATCATAGGCGGCGGCATGGCTGCGACATTTTTAAAAAGCGAAGGTTACAGGGTCGGGAAATCGCTTGTGGAAAATGACAGGCTGCAATATGTCCGGGATCTGAAGGAAAAAGCAAAGTCTCTTGATGTCAGGCTTTTTTTGCCGGTGGATGTGGTCATCACTGAAGATATCCATGGCAGTTCAGGAACACGGACTGTTCCGGTGAGCGATATACCGGACGGCTGGGCCATCGCTGATATCGGTCCGCGTACCATATCTGATTTTTCGCAGGCTTTAAAAGAGTGTAAAACAGTATTCTGGAATGGCCCGATGGGTGTGTTCGAGATACAGGAATTTTCACACGGGACGCATGCAATGGCCACGGTAATGTCAAAGCTTGACGCCGTTACTGTCATCGGTGGCGGTTCCACGGTCGAGGCGGTGACGAAGATGGGGCTGGAAGATAAAATGTCACACGTCTCCACCGGCGGCGGGGCAACCTTAAAGTTCCTTTCAGGCGAGACACTTCCGGGAGTAGCGGCGCTTTCGGAAAAAATGATAGTGGTATGATCCGCCTGATGACCGGGCCGGTGGCTATGCTTCGGGACTGAGGATATGATCCCCATATCAGTGGAGTATACGTGCCGGGTATCATGTAGGCTCCGAGAGCAGGCGCGAGTTTGCGGCATGCGGAGAAGAATTGCCGGTCATCGTCGATGTTCTTCTGGCGTCATCTACGATCGTTGTGCACATCAGCCGGCGGATAGAGTTTCTGTCCCCGGCCCGGAATATCCGTTATATTATCATACGGCTATACGGGCTATGTGGCGGGCATCGATCAGGCAACGCTCTCCTGGCCTCTTTCTGCGATGACGGCACGATTTACGACATTTTGAGGACGCCCCCGGATAAACATCTCAACGTTCTCAACCGTTACACGGGTACAATCGTCTACCGATTCCCGGGTAAGGAAAGCTATATGGGGGGTGAGCACCACATTGTCCAGCTCCATGAGGGGGCTGTCCATGGGCAGTGGCTCTGTCTCGAAGACATCCAGCCCGGCTCCTGCTATACGTTTTTCTTTCAACGCACTGATGAGCGCGCGCTCGTCCACGATCTTTCCACGGGCAGTGTTGATCAAAATCGCGGTCGGCTTCATCCTGGCGATCTCACGTGCGCCTATCATATGCTCGGTCTTGCTGGTAAGGGGCAGATGCAGGGTAACGATGTCAGACCTCGCGAGCAATGTATCGAGGTCCACGAACTCCAGGCCCAGCGCTTTCGCCCGCTCGGGGCTGGGGTGGGCCGTGACTGCAAGCACGTTCATATTGAAGCCGTGGGCGATCTGTACCACCCTATTGCCGATATCGCCCAGCCCCAGGACGCCGATGGTCTTATTCAATAGTTCGCTTCCCATATAGCGCCTCCAGTCGAACATGCCTCTATGCAGTTCTTTGTCCGCCTTGTCGACCTTTCGCAGCAGGTTCAGCATCAGGGCGAACGCATATTCTGCTACTGAGTCAAAGGCATAATCAGGCACGTTGGACACGACAATACCCTGCCCGGTAGCAGCCTTCAGGTCCACGTTATCGTAGCCCGTCTGCCAGAGGGCTATCATCCTCAGGCCGGGAGCTTTGCGGATCGATTCACCGGTAAAGCCATATCTTCCGGCGATCACGATCTCCGCATCTTTTATTCTCTTTATGAATTCGTCCTCAGAGGCAGGCATGCTATCGTAGGTGTCGATATCGCCCAGAGCTTTTAACCTGCTCTTGTATTTCTCGGTCAGATATATCGGCTCTGAAATGACTATCTTCAAATTATCACCTTCATTATGTCTTGCGGACACTGTCGCAGTCATTTACGATCATATGCATGAATTCCGACGTGTCCGCGATCGTATATTTTGATCCCCCGGTAAATGCAGAAATATCCGTCAGGATGCGGGAGCTCTCCTTTCGGCTTCGCCGGATATCCCTTTCTTCTCGGCGTCAAGCACTTTCAGTGTGATCCTCATCACCGAGTCGGGGTTAAGGGATATTGAATCTATGCCTTCCCTCACGAGGAATTCAGCGTACTCGGGGTAATCGCTGGGGGCCTGGCCGTCAAGTGCGCTATGCTTGCCATTTCTCCTTGCTCCCTGGATGGCCTCGGAAACCATCTTCATCGCTGCCGGATCTCGCTCGTCGAACTCCGCGGCGAGTATCTCCGAGTCACGGTCAACTCCCAGCACCATCTGAGTAAGGTCGTTGGAGCCTATTGAGAGGCCGTCCACATACTGGCAAAACTCGTCCGCCAGGATCACGTTGCTGGGGATCTCGCACATCATGAACACTTCCAGCCCGTTCTCGCCCCTCTTCAGGCCGTTCTTCGCCATCTCCTCCTGTACCTTCTTCATCTCCTCGATCCTGCGGCAGAATGGTATCTTTGCTATGACATTGGTAAGCCCCATGGTATCCCTGACTTTCTTGATCGCTTTGCACTCAAGGGCAAAGCCCTCCCGGTAACGCTCGTTATAGTAACGCGAAGCTCCCCTGAACCCCAGCATGGGATTATTCTCTTGAGGCTCGAAGTACTCCCCGCCGATAAGGCTCGCATACTCGTTGGACTTGAAATCGCTAAAACGCACTATGACAGGCTTCGGATAGAATGCAGCGGCAATAGTGCCTATACCCTGGGCCAGCTTATCCATGAAGTAATCCTCTTTATTCTCGTAGCCATAGGTCAGGTCATCGATCTTCTTTCTGATCGCCCCGTCGGTAACCTTCTCCGGGTGTACCAGGGCCATCGGATGTATCTTAATATAGCTGCTGATTATGAACTCAAGTCGTGCCAGCCCTACACCGTCGTTGGGGATCATTGAGATGGCGAAAGCATCCTCAGGGTTTCCAATGTTTATCCTGATCAGCGTCTTTGGCCGTTGCAATCCCTTCAGGCTGGTCTTATCCACGTGGTAAGGCAGCTTATCCTTGTAGACAAAGCCGATATCGCCTTCGGCGCAGCTCACGGTCACCTCCTGTCCGTCCCGTATTTTCTCCGTGGCATCGTCCGTGCCTACCACGGCTGGTATGCCGAATTCCCTGCTGACTATGGCTGCGTGGCTGGTCCTGCCGCCGCGGTTGGTCACTATTGCGGACGCTATCTTCATGGCCGGCTCCCAGTCGGGAGTAGTAGTGTCAGATACAAGTACTTCGCCAGGCTTGAGAGACGAGAGATGTGCTACGTCTTTAATGATACGTGCCATTCCTGTACCTATCTTCTGCCCGACGCTCTTACCCGTTGCCAGTACAGAGCCTTTGGTCTCAAGGTAATAAGTCTCTAAGACGTCCCGGTCCTTCTGCGACTGTACGGTCTCCGGCCTGGCCTGGACGATAAAGAGCTGGTTTAAGACGCCATCTTTCGCCCACTCGATGTCCATGGGCATACTCTTACCTGCTTTTCGGGAGTAATGGTCTTCTATGTCCAGGGCATATTTAGCGAGGGTCAACACTTCGTCATCGGAGAGACAGAACATTCTTCGGTCATCCTCTGGAACAGTGATGTTCCGGGTCTGGCCGCCCCCCTTTTCCGTACTGTATATCATCTTGATCTGCTTATCGCCGAGGGTCTTTTTTATGACGGGCTTAAAACCTTTTCTCAAGGTGGGCTTGAAGACATAATACTCGTCCGGGTTAACTGCGCCTTTGACGATATTCTCTCCCAGGCCATAAGAGCCGGTTATGAAGACCACGTCCCTGAATCCCGTCTCGGTGTCCAGGGTGAACATGACACCGCTGGATGCCAGGTCGGACCGGACCATCTTCATGATCCCTATGGAAAGAGCTACTTTGAAATGGTCGAAATTGTTATCAACGCGATATGATATTGCCCGGTCGGTGAAGAGCGAAGCGTAGCATTTGACGAGGGCATCTTTAAGCTCGTCATAGCCGCGCACGTTCAGATATGACTCCATCTGGCCTGCGAATGAGGTTGTGGGCAGGTCTTCGGCTGTGGCCGAGCTACGTACAGCCACGTCCGTGTCCGGACCGTACTGTTCCCCCAGTCGGTCATATGCGGCCTTGATCTCCTGCCACAGGTCATCCGGGATCCGTGCGTTCAGGATCATCTCCCGGGCTTTCCTGCCCCGTTCCGCCAGGTCCTGGAGATTCGATTTGTCCAGGCCGGACAGGGTCTCCTTAAGCTTATCGAGGATCCCCGCTGATTTGAGAAAATGCCAGTATCCCCGGGCAGTAATGGCGAAGCCATTCGGTATCCTTACATCCTGTGAGGTCAGTTCCCGGTACATTTCTCCCAGTGATGCATTCTTGCCGCCCACCTGCGGCAGGGTTTCCATCCCGATCTCGTCGAACCAGAGAATATTTTTATCAGTTACTGTCTTGTGTCCTGCTTTATATTCTACCATGATCACATCCCCGATAATTTCGCCGCTTTTAGCAACTCTGCCATAGTCGTGCAGACTTACTTCAGCCGGCCGATATTCCGGATAGGATATCTATATGAAGACAATAATCGAACAGGCTGAAAATAGTAAGGTACGCATTTTATCCCTGGCATCGTACATCATCACAAATAACATGGCTTTCATGCCGGCTTTTTGGTATTTTGCTATCGCCCCGGTATTTAAGCACCGGGAGAACGGCTCAGGAGCAATTCGGCCGATATGATACCAGTATTGATGCATTGGCCGGGCGTAAAGATCAATGATGTAGAGCGTTACGAAGAACTAATTGTATATATGGTGTGACTCAACAGGATCGGTATCATTGATATCGTGCCCATATCCCTGACCATCCATTAAGACTGAAAAATTCGGGGCTTAATTCTTATCATATCCGGCCAAATGGGAATAATTCGCTCATTTCAACCTGCATGTATCAATGATGTGGATTTTGTAATGGTAACGTTTTAACCAGCCGCGTTATGACATGTGTATGATAGCAGATAGAAGCATGCCTGGCTCGCAGGCCTGGCTCTTGAGCCATGAAAGTATCGCTGTTGATGCCGGGAATATTGACATTATTCAACATTTGTTTCAGGGATGTGTTCGTATTGCCAGTTCCGATAGAAAAGATACATGCCAGGGAGATCCTGGACTCGCGCGGAAACCCGACGATAGAGGTGGAGGTTTATACGCCTGTATGTATGGGCCAGGCTTGTGTGCCTTCCGGGGCTTCGACCGGCACCCATGAAGCGCTGGAGCTCAGGGATAACGATCGACGATACGGTGGTAAGGGTGTTCGAAAAGCAGTTAATAATATAAAAGAGATCATTAGCCGGAAGCTCATCGGAATGGAAGTGACCGGGCAAAGGGAGATCGACGAGCTGATGATCGGTATGGATGGGACCGAGAATAAGTCGAAGCTGGGCGCAAACGCGATCCTGGGCGTATCCATGGCCGTTGCCCGCGCTGCAGCGGGATCGGTTGGATTACCCCTATACCAATATTTCGGCGGGGTCAACTCATTCCGGCTCCCTGTACCAATGATGAACATCATCAATGGAGGCAAGCATGCCGGGAACGGCCTGGCAATACAGGAGTTTTGGATCCTGCCTGTCGGCGCCGATAGCTTCCATGAAGCGCTGATGATGGGTGTCGAAACATACCATGCTCTTGGACATATATTGAAAGATGAGTACGGCAGATCATCGACTAACGTGGGTGATGAGGGCGGATATGCCCCGGGCATCAATAAGACCAGAGAAGCCCTCGATGCGATCCTGGCAGCTATTGACAGGGCAGGATATAAGGGTAAAGTGAAAATGGGCCTGGATGCGGCCGCGTCAGAATTTTATAAGGACGGTAAGTACCAAATCGACGAAAAAGACCTTACCCGTAATGACCTTGTTTCCTATTACCTGGACCTTATCAAGGACTACCCCCTTATCGCGCTTGAAGACCCGTTTGCCGAAGATGACTGGGACGGTTTTACCGGCTTAACGAACAAAGCGAAGGGAGTCACCATCATCGGCGACGATCTGTTCGTTACGAACGTAAAACGGCTTCAAAGGGGCATCGATACGGGAGCTGCAAACGCCCTTCTGTTAAAACTTAACCAGATAGGCACAATATCCGAGGCTTTTGACGCCGCCACCCTCGCATTCAGAAATAAGTATAAGGTCGCCGTAAGCCATCGTTCGGGCGAGACATGTGATCCCATTATCGCAGATGTCGCAGTAGCGCTGGGGGCTCAGCTTATAAAGACAGGAGCGCCGGCGAGAAGCGAACGGACGTCCAAGTATAACCGTTTACTAAAAATTGAAGAGACGCTTGGAAATACGGCAGAATACACCCGGCTATGATCATTTAAGCCCGGTTTGAAATGACGGGGTTATTGTAGCTCGTATCCAGTGCCCCCTCCCATCTGCAATTATTGGCCGGATGAAGCTGTCAAAAAAGAAAAGGAAATGTAGCATAAAGGGTCATCCAGCATGTGCCGGCTGACATCATCAGAGATATAATTCCCAAAATATTATAATTATATTATTTTATATGTTAGTGGGGGATGTTAATGACAGATAAGATAAAAGTTGCAGTCAATGGTTATGGGACTATCGGCAAGCGTGTCGCGGACGCTGTCACATTGCAGGGCGACATGGAACTCGTCGGGGTCTCTAAGACAAAACCGGATTACGAGGCATACACTGCGGCACAGAAAGGGTATGCCATATACGCGGTCGATCCGGTAAAAGCAGGACCGAGCTTTAAAGAAGCCGGGCTATCTCTGGCAGGCTCCAGCGAGGAGATGGTAAAGAAAGCCGACGTCGTGGTAGACGCTACACCAAGCGGGATCGGAAAAGAGAATAAGGCATTATACGAAAAGCTGGGCAAAAAGGCCATTTTCCAGGGCGGTGAAAAGCATGAGTTAGCAGGGATCTCCTTTAACGCAGCAGCTGACTATGACCAGGCCATCGGCAAGCAGTTCGCCCGGGTAGTATCGTGTAATACCTCCGCGCTTTGCCGGCTCATCTATGCATTAGACACTGCTTTTGGCATTAAGAAGGCACAGGTCGTGCTGGTTCGCCGCGGTGGAGACCCGGATGACATCAAGCGTGGCCCCATCAATGCGATAGTGCCGGACCCGATCGAGCTTCCGTCTCACCACGGCCCGGACGTTCAGACTGTGATGCCGCACATCAAGATCACTACGGCAGCAATGAAAGTACCGACCACGCTCATGCATATGCACTTCGTGAACATAGCCCTGAAAGGCACGCCGTCGCGGAAGGACGTTATCGATGCCATAAAGAAATGGCGAAGGCTGTGGCTCATCCCGGGATGGTATAATATTAAATCTACCGGAGACATTATGGAGCTCGGCAGGGTACTCGGGAGGCCGAAGAGCGATATGATGGAAAACTGCATCTGGGAAGAATCGGTCACAGTGGATGAAGACGGCGACATCAACCTGTTCCAGGCAGTGAACCAGGAATCTGACGCCATCCCGGAGAACATCGACTGCATACGGGCAATAACGGGGATGGAGAAAGATAAGATGAAGTCGATGGAAAAGACAGATAAGGCGCTGGGCATCGGGAAGTTTAAGCCATGGAAACTCGCGCCGCCGTGAGCGGCCGACAATACATGGCCCGGGAACGACCATCTTTTAGCAGTAATCACTGATAGTTGACATTCGGGGCCGGACCGGCCGTGATACATCGACACCGACAGGATAGTCCGGCAACGCCTTCACGCAGGAACTCCAGGTAATACATTGCCTTTTTTATATACTTATGTAACGGCAGTCCAAGATATAATGTACAAATATATTTTATCGCAAATAAAAAATTTAATTGTGTGCTACCCGGTTTTCCCCATTCATGATCAAAAGAGGGTTCTCCTTTGAATAAACCGTCAATAGACCTGCAGGAAGCGAAAAAACGATCCATAGCCGACCTTATGCAATTGTTTTCTGTTACCGAGGATGGTCTGGCCGCCTCCGAAGCGGAGAAGCGCCTCCAGGCCTATGGACCCAACGAGATCACTGAAAAAAAGGTAAATCCTTTTATCAAGTTCCTATCCAACTTCTGGGGGCCGATCCAGTGGATGATAGAGGCAGCGGCCTTGATTTCCCTTATTATAGGGCAGCTGGAAGATTTCATCATCATCGTCATACTTCTTTTCATAAACGTCCTCGTGAAATATATCCAGGAAAGCAAGGCGAGCAACGCGATCGAGTTGCTGAAGAAAAAGCTCTCGCCCTCCGCCAGGGTGAGACGCGGGGGGCAATGGATAGTGACCAATGCCCGCGAGCTCGTCCCCGGTGATGTAATCCGGGTGAGGCTCGGCGACATCATCCCTGCGGATGTCAAGCTCATCAGCGAGGGGTACCTGGACGTCGATGAATCGGCCCTGACCGGCGAATCGCTGCCTGTGGAAAAGAAGATCAACGACATAGGATATTCCGGGGCGATCGTCAGGAAAGGGGAAATGGATGCGCTCGTGATACTCACAGGGATGAGTACATACTTTGGCAGGACTGCGAAGCTTGCTGAAAAGATCGACAGGCCAAGCCACTTCCAGAGAGCTATCGTCAAGATCGGGAACTATCTTATCATAGTCACGCTGTTGCTCGTTTTACTGATCTGTATCATCGAAATATTGCGAGGACATAACATCTTCTACATCCTTCAGTTCGCGCTGGTGCTGACAATCGCAGGCGTGCCGGTCGCGCTTCCGGCGGTGTTGTCGGTCACGATGGCAGTAGGGGCGATCGCCCTTACCAAAAAAGAGGCCATTGTCAGCAAACTGGTAGCTATCGAAGAAATGGCCGGCATGGATATCCTGTGCGCCGATAAGACAGGCACAATCACCCAGAACGCGATCTGCGTGGCCAGTACTGCCCCATATGGCACGTATAAAGAAGAGGACGTGCTTCTTTACGCGGACCTGGCTTCAAGGGAGGAGGACAAAGACCAGATAGATATGGCTATCATAGAAAATGTGAAAGAAAATAAAGAACTGGCGACCGCTGTCTCGCAATATAAAGTGTTGAGCTTCAAGCCGTTCGACCCGGTCTGGAAACGGACCGAAGCCCTGGTAAAAAAAGATGACAGCAAGTTCAAAGTGACCAAAGGAGCGCCGCAGATGATCGTCGCCCTGTGCAAGGGGGACAGTAATTTTGAAAAAGATGTGAACGAGCACGTAGAGCGTTTCGCGAGCGACGGTTATCGTACGCTTGGCGTCGCACGGACCGTAGGCGATGACATATGGGAGTTCGTGGGCGTTATCGCCCTTCACGATCCTCCCCGGGACGATTCTCTGGATACCATAAAGACTGCACAGTCAATGGGCCTGGACGTGAAAATGATCACTGGCGACCACGTCGCAATAGCAAAAAATATCGCTAAAAAAGTCGGCCTGGGGATCGATATACAGCCTCAGACGGCGATCATCGACGTTCCTGACGAGAAAGCGGCTGAGATAGTGGAGCGCGCAGACGGCTTCGCACAGGTGTTCCCCGAGCACAAATACAGGATAGTGGAACTTTTGCAGAAAAAGGGGCATATAGTGGGCATGACCGGTGACGGCGTGAACGACGTGCCCGCCCTGCAGATAGCAGATGCCGGTATCGCGGTGGCCGGGGCGACCGATGCGGCAAAATCTGCGGCTGACATTGTTCTTACTCTCCCCGGCATATCTGTCATTATCGACTCGATCAAGGAAAGCCGTAAGATATTCAGACGGATGACCAACTACTCCATATATCGCATGGGAGAGACTATTCGCCTTGTATTTTTCATCACGGTTTCTATCATCTTCTTTAACTTTTATCCTATCTCGGCGCTGATGGTGGTGCTTCTCGCACTGCTGAACGACTTTCCGATCATGACGATCTCCTATGACAACGTGTTATACTCGAGCAAGCCCGAACGATGGAATATGCGGACATTACTGGGAGTATCGACCGCGCTGGGACTTTTCGGCGTATTTGCCTCATTCGGCCTGCTGTATATAGGCATCAATATGTTCCATCTCGATCACGAGATATTACAGTCGTTTATATATCTAAAGCTCTCAGTTGCCGGACACCTGTTTTTATTCGTGGCTCGGACAAAGGGGCCTTTCTGGTCTGTATTGCCCTCTCCCATCCTTTTCCTGACCGTCGTCCTCACACAACTTATTGCCACTATCATCACGGTGTATGGTATTTTGCTACCTGCGATGGGATGGAAGCTTGCCCTGTTCGTGTGGGGCTATTCGATCATATGGTTCCTGATGACGGACATTTTGAAGCTATTGATATACCGGGTCCTGGAAAAATAAAAAAACACATTAATGTGATAATAACTCGAAAAAATATTGTCCCGCTTTTAAAATATTTGATAAAAATACAGGTATAGTTTAGAAATAAAAAGGAGATGAGAAACCTCATCCCGTTTATATGTACACGTACCTTGCGTCGTACAGCCCGGCCTTCTCGATCATCTCATTAAGGACGCTCTGAGGTACCGCATCGTCAACGCTCAGTATCATGATGGCTTCGCCGCGCACTGTTTCACGGCCTACGACCATGCCCGCTATGTTAATGTTGTTCTGGCCGAGCACGGTGCCGACGTTCCCGATTACGCCGGGCCTGTCCTTGTGCCTGGTGACTATCATGTAGCCTTCGGGTATAGCATCTATGCGGTAGCCTTCGATCTCGACTATCCTGGCATCCTTGTTGCCGAATATGGTACCGGATACCTTGCGCTCCATCATGTCAGTCTTGACTGTAACGGTGATGAGGTTGGTGTAGTCGCCGACATCCCCGAACTTGGACTCTACGACATTGATGCCCCTGTCCTTTGAGATGCTCTTGGCGTTCACATAGTTTACAAGCTCTCCCATCTTGACATCCAGGAGGCCTTTAAGGGCAGCGATGGTTATGAGAGATACTTCCCTCTGCGCTATTTCGCCGCTGTATCCGACCGTTATTTCCTTGATCTGGCCGTCGGTGATCTGGGCTATGAACTTACCCAGGTCCTCGGCGAGAGGCAGGAACGGCTTGATCTTTTCCAGCATCTCGGGCTTCATTATCGGTATGTTGAGCGCCGTGGTCACCGGAAGGCCCTTGAAAGCGTTCAGTACCTGTTCCGCTATCGTGATGGCCACGTTGACCTGTGCTTCCTGTGTCGATGCGCCCAGGTGCGGAGTGACTATGACCTGGTTAAGCTCCAGGAGAGGATTGCCTACAGGGGGCTCCTTTTCAAATACATCCAGTGCTGCGCCTGCCACTTTTCCGCTCTTGATGGCCTCTAAAAGGGCTGCCTCGTCTATGATGCCGCCTCTGGCACAGTTAATTATGCGCACGCCGTCCTTCATCTTCTCGAACTGCGGCGTCGATATCATGTGCTTTGTGCTCGGTATAAGCGGCGTGTGAACCGTGATGAAATCGGCCTTTTCATATATCTCATCAAGTGTCGTGAGCTTCGCGCCGATCGCCTGGGCCCTCTCGGGTGTCGTGAACGGGTCATAGGCAAGTACTTCCATGCCCATTCCCCTTACGCGCTTTGTGACCTCTCCGCCGATACGGCCCATTCCCACTACGCCGAGGGTCTTGCCGAGAACTTCCACGCCCATGAACTTGCTTCTTTCCCACTTGCCGCTCTTTAATGAGATGTTAGCCTGGGGTATGTTGCGCGACATCGAGAACATCATGGCTATAGTGTGCTCGCAAGCCGCTATCATGTTGCCCTCGGGCGCGTTAGCCACTATAATGCCTTTGTCCGTTGCTGCAGGGACGTCGACGTTGTCTATGCCGACCCCGGCCCTTCCTATGATCTTAAGGTTCTTCCCGGCCTCTATCACATCTTTAGTGACCTGCGTCTCGCTCCTGATGATCAACGCATCATAATCCTTGATCTTTTCAATGAGCTGTTCCTTGGTGAGCTTGGTCTCTACATCTACCTGGACATCAGGTTCCGCTTTAAGTATCTTGATGCCTTCTTCCGATATGGGGTCTGTAACAAGGACTTTCATTGTGATTCACCCTGCGATATATGCGAGCAGTTATGGATATTCATGTTCTTAAGGTTTTGGATAAATATTGGAGTAAGACTAAGAAAATATATATCAAGAAAATGCTAAAAAAATAAACGAGAGGCAAATAATGGATACTGACCCGGTAATAGATATGACCTATGCGGAAAAGAGGACGGATGTATCGACATTTCAGAATATGGCAGCCCTGGGACTGGCACTATTAATAGATTTTACCGACGCCGTCCCGTCAGAATTACTGTTCGCAGTGGGGTTGATCCCTGTGCCGATCGCGCTCGAAGGCGGAATATCGGTGGTCCAGGCCGCGTTCCTCACACATCTCGATGTCCCGGTCGCCAAAGCCCTTACGATGACTGGAGTGGACCTTATACCGTTCATAGACATCATACCCTGGTGTACGCTGGCAGTGCTTGATAAAAGGTTCAATTTAAAGATACCGTACCTCACAGGGATGTTTAATCACTAGAGGACGCGCCATTTCCCAAATATAAAAGTAATGTATTATTTTTAATATTTTAATACCATAAGTAATTATAATATATTAATTGTATTACTGTTAGTAATATTTTTTTATAATGTTACATGTTACGTCACATAATCATTATATAGCCAGAGCGCTTACTTGTAAATACAAATATGTTACACGACGTGTAACATGTGATGCTTTAATGTACGCGCCAGATTGGATAATCGAACTTTCTAAAAAGATCGCGGGTGACATCGTCACTTCGTCCGACAGGGGTATCACCATTCAAAGATACAGGAATAAAATGGACCTGACGCAGGATGATATCAGCCGCATAATGAAGCTGCGGCGGGAGACCATATCCAGGATAGAGAATGGTAAGGTCACGCCGACGCTCAAGTTCATAACTGTTTTTTCCGGTGTGGCCGCATTAACGGAAACGGTAAAGTCATACAGATCCATGAACAAAAGTGTGGAGTACCCTTATTTTAACCGTATCGGCATGGAATTAGGGGTTCCGCACGACAAGATATCTTCGATCGTGGATATCACTCTGCAAAACTATGAGAAAAAGCGGAAAAAAGCGATAAAGGCTCTGGAGAAATGAACATGGCAGCAAAAGAGAAGTTAGTCGTCTGGCTCGAAGAGGTCAGGAATAGCGATATACCCATAGTCGGAGGCAAGGGCGCAAGCCTTGGCGAGATGATAAACGCCGAATTCCCGGTGCCCCGGGGATTTGTCGTCACCGCGCAGGCTTTCAGAAAATTCCTGGATGACACCGGCATAACGGAAAAGCTATTCAAGGGGCTTGAAGTGGATGTCGATGACCAGAAATCCCTGAAAAAAGCGGAAGAGTCCTCTAAGAAGCTTGTCAAAGAGAACAAAATGCCAAAGGAGATCGAGAGCGCTATAAGGGACTATTATAAGACTCTTTGTAAGCGGGAAGGCGAAGAGATATATGTCGCCGCGAGATCCAGCGCAACCGCGGAAGACCTTCCCGATGCCAGTTTCGCAGGACAGCAGGAAACATACCTTAATGTCAGGGGCGAGGAAGACCTGGTAAAGGCCGTTCAGAATTGCTGGGCCTCCCTGTACGGCGCCCGCGCCATATATTACAGGGTAAAGCAAAATTTCCCGCACGAGCATGTCAACATCGCCGTCGTAGTCCAGAAGATGGTCGATGCCGACACGGCAGGGGTCATGTTCACATCCCACCCGACGACCGGTGAAAAACTGGAGATCATCGAGGCCGCGTGGGGCCTTGGCGAGGCTGTCGTATCCGGCGCGGTATCCCCCGATAATTACATAGTCAGCAACACTGACAAGGTCAAGAAGAAAATAGCGACCAAGCAGATAATGATCATCAGGGACAAGAAGACACGTAAGACCAAGCAGATTGATGTTCCCGAGGACAAAAAGAACGCCCAGGTGCTGACCGATGATGAGATAGTGAGGCTTTCGAAGCTGGGCAGGCTGGTCGAGGAACACTATGGTAAGCCCCAGGACATAGAATGGGCCATTAAAGGCGGAGAGATATACCTATTACAGTCCAGGCCCATAACGACCATCCAGAAACGCGAGGCAAAGGGCGAAAAAACATCCGGCGATATAATCCTGGAAGGCCTTGGTGCATCACCGGGTATCGCCAGCGGCAAAGTCAAGATCGTCACCTCGATGTCAGAGCTGGACAAAGTGCTTGAAGGCGACATCCTGGTCACAAAGATGACCACCCCGGACATGGTGCCTGCCATGAAGAGATCCATCGCCATCGTGACCGACGAGGGAGGCCTCACCTGCCACGCGGCGATCGTGTCCCGTGAGCTGGGAACGCCGGCTATCGTAGGCACAAAAGAAGCCACTAAAGTTTTAAAGGACGGCATGGTCATAACCGTGGACGGGGAAATGGGTAACGTCTATGAGGGAGCCATAAAGAAAGCCGAAGCGAAAGCCCCGGCAGAAGAGGCTGCTGTCAGGCCGATGGCCCTGTCCAAGCCGATCACTGCCACAGAGGTCAAGGTCAACGTATCCATCCCTGAAGCTGCAGAGAGAGCAAAGCAGACGATGGCTGACGGAGTAGGCCTGTTAAGGATAGAGCACATGATACTGGGCCTGAACACCCACCCGCAAGTATACATTAAAAGCGGGCGTTCGGATGAATACATCAACGAGCTGGTGACGGGTATTCGCACGGTCGCAGATGCATTCTACCCGAAGCCTGTGTGGGTCAGGACGCTTGACGCGCCGACGGACGAGTTCAGGGCCATGAAGGGCGGAGAAAGCGAGCCGTACGAGCATAACCCGATGCTCGGCATGAGAGGCATCCGCCGCGACCTCAGGGACATCGACCACTTTAAGCTGGAGATGGCGGCGTTCAGGAAGCTCTATGAGATGGGCTATGACAATATCGGCATAATGCTGCCCCTTGTGCAGCACCCGGTGGAGCTCAGGCGTGCCAAGGAGCTTATGGTCGAGTGCGGAATAGACATAGAAAATGTCGACGTGGGCATCATGGTCGAGATACCGGCATCAGCGCTCATAATCGACGAGTTTATAAAGGAAGGCATAGACTTTGTATCGTTCGGAACGAACGACCTGACACAGTATACTCTAGCAGTGGACAGGAACAACGAGCTGGTAGCGGACCTTTACAATGAGCTGCACCCCGCCGTCCTGAAGCTGATAGAGTACGTCATAGGCGAATGCAACAAGGCGGGCGTAAAGACGTCCATATGCGGACAGGCAGGAAGCAGGCCGGACGTCGCCAGGAGGCTCGTCGCGATGGGCATCACCAGCATATCAGCTAACATCGATGCAGTAGAGTCCGTCAGGGAAATGGTCGCGAGGACCGAGCATACTTTAATACTTGAAGCAGCCAGAAAAAAGTGAAGTGATCTATGGTGGAATACAGAGGGGTTGACGAGAACAGTATATTCGAAGAGCTAAGAGAATATGCTAAAAAGAACGTGCCGTATGAGCGAGTATTAAGCTCTATGTGCACGACCCCTCACCCCATAGCGGTCAAGGTCCAAAAAGAGTTCATTGTTTCTAATCTCGGAGACCCGAAGCTTTTTCCGGGGACTGCCGACATCGAGCATAAATGCATAGAGATGCTCGGCAGCCTTTTACATTTACCTTCCGCCGTAGGATACATCACGACCGGCGGCACCGAAAGTAACATTCAGGCCATGCGGACGGCCATACAGATCAAGATCAAGAAAGGCGGCTTTGACAGGAGCAAAGCTAACATCATCATTCCTGAGTCCGCGCATTATTCTTTTGATAAGGCTGCACAGCTGCTGGGATTGGAGCTTCGCAAAGCGGCCACCGACAGCAGCATGAGGGCGGACCCCGACAGCATGGCAAAGCTGGTGGATGATAACACTGTGGCCATGGTAGCTGTAGCGGGTACTACTGAGTTCGGACAGGTTGACCCGATACCCGAGATAGGAAAACTGGCACTGGACCTGGGTATCTACTTACACGTCGACGCCGCTTTCGGCGGGTTCGTCATACCTTTCCTTGATGATCCGTCCAGATATAAGTTCGACTTTGAAGTGCCCGGAGTAATGTCTATTACCATAGACCCCCATAAGATGGGCTTAAGCACGATACCATCTGGAAGCCTGCTCTATAGAAGCGACTACTACTTGAAAGTGCTCGAGATAAACGCGCAGTACCTGACCTCGCAGGTCCAGTCATCGCTTGCGGGCACCAGGAGCGGGGCGTCAGCTGCCGGGACATACGCGGTCATGAGGCATCTCGGCAGAGAAGGCTACAGGGAGATAGTCTCAGGATGCATGAAAAACACATGGCTTCTCTATGATAGCCTTACGTCGCTGGGCCTGGAGCCGGCGATGGATCCCGTGTTGAATATCGTCACATTTATCATGCCTGATGCTCAATCGGTGCGCAGGCGCCTCTGTGACAGGAACTGGTATGTTTCGACCACTACAAGGCCGTCGGCATTGAGGATGGTAGTTATGCCGCATGTGACGGAGGAAGTCATCAGGTCGTTCGTCAGCGACCTCAAAGATGTATTATGACCATGGATGTGAGAGAGTGTTAAAAAACCTTAGAGAGAGCTTAAGGAACGCGCCGATAATAAAGAGAGGAAGCTACAATTATTTCATTCACCCGATATCGGATGGCGTCCCTGTAGTCCGTCCCGAACTTTTAAGGGAAGTTATCGCCTGCATCGTTAAAAACGCCAACGTCGATGTCGATAAGATAGTGACAATAGAGGCCATGGGCCTCCCGCTCGGCTCGGCATTATCCCAGATCACTGACATACCTTTTATCATAATCAGAAAAAGAAAATATGAGCTTCCCGGCGAAATAGCAGTTCATCAGGCTACCGGGTACTCCAAAGGCGAGCTTTATCTAAACGGCATCGATAAAGGCGACCGCGTCCTGATAGTTGATGACGTCATCAGCACCGGAGGCACGATGCTTGCCACGCTGAAAGCGCTGGAAATGGCAGGCGCCACGGTTAAGGATATCATCGTCGTTATCGAGAGAGGCGACGGGAAAAAGGAAATAATCGATATGGGCTATGACATAAAGACGTTAATTAAGATCGATGTGGACGAGAATGGCGTAAAAGTGCTCGAATGCATAGACGGCGAGTGCTAAATAAGATATTATTTTCTTTTTAGGCTCTCGATGACCATTTTTTATTGTGTTATCTATTAATTCACAGTTTTATGGATACATGAGTACTGTAATTTATATGTGAGTTCCGGGGAACATATAGACAAGAGCAGCTAAGTAATACTTTTTTTAATCACAAAGCGCACAAAGGCGATAAAGGAACATAAAAAAACTTTAAGTATCGCAAACTTTCTAAAAAAGTCCTTTGTGTACACTATTCGCCTTCGTGCGCTTAGTGGTGAAAGGATTATCGCATCTTAATTTTTGGAATGACGGATATATAGAAAATATTGATTAACGAATAGAAAGCCCATTTATAATATAAAAAATTATAGAAGTGGATTAAAAACCCACTTACATCATTGATTTTTCGCCAAGCTCTATGGCTTTCTTTATCTGCTCATGAAGCTGCGCTGGCAACCCGGTAATATCCACGTCGAGGAACCCTCTTACGATGAGAGCAGTGGCCGTATCCGCGTCCACTCCCCTTGCCATGAGATAGTTGATCTCTTCTTCGGCGATCTTTCCGACAGCCGCTTCGTGGCTCAAGTCCACTCCGGGTATGCTTCCGAGAAGTTCGGGCACTGCGTAGATGACGCCGCCCTCAGACAACAATAAGCCCCTGCATTCAAGGTGGGCTTTAATGCCTGGCGCATCACCCTGGATTATACCGCGCGACGCTATGTAGCCGCCCTTGGTGATGGTCCTGGCTATGAGCTCTGCCTTACAGCCCTTAGCCTTTAACAATGCCTTAGAGCCGAGGTCGAGATGCGAGCCGGGAGGAGCATATACTACGGTGTTAAATCTGGCGATACCATTCTCGCCCTCCATGTAGCAGCTCGGGTACATCTGGACGTCCTGAACGGGCGTCATGGAAACATAGTTGCTCATGAACACGGCGTTCTTGCCGAGGCTGGTCGCTGACCTTGGCCTGACCGCCACGCTTTCTCCCCAGTTGTGGACCATCGTGTACGTGAGCTTTGCATTATCCTTAACGAAGAACTCGGTGACACCGATGTGCAGGCCTCTCATTACGTGCGTATCGGTCGTACATCCCGTTATGACGTGTAACTCGCTGCCTTCTTCTGCTATGAGAATGTTGTGGACGTTCTGGATCATGCCCTCTTTGCCTATGTACATACACGCCTGCAGCGGGAACGTGACCTTTGCGCCCGGCAGCGTCCTTATGAAGTAGCCGTTGAACGGATGGGTGGCGTTATATGCCGTGTATTTATCCTGGTCAGGCTGCACGAGCTTGAAGAAATAATCCTTGAGCCAGTCATATTTTTTCATCGCGGCGTTAATATCCATGACCTCGACGCCCTCGCTCATGGTCATAGTGTGTATGACGCTCTGGTCCATCTGGAAGAAAGATGCGGAGCGTTCCTTCATCGTAGCGTCGACGCCCGTATTAAGAGCCCTCTGCTGTATTCCCTCTGAAAGTTCTGAGAGGCTGGTGATCATTTCCCGCGGCGGTACCTCTTTCTGGAAAGAGTCCAGGTCAATGTCATTGCCATATGCCGCTTTCTTGTCTCTGGCAGCCTCGGCCCTTTTGATTATCTCTTCATACATGTCATACACTCCCCATACCCGTTGTGCCTGATATCGTCCAGCAGCTCTACCGGATTGCCCTGGCAGAACACGCGTCCCTTCATCATGACATATGCCTTGTCAGCCTTAACGTAGTCAAGGATATTGCCGAAGTGAGTGATAATAAGCCCGGATTTTGACCGGTGCATGGTCTTTTTATCCTTTTCGAGCAGCTCGTTGATAGTGTTGCCTACCAGCCCGATGTTGACAAGGTCTACGCCGCTGTCAGGCTCGTCCAGCATCACGAAGTCCGGGGCCTGTGCAAGCAGTTGTAAAAGTTCAGAGCGCTTGATCTCTCCTCCGGAGAAGCCGAGGTTGACGTCCCTGCTCAGGAAGTTTTCAAGGTTGAGCTTTTTCGACAGCTCGATGATCTCCTGGTCCTTGACCTTGACTCCGCCGTTCCTCTGTTCGAGGCTGATCCTGACCATATCCAAAAGCTTGACACCGCGAAGCACGGGCGGATGCTGGAAAAGTATCCCGATGCCCAGTTTCGCCCTCTCATCCATCGGGGCGTCCGTGATGTCCTTTCTCTTGTAAACGATGCTGCCGGACTTCACCTTATACTTGGGTACGCCGGCGATCGTGAATAACAGTGAGCTTTTACCCGAGCCGTTCGGGCCAAAAAGGGCGTGTGTCTCACCCTCTCCTATAGACATATTCACGCCGTTAAGTATGCGTTTTCCATCTACTTCTACAGTTAAATCCTCGATGCTAAGCATGAACCTTTCACGTCCTAAAAAGAATGATATTCATCATTTTTTGATTAAATTCAATATACGCCAATACCTTAAAATGTTTATGTTCGGTATATACCGGATAGACCACAGATAAGCCAAATGCATGGCGAATAATAGGTTAAGTCAGAAAGGTTTTAAGGGTATTTTGTTATTGATCGAAAGTTTTTATCACTGATCAGAAAGGCACCCGTAAATTCAATGGTTTTAACGTTCATTTCCGAACAGTGTTTATGATGATACTGTGGCAGTGAATTGGTCAATGCATTTTCATCTCAAAGATATATCATAGATCTCAAAGATCCATATAAAGGAACGTTGAGCCTTTGAAAAGAAAGTGTATCACATCCAGGCACAGCAGGAACAACGAATTTAAGAAACGAGGTACATTACACACTAAAAAAGATATTAGAAGGCTGGTCCAAAAAATACCAGCCGATCAGTTTTACAATTCAAGCTCGCTTATGACTTCAACGGACCTGTCTATCTCGCCCTTCGTTATGACGAACGGCGGCACAAGCCTCAGGACAGTCTCGGAAGTGCAGTTGACCAGGACTCCCTTCTCCCTCGCCTTATCGACGAGCGGGGTACCGTCCTTCTTCAACTGGACGCCGATCATCATGCCCAGGCCGCGGACGTGGTCGATGAAATCCTGTCTACAGCGCTTCTTGATCTCGTCCCTCATATATGCGCCCATATCCCTGGAACGTTCTACGAGGCGCTCCTCTTCAATGGCGTTGATAGTGGCAAGCGCGGCTGCGGCTCCAAGCGGGTTGCCTCCGAACGTCGATGCATGGTCTCCTTTGGAGAAGTTCTTAGCCACTTCTTCAGTCGCGGCCATAACTCCCATCGGGAACCCTCCCGCAATGCCTTTTGCGATGCACATTATGTCAGGCCTGACCCCGGAGTGGTCCTTTCCGAACCATTTGCCGGTACGGCCCATGCCAGTCTGTACCTCGTCGAATACTAACAGGACCCCTGCCTTATCGCATATCTTGCGGACTTCCTCAAGATATCCTGCGGGCGGGATTATCACACCGCCTTCACCCTGTACGGGCTCGATTATCACGGCTGCAGTATCGCTGTCAAGAGCGTTACGAATGGCATCTGCATCGCCATATGGCACAAAGTCCGCTCCCGGTATGAGCGGTTCGAACGGCGCCCGGTATTTTGCTTTGTGGGTTATGCTCAAAGCCCCCATTGTCCTGCCGTGGAAGCAGTGTTCGGCCGAGATAAAACCCTTGTTGCCCGTGGCCTTCCTCGCCAGTTTCAGGGCCGCCTCTATAGATTCCGTTCCCGAGTTAGCGAAGAAGATCCTGTCCATGCCCGTCAGCTCCGCCAGTTTTTCCGCCAGCTGAGGCTGAATGTCCGTATAATACAGGTTCGAGGTATGGATCAGTCTCGCTGCCTGCTCCTGTATGGCAGCTACGACTCTCGGGTGGCAATGACCTACGTTGTTGACCGCGATCCCTGCGACGCAGTCTATGTATTCCTTACCGTTCACATCCCATACAAGGGCTCCCTTGCCCCTCGTTAAAACGATAGGCTGACGCCCGTAGGTCTGAAAGACGTGCTTTGCGTCTTTCGCTATTATCTCCTCCTCGGAGAGATTGCCTTGACATATGCATTTTGCCATTTATTCTCACTCTAAATATGTTTCACCTTGTGCATTTTTGAGGATGTCTGAATTGCACGTTTTTACTGATGATATTGATCGCCGTTATTCGAATTCAATGGTCGCCGGCGGCTTCGGAGTTATATCGTAGACGACTCTCGCCACTGAGGGTATCTCTGAAGTGATACGGGACGATAGTTTGTTCAGCGTCTCCCATGGAAGTTCCATATGGTTCGCGGTCATAGCGTCTCTGGATTCCACTGCCCTCACGGCCACTATCCATCCGTGGCACCTGTTGTCGCCCTTGACGCCTGTGCCCTTCTCGAGCAATGCTGCAAGGCACTGCCACGGCTTAAACTTATGTACTATCTCTTCTTCGACGATGGCGTTAGCTTCCCTGATGACCTCGACCTTTTCCCTGGTGACCTCGCCTATGACGCGTACGGACAGCCCTGGCCCGGGGAACGGCATGCGTTCTGCTACCTCTTCCGGCAGCTCAAGAGCCCTTGCGACCTCCCTTACCTCATCCTTGTAAAGGTCCTCGATAGGCTCTATGATGCCTTTAAAGTCAATGACGGACGGTAAACCTCCGACGTTGTGGTGGGACTTGATGCCTCCCTCGGACTCTATCCTGTCCGGGTAGATCGTGCCCTGTATAAGATAATCGACGTCCAGGCTTTTTGCGACGACCTCGAATACCCTGATGAAATTCTCTCCGACCACTTTACGCTTCATCTCAGGGTCGGTCACTCCTTTTAATGCCCCGAAGAACTGATCGCTCGCATCCACTATCCTCGGGTTCATAAAGCTGAATAGCTCTCTTATCCTGTCTGTCTCCCCTTTCCTCATGAGCCCCGTGTCAACGTAGACCGGGACTAATTTATCACCTATCGCCCTGTGCGCAAGTATCGCGCATACAGAGCTGTCGACGCCGCCGGACAAAGCTATCAAAGCCTTACCGTCCTTAACCTGTTCTCTGATACGGTTAACGGCCTCGTCTATAAATGCGTTGACATCTACCATGATATTACTCCGTTTGTTTTTTGAAATAAGGGCGTTCACTATTTAAAATTATCTGCATAACGAGTGAGACATTAGATAGCGAGCCGCTATACCCGGCTTCCGGCTTTTTTTAATGACGGTGACAGGACGATTATTGATAAAAATAGAATGATAAAAACTTTCTGACAGGGACACCTATTCGCTTACACCGCGATATCCGGTGCTTAGGCCCTTGTCAACCCTATGACGAACTCGTCGATCTTCGCCATATGCGTGCCCGAGTCAATTTCCTTTTGAAGGACAACTAACGAGTTAATGAATACCATCTGTTTATTGTCGCATTCCTTGCATATCTGCGACAGCACGTTTGCCATCCCGCTACTTTTGGCCGTCACTACAACAGAGTATTTTTTGCCGAGAGTGTTCTGTAATTCATTAAGATACTGGTTCACTGCAGGGGGCGCGCTTGCTGCCCATACTGGAGAGCAGATGATGATATTGTCATAGTTGTTAAGGTTGGTAGTACATTGTTTTATGGGTGTTTTCTTTTTTAATAAAGCGTTGATACACTTAAACAGGTACGAGCTCTCTTTTTCGGCTTCTATCCGGGTGATATCCGCCTTTATCTTTGACCTTATGTCATTGGCCACTTTCATGGTGTTGCCGGTGTTTGAATAATATGCTATGAGCGTCTTCATTATACAACCCCGATCATAATAATAGATTACTATACAAGCATATATTGTTTATGAATATAATAATGTCCATATTAAATAAAACTATGGAAATTTTTTATAGTGAGCAGCGACCATGTATTTTAGTTTTAACAGCAGGTCATAGATGTCATGAGAAATGGCCCGGCACAATCAATGCTCTCCGGATACGGTACTGAGGACGAGGAATTTTTCACCGTAGGGTATGAGCGTACGGGATCTGAAGACCTTTATCTATTGCTAAAAAGCTTTGGGGTAAATTGCCTGGTCGACGTAAGGGAGGTCCCGTGGTCGCGGGTGCCGGACTATAGAAAGAGCGCTCTTGAGAGAAGGCTCGAAGAATACGGAGAGAAATACGGACACCGGATAAGATATGTTTCGATGCCCGGGCTTGGTAATCCCGAGGAAAATCGAAAGTCGGACAAGAAAGAAGAAGAGCACGCCGATCATTACAGGAGATACGCGCTCGGCAAGACCTTAGAGCTGGAGCGTCTCCGGCAGCTGATAAAGACTTCGCGTACTGCGCTTATGTGCTACGAGAAAGATCCGCAGAAATGCCACAGGTCGATACTTGCAAGGATCATGGAAGAAAAGTATGGGTTGACTCACATCGACATTAGCGGATGCGTTCACTAGTCTTGCCGTTTATGCTTTTTCGGTCTGGTCGCTGGCAGGTGGAGTTGCATCAAGGATAAATTTTTATACCAGTTCATATCTCTTCATCGGTAGTCATTTTAGTGGTATCGTGTTATTATGGATGAAAAAACAATCAAGTACGTCAAGATACTGTGGCTGCCGCTATTGATCATAGCGTTAATGATCTCGGAGCCATTCTTAGGGCTGGTGGAGAGATTCGGGCTATACCTTACCGGCTTAGAGATAATACTCTTTGCCATCTATACCTATATCCTGGTAAAATCGGGTATCCTTTTAAAGCCCAGGACCACTTATAATCCCAATACCAAGGGAAGGCGCAAGCAGAAGAATAAATGATCAGGAAGCTCTTTTTTTAATTTTCCCACCTATAGGATATCGGCGTCTTCCATCTGCCTGAACTCAAAGGTTCCGCAAAGGCGTGATATCCCTCCCATCAGCTGTATGAAGAACAGTACGGATACTATCATCTTTAACAGTATCACGATGTAGGACGGCAGCATACCGTCGAAAGGAGATATCAGAAGTATAGCCGCCAGAGCACAGGCCATGATCAGAGATAATAGCCCGTCGATCACCATGACGGCCCAGTTAAAGCGATTCGCGTAAAGCAGGTTAACGCATATTCTCAGGACAATGATGAGATCTATGGCCCCCACAAGCAGGCTGAACTTATCCGTAAAAACATCTACTTTATCAGGATAGCCGCTAGCGGTGTAAAAAACGATCACGCCGGCCCAGATCGCGTTCAGGCCGAGCATCATCAGAAGAAGCCACCCGGTCCTTACAAATGCCAGTACGGGAGATAGCCGTACCCTGAGCCTGGTGATGAAGGATACATCCTGTATTTCATTTCCATCACCGGGCCGATAGAAGATCATGATAAGCATGGCCAGTGCGTAAGAGCCGATAATGGCAGGTAGAAGTACGAGATACATGAAAGACGTTATGCCGTCGAGTAAAAGCATCAGTGCCAGTAATGCGGTACCCACGCCCAGAAAAAGATTAAGCCAAAAGCTGCGCTGCCTGATCTTCATTCGTATACTCTGGAGCCCTGGAGATAGATAAATCTTTTCAATAGGTAGCTGCCTATTTTGCCTTGATCCCGGACTCTCTCATGGCCTTAGCGCATGCGAACTCAAGTCCGGCTTCGCCAAGTTTCTTTCCGGCTTCGATAGCGGCCTTTCTTGCTGCGCTATCAGGCTTGCCCTGTACCGCAAGCCCTGCCGATTTTATGTCGGATCGCTGGACGAATCTTACATTGAAGAAATCCAGAAGCTTTTCTATGCTTTCGATACAGGTCAGCTGACCCCCTTCACCGGTCGCAAATGCCATCACGGGCTTATCCTCGAAAAATTGCTTGAAAGGAAGTGACCTGTCGAACAGTGATTTAAGATCGCCGCTCATGTAGCTATAATATGTCGGTGACCCGAAGGCTATGGCACAGCTATTTCCTATATCCGGTAAGTTCACTTCGCTGGCCCTCTTCATGACGACATTGAGATTCCCGGAGCTTTTAACCCCCTCCGATATGGCCCTCGCAAGCTCTTCCGTGTTACCTGAGTATGAAGTGTATATGATCAGTACATAGGGTTTTTCGGGCATAATTATCACTAAATAATTATAATATTCTCTTACTGATAACTTTACCCCATCACAAAACAGCTTACTGATAACGAAGCGCCAAATAGTACGAATGTTCTGGTGTATGCCGGACATGCCTCCGCTGCCTTAAGCTTTCAATGATCCGGGATCAAAGACGCCCCGCTTAAGGCCGGCAGACATGTCCGGCACCTGAATTCACGGCTTGCGTTTGGGAGAAGCTCAGAGAACACCATGGATGATCGTTCTCTTCACCTTTTACTTGTTCCGTTATCGTAATGCACTTCCGGGCCGGAAGCGGCACAGTATCGCTAACCGGCCCCAGTGCTATTCCATCCTTCCTCAAACCCACACATTTCGTCTGCTACACAGGTTTTAATTTATATTTGGATAATAGGGAGCATTAAATAGCATATGCCTCTTAGAGTCAGTGGCCATTTTTCGTATCCATGATACTGAGCATAAACCACTCGCATCATATGAGGTCATAAAAGTAGATTAAACTCTTAAATTTATAAA
This sequence comes from Methanooceanicella nereidis, assembly GCF_021023085.1. NCBI lineage: Archaea > Methanobacteriati > Methanobacteriota > Methanomicrobia > Methanocellales > Methanocellaceae > Methanooceanicella > Methanooceanicella nereidis. Next base: position 161,216 of record NZ_PGCK01000003.1, on the reverse strand, counting down.
TATTACCAAATAAAATAACTATTAGCTTAGATTATTAAGAATTTTAAGCAAAATCGCATGAATAGACTGTTAGCGGCATAAAAAGTAAAATGTAACAATAATAAATGGTAAATATACCATAACTCTTATGATAATGGCTTAATCCCGAATTAATAATAAAAAATGGTTTATCAAGTTTGGGGTTAGCCAAACCTGACAATATCAGTTCATATGCTTCCGACGAACTTGGGGCGCTTTGAAAGGTGATCCGCCACTGGCAGCGGCCTTGTCGGCAGCTCTTCAGTCTCGGCCTTTATGCGCGACGCAAGCTCTTCGACGGTCATGTCTATCTTCGCAGGTTTCTTCTGCTCGGATTCCGACCTGACGACTACGGGCAGAGTCTCGCCGCCCATTTCCGCGTCTCCGATAGTGACCACGTACGGGATCCACTCCTTACCGGCGTCCCTGACCTTCTTGCCGACGGTCTCGTCCCGGTCGTCTATGTCGACACGTATGCCGTTCAACTTTGCGGCAATGGCCTCGGCATAGGGAACGTGCTTATCCGAGAGGGTGATCACCCTGACCTGGGTCGGCGAAAGCCATACTGGAAGCATCGGGACCTTGCCCTTTTCGCTTTCCATGAACTCTTTCTCGAGAAGGCCGTAAATACACCTCTCAATGGCACCGGACGGCGAACAGTGGAGGACTATCGGCCTCTGCTTCGAGCCGTTAGCGTCCACGTAGGTGATGTCGTAGCGCTCCGCGTTCTCCACGTCTATCTGGACAGTGGAAAGTGCGCTGGCCTTTTCCAGAGAGTCTATGAAGTTAAACTCGAACTTGAGCACGAAGTAGAAGAATCTCTCCTCCCACATCTCGATGACGACAGGCTTGCCAGCCCTTGCCACCAGGCTTTCTATGAACGCCTTGTTCTGTACATAGAAATCTTTGGTGAACCTTATCGCTATCTCATAGTCATTCAGGTCGATACCGACCGTTTCCAGGGTCTCTATGCACATGTTGTACTGGTCCTTGAACTCGTTGATGGCGCCGTCCATATCCGTACAGAGAGTGTGCATATCCGGCATCGTGAAGGCCCTAAGCCTTCTGAGCCCCACAAGCTCGCCGCGCTGCTCCTTTCTGAACGAGTAGCGAGTAAGCTCGATCATCTTCATCGGGAGGTTCTTATAGGATATGGTCATGTCGTGGCTCATCAGGAACTGGCCGAAACATGCCGCAAACCTTAAGAACAGGTTCTTTTTGTCGGCTATGACAGTGTATTGCCTTGCAGGGAACCTGTCAAGGTATTTTTTGAGCGTCGGATGCTCCATGTCATACATGATGGGCGTCTCTACTTCCATCGCGCCCTTCTTGTAAGCCTCGTTAAGGACGAAATTCTCGAGCAGGCTCTTCATCATCCTGCCCTTGGGATAAAACCTCATGTTGCCGGGATCGCTTCCGGGCTCGTAGTCCGCGAGCTCCAGGCGCTTCATTAGTTCCACGTGAGGCGGCACGCGGTCGACGGCCCTCTTTTTGGCCATCTCGTAGTCGACGAATGCCCTGAGCTTATCCTTACCGGAATAGTCATAAGATTTAGGATCTTTAAGAGTGCCGTCAGAATCGAGTATATAGAAATAGCTCTTGAGCTTTTCCTCTGCCTTAACGGCCTCTGAAACAACCTCTGCCTTCTCCGCCGGGGCGCTTACGGTAACGGTCTCTACGCCTTCCGGTTTTATGGACCTTGACAGTTCTGACAGCGGATGGCCTTTGCACTTGATAGAGAACGCCTTATACCAGCCGAACGGAGCCCTCTTGACCTCGTAGTTCTTTCCGGCCAGTGCTGCTTCGAGCGCCCTTAAGACATCTACGGCCGTTTTCGGCGAGGATAGGTTTGAGCTTAAATGAGCGTAAGGGTATAACATTATCCGGTTGGTTTTTACCTGCGAAGCGACCTTTTCGATCTCTTCCACGCCCTTGCCGATCACGTAGGACACGCTGGACTCGTCGGGTTTTTCGACAGCTATAAAAGCGGTGAGCGCCTCCTCCATCCTGCCGGACATTACGTCCTCCCCTATCTTCTCGGCGACGGGAGTGCTCTTCTTAACTTCATATTCGATGAAATCCGAATGGATGAGTAGTAATTGCATTATTCCACCCTAATGGTGAAACATAAGGAACATTTAAAGTTATATAATTTGGGGTTTGGGGAGTTCAGGACGGAGTAAAATAGGAACTATACGTATGATCAAGAAGAATTTGTGCCCCTTGAGGCATATAAGGTACGATCCTATCGTCTTTATCACCACCAAGGGCTCAAAGGACCACTAACTGTTAACCACTAAATCTTTGATGAGCGGGGTCTTGCTCAGGTTTTAAGAATGAAAATGTGTTTTACTCAATGGTCTTTGATGTGAAGTTTTTATGGTTGTGCCTGTCGGATGGCAGGTATACACGTAACCTCACAAAAACACGGAAACACAAAAATTTTTTATATGATTTTTTAAGTGCTCAAAAAGCACTAAGAGTTTACTCACCAAACCACAAAGGGCTCAAGTATCACAGTCAACGCTCTAACACCTCTAACGCTCGGCTCAACGCACTAACCTCTCTAAGTCACCAACGCTAAAACAAGACCCCGAACATTCTCCAAACCACTAAAGTTTAATATCCCGGTCTGTGCTCTCCTGAACTATGGCAGGGATATATTAGTCGTGTAAGCGTCAACCGTGCAGTTAAAATTTAGTGTTTTTGGGAATGTTCGGGCCTTGTTTTAGAGTTGGTGACTTAGAGCGCTTCGAGCGTTGAGCTGGGCGTTAGAGGTGTTAGTGCGTTGACGGTGATACTGGAGCCCTTTGTGGTTTGGTGAGTGAACTTTAGAGATTTCGTGATCTTAAATTCTAAAAAAAATTTTGTGGTTCTGTGTTTCTGTGAGGTTACGTGCCTACCTGCCATCCGACAGGCACAACGGCAGAACATCAATCCCGTAATGAATTGTTATATGCACGTCTTTACAATGACCATCTAAAAGTTTTTCATGGGAGCGCACAAAGGCGAACAAGGAACACAAAGAACTTTTTTAGAAGATTAGCATATACTTTAAAAATTTTTGTGTACCTTACTCGCCTTCGTGCGCTTAGTGGTTAACAATTTAGTGCACCTTATTCGCCTTTGTGGAGACTCAGATTAGGATGAACAAATATTCAAAGAATTTTCAAGCGGATTCGGAAGCATTTAAGACCGAACCCCGGCTTGTCTGGCGTTTGTACTTTAATCCCCGGTTTTAGCATAAAAATATCGATGTTTTTTCGTTCAAATCTATACATTATAGCGCATGAATAATCGTGATAAATGGAAATCTTTATTTATCATGATTGTTTATCCAGTATTGTGTGAGGAACACAGGAGGTTCCGCAATTCCATCCGCGCCAAATTATGAAAAGACTCAGACAGAATATGACAGGCATGAAAAATGCTGGGACATCAAGTGTGAAAACGGAATAGAGATCGTTGATAAGACCGGGACTTGCAACCTTGACTATAACAGGGTATGCAAGAACGGGTTTTGCTTCGACGAGGTGAAGAAGGATTTTGACTGGTACTACACCGGACAGGTAAACATCGCCCATGAGACCATCGACAGGCATGCGAATTCCTGGAGAAAGAACAAGATAGCGTTATACTGGGAAGGCCCGGATAACGAGCACGAAAAATACACTTTCATGGAGCTTAAGACGCTCACTGACAAGTTCGCTAACGTGCTGAAGATGGCGGGCGTGAAGAAGGGGGACAGGGTTTTCACCTATCTGCCCAGGATACCTGAGCTTTATATAAGCGCCATATCAATTGCCAAGGTCGGTGCCATATTCGCCCCTCTTTTCGGAGGCTTCAGGGCCGAGGCGGTAAGGGACAGGATGAATGATTCGGGCGCAAAGGTCGTCATTACCACCCCCGAGATGAAAAAGATCGGGATCGAGGAGATACAATCCGAAGTCCCGTCGCTTGAGAAGATCATACTTGCGGACGTTCCTGAATCCTACAAATTTAACGACAACGAGCTTAGCTTTGACGCGGAAATGACTTACGCCCCTGAAGAATGCAACATGGAATGGTGCAGCCTTGAAGACCCGGTCATCATGCACTACACCTCCGGCACTACGGGAAAATCCAAGGGTGTGGTCCATGTGCACAATGCCATGATAGGGCATTATATCACTACGAAGTGGGTCCAGGACCTCAGGGATGACGACGTGTACTGGTGTACCGCGGATCCCGGGTGGGTCACCGGAACGTCCTACGGCATATTCGGGCCATGGCTTACCGGGGCGTCCCAGGTCGTATGCTCGGGGAGGTTCAGCCCCGACGCATGGTATTCGGCCATAGATAAGTATAAAGTGACGGTCTGGTACACTGCGCCGACAGCGCTCAGGATGCTGATGAAGGCCGGCGACGAGGTCATTAAAAATTACAGCCTCAGGTCACTGAGGTACATAACAAGTGTAGGAGAGCCCCTTAACCCTGAGGTCATCAGGTGGGGCATGAAGGTTTACGGCCACCCCATCCACGAGAACTACTGGATGACCGAGACCGGTAGCAACATGATCGCCAACTTCTATGGTCTGCCACTGAAGATCGGATCCATGGGTAAGCCTTTCCCGGGCATAGAGGCGGCTGTTGTTGATGATTCCGGCAAGGTCCTGCCTCCTGGAGTTCCTGGCAATCTCGTGATAAAGCCGGGGTGGCCGTCCATGATGCGGTCCATCTGGAATAACCCGGAGAAGTACAGGGAATACTTCCGCATACCCGGCTGGTATGTCACAGGCGACAGCGCGTTCGTGGATAATGACGGGTACTTCTGGTTCACCGGAAGGGTCGACGATGTCATCAAGACGTCGGGCGAGCGCGTGGGCCCGTTCGAGGTCGAGAGCGCGCTGCTTGAGCACCCGGCAGTCGCGGAGGCAGGGGTCATCGGAAAGCCGGACCCCCTGTACGGGAATATAATCAAGGCTTTCATATCCCTGAAATCCGGATATGAGGGCTCCGAAGAGCTTAAGAGGGAAATTTCGGGCTTCGTCAAGACGAAGCTTGCGGCACATGCTTTCCCGCGCGAGATAGAGTTCAAGGCAGGTCTGCCGAAGACCCGCAGCGGCAAGATCATGCGCAGGGTGCTTAAGGCCCAGGAACTTGGACAACCGCTGGGTGACCTGGCGACGCTCGACGACGAATGATCATTGAAGGATATCATGATTCGCCTTAGTTGTTCAAAGGAGGTGATACCTGGACTCATAATGACATAGTGAACAGATCATTATTGACAATAGATCCGAAGGAGGTGATCAATAACCCGAACTTTAAGGCCCTGTCGGGCATATCATTATTGACACGACAAAAATACGGGAGGTGATAAAAAACACGATTCGACAATAATCATCTCAAACATTATGACAGGAATATTTGTAAGATAACAACAGGAACTTTAATACGAAAAAACGTAAATTTGGAACATTTTTTGAACTAAAATGAAAATATGTATTATTTTTTAAGGGCTTAATCGAAACCTTTATTTATCATTATTGTTAATTATAGATTGTAGTAAGAAAAGGAAAAATACGCGCGACGAATAAAAAAGACCGCCCGATAAAAACAATACCGGGCAGGCGAATTTCACGATCACACACATCATGAGGCCTGATAAGAGGAAGGATTATCCTGTCAGGCTATCGTTCGGAAGACATACACAGGAACGATGGGGGTGTTTGAAAGACTACACTAAATAAAACCCCGGATGAAAAGTGTCGCGAGATGCCAGGAGAAGCATCTCGAAAGGAACGAGCCATAAGACGGAGGTGATTAACGAGATCTCATACGCGAATAAACCATCCGATACAATTTAAAGGGGGTGAACAACCAGTAAGCGGATCCCAAATTTTGTAAAGGAGTAAAAACGTGTATGGACATCACGAGATGTCATTGATCAAGTATTCATCGCGGCTGGCAGCATTATGACTGCCGGCCCGGCGATAAGCTCCCATGGTTTTTTAAATTATTTTGGCCCTTTTTAGGAAGGCTTATTTTGCGACCAATAAGACTATATTGGGCCTATATTATATCCCCTATGGAATTTCAATGATCACCGACGATTTTGACTACCTTGCACCCGGAGGCAGGTCTTTTACGATCACTTCCGGCTTAATATCGAAGCTGAACAAGCGCTCGCGCGTCCTGGAGATAGCGTCAGGAAGAGGCGAGGCCGCATGCGCGCTCGCGGGTGAATTTGGATGCAGGGTAGAGGGGTTCGACCTGGATCCCAACATGGTCGAATACTCAAGGCAGAAGGCTGAAGCTCTAGGGATCCCGGATCTTGTGAGCTTTGACGTTATCGACGGCAGGGACCTGGATTTTGGCAAGGGTAAGTATAACCTGATACTTGCCGAAGGAGGCGCGCTAACTTACATAGGCCGTGAGGACGGCGTTGAGAAGTGCGCCGAACTGCTGAAGGATAACGGATATCTGGCGCTTACCGACCTTATTTATATTAAGGTGGATGTCGATAAACGCGTAAGGGACGTCTACGAGGAAGGCGTTTATTCTTATTTGAACGAGATCGATTACCGTAAGCTGCTGGAAAGAAATGGCCTCGAGATAATTCATTTATCCATGGTCCCGCAGTCGGCGTGGGACAGGTACTACATATCGATGCGCAGGAAGATATCGTCGCGCCTGTGCAAGTTTACGCAGGAATTTAAGGATGCGATGGCAAACGAGATCGACGTCTACTATAACTGGGGCGGAATGGAGAGCGTAGGTTATGTGTACATCGTGGCGAAAAAGATCCCTCACGACCGGCGTCTTGCTGCAGGGCCTGAGGATCTGAGGATATCTACGGTGGGTTCCGGGTATTATCAGTAGGACCGGGCGATCGATAATTAACCCATAAAAACTCTATATTTTATCCTGCGGGGATTGTGCGGAAAATATAAGTATGAGAATGTATATTTTAGGTTCGCATTTGTTCAGTGATTTGCTCCGGTAGTGTAGACCGGCCAATCATGCCGGCCTTTCGAGCCGGCGACTCGGGTTCAAATCCCGACCGGAGCACTATTTTGTAGGGGATATATATTGTCCCCTTTTTATGTCATATTTTTTTTTAATTTTGAAAATAAGTATATTAGTCCATTTATGTTAGATCTATAATGGTATAGGTACATGTGCCTGGCAAAAGTAGTGCATGAGTTTCGGCATATATTAATGAGGAGTAATTGCTATTAAATCACTAAATTTATGGTGATAGTAATGAACCCGGAACAGGTGCGGAGATTACGTCTTCATGCCCAGCACCTTGATAAAAAATCTCCTCTGAAGGATGCGGAATTAATCATACGGTCGATGGTTGGTGTGAACGCCCAATTCTACCCGGCCATGATGTTGTCCTTGTGTGCCCGCATTAAAGGGTTGGAACAATCTGACATTGAAGCGGCGATAAAGCAGAAGGGCCTGGTGCGAACTTGGACTATGCGTGGTACCATACATCTCCACGATCCAAGTGATTCGGACTGGCTAATCCAGCTTCTCAGCCCCGTATTCATTAAAAAAGGCATAATACGCCGCCGTGAGCTTGGGCTGGATGAAGAAAAGGTCGCCAGGTGCCTCAATGAAATCCATGAAATATTAAAAGGCGTTGGGCCGATAACAAGAGTCGAACTAATTGATAGGTTGATCGAAAGAGGTTTAAACATTGATCGAAAAAGCCAGGCACCTTATCACCTGATAGTTCGGGCTGCCCTGGAAGGACTCTTATACGTTGGCCCGGAGAGTGGAGAGGGCGAACAGACCTACTACTACAACGATGGGGAGAATAAACAACAATCCCTGACCGGTGATGACGCCCTAGCTGAACTGGCGATCAGATATTTGAAGGGATACGGGCCGGCAACCCAGAATGATTTCGCCTCGTGGTCCGGTCTGACACGCACCGATGCAAATAAGGGATGGAGTCTTCTTTTTAACAGGGGATTGATTAAGGAAATAAAAATTGATAATCATCTTCTCTGGGCGGAAAAACAAATTAATACGTTTGAAGAAGGGGAAAACGTGGAGCCTGTTGTCAACCTGCTACCTGCATTTGACTCGTTTGTCCTGGGATATGCCGACCGGGAATATCTCGTTCCCGAAAAGTACCGGAAAGAAGTGTATCATGGCGGTCAAACAGTGCCAGTTGTACTGGTCGATGGTCTAGCAGCCGGCACATGGAAGTATGAACGTCACGGTAAACGGCTTAACATCCGAGTGAGCCTGTTCAAGCCTATTGACAAGACGATACGTGAGTTAATTGAAGAAGAAGCGAATGATATAGGAAGATTTTGGGGTCAGCAGGCATCCCTTTCATATCAAATCTAACTTTTCCAATACCAGAGCCTTTTTTATGGACAGCGACGAGATAGAATATAGGGGAGTCGTACTTAGTCGTAAAATCCCCCTGCGAGTACTACGCACCAGGCAGAACGGATAATACCACGAAATTGGTAAAGCCTGGATCAGGCTACTGGATCCTAAGTAATGGCAATTTTACGCTACATGTTACATGGTATGTGCCATCATAAAAATAGAGAAGAAATGGTTAACCCTTTCTCCCTTATTAATTTTTATATATTAATAGGTCAACCTCTTGTTTATACCCTGATTAAAAATATAACGGGTATAGCCTTTATTATTGGCTATACCCATTTTTTTATTATCACAGGCCCCACTACTAGGGTCTGACACAATTATAGCAAGCTGGCTAGTTATAACTACAAGGCAACCTAGCATTTATTTTCAAAGTATTAGAAAAATGTGACATAAAAAGGGGACAATATATATCCCCAGCACTATTTTGTATTTTAACTTGTTTTTAAAAGATATTGTTATTCCGAAAGAGTTGCTACAGTAATAAGTTTTTGAAAAGCCGGCGTTCTGGCATATAACATTATAGATATTATTTCCACTTCACGCGGTTAGATGCTCGTTCTATTTGATAATTTTTAACTTATTCTTTCACGCGGTTCGACGCTCGGCCTTTGGCCTCGCTACTCGGCTTTTAGGGTGCTCCGATGTCAGGGCCGGGCTTGCACCCCGCTCGCATTTCTGCTTCGCAGAATGCTCGCTCGCAAGCCCTAAGCGACGCGGACTAACGCCGCGTCCATTACCCTGCCATCTACGCATCCCTTCGCTCGCTTCGCTCGCTACGGGCGGACCCTAAAAGCCTCCGCCGAACGCGATCATATATGAATTTTTGATTTCTGAAGACAGGACATTATACATTAATTCTTAGTACCATTTAGTATTCGGAATTTATCGTTTTTCAACAAACAAAAACATCGCTGACATGCACAAGGATTTATAAACATATCGATAACATTTCGATTATCCATGGATTTGCTTAAGGCAGCGCTCGATTTAGTGATGCGATTCATTTACAGGACCGCGTTATCGCTACGATACAGTACGTCGAGAAAGACCAGCGTACTTGTGGGCGGTTTTCTGGTCACGTTCTCATATATGCTGATCGGCTTGCCGTTTCTTCTCGGGTATATTAACCGGTCTATCAAATACCTGTTAAACGGGATCACAATACTTCCCCCAATGAACCATTTAGTACAGATGTATGCTGATGGCATCCGAATTGCCTTTATCGCCGTGGAATATGCATTGATCAGCTCGATCATATATATTCTGGCGGTAACGATAGCAGTATCTGTTCACGATATTGCGTCCCCTGCTATCGGGGGGCTTGAGGAAAGCGCAAGGGCCCTTATTCTGAACACGGATGGAAGGGGTGTTGTTGTCATATCGAAAGGGTTCGTTCTCGCCTCTGCATTCATCGAGGGATTGTTGTACGGTATGCTTTTCGGGAACTCATGGCTAAGATATGCGGCATACGGGAGTTTCATATCGGCGATCAACCCGATATCTACATTAAAATGGATAGCAATGAACCCGCGCCTGATGTGGAACAACATGTATTCGATAGGAGTGGCAAGCTTCCTGATAGCCGCGCCGGGAATACTTGCATACATATCATTGACGGGGGGAAGACTATCCTCGATTGCTGCGATCATCGTGGGCCTGCTTATGCCGTGGGTAATATTTATCGGATTTATGTCGAACGCATATATCAGGATCAACAATTTTCACCAGATGATGAGAAAAGGCCAGATCAGGCATGTATAAAAAATCAGTAATAAGTTGGTCCATAAAAAACTAAAGATCAAAAAATCCTGGTGAGATTGGTAACATACCGGGAATATAAAATTATAAATAAAATTCTAACTTTTTTATCGGTTCCCATATTTAAATTACATAATTTTTATTTTATAAAATCAATATAATTAATATGGGGATGGTATGAACCTTTGTAAAGTCTGTGCAGGCATGATATTGGTCATCATTATACTGATCATGATACCGTTATCGGGGATAACAGCATCTTCCCCGAAAGTCTTGAAGCTGGCCACTACGACGAGTATGTATGACACAGGTTTACTCGGCTATTTGATCCCTGCTTTTGAGAAAGACAATAATGTGGACGTACATGTATTATCGGTGGGGTCCGGTATGGCGCTTGATATGGGTAGAAGGGGGGAAGTGGATGTGCTAATCGCGCATAGTCCGGCAGATGAAAAGACATTCATGTATCAAGGCTATGGCAAGGAAAGGAAACAGTTTGCACATAATTACTTCGTCATAGTCGGGCCGGCCAATGATCCTGCCGGGATCAAAGGTATGAGCGCTCCTGAGGCAATGAAGAGAATAGCGCTGAAAAAGTCCCCATTCGTTTCAAGGGGGGACCGATCCGGCACCCATATGATGGAAATGGAACTCTGGAATAAAAGCGGTGTGACAAAACCCGACTCTACATCTTCATGGTACATGGAGACAGGGACAGGCCAGGCTGAAAGCCTTAATACGGCGAATGAGAAGCAGGCGTATATGCTTTGCGATATAGGCACATTCCTTAATAATCATAAATACATGAACCTGGTCTTGCTTGTGGATAAAGACCCTATGCTGGTGAACAATTATGACGTCATAACAGTAAATCCGACAAAGAACCCCTTCGTAAATTATGATATGGCTAAGAAGTTCGCAGATTACCTTACAAGCCCCGATGTTCAGCGGAAGATCGGGGAATATGGGAAGAAAGAGTTTGGCAGGCCTTTGTTCTACCCGGAGCTTGAGGTTGAGATAGCCGGATGATGGTTTCAACATCCACATATTTTTATTAGGTGCCATTTTGAATAGAAAGTAAATTAATTGATAACATGGATCGAAATATGAAAAAGGTCAGGCGCACTACTTTTCAAACAACTTTTTATACTCCCCGTAGCCCTCTTTTTCCAGGTCCTCTTTGGGTATGAACCTTAATGCCGCAGAGTTTACACAATATCGTAATCCTGTGGGAGCCGGCCCATCCTCGAATACGTGGCCAAGATGCGAGTCCGCTTTCTTGCTTCGGACTTCAGTCCTTATCATGCCGTGACTGGTATCCATTTTCTCCGCTAAGATCTCTTCCTCGATAGGTTTGGAGAAACTAGGCCATCCGCATCCTGAATCGAACTTGTCCTTCGAGCTGAATAGCGGCTCGCCCGATACAATGTCCACGTATATCCCCTCCCTGTCGCTGTCCCAGAACTCGTTCTGGAATGGCGGCTCGGTCGCGTTCTCCTGCGTTACGGCATACTCGATCGGCTTCAGCTTTTTCTTTATTTCCTCCTTAGAGGGCTTTGATTTGGAAATTGATGACATTTATACCCCCTTAGACCTTATCGGGCACGTCCGGGGCTTGTCTTTCCAGAATCTCTCGATGAAGGGGCTCCTGCCTGAAGCATACTTATAGCGGCCGTACTGGCCGGGCTGCTTTTCAGAATAGCCCTGATGATACTCTTCGGCCGGGTAGAAAGTCTGAGCTTTTTTGATCTCGGTGGCTACCGGCTTCTCTATGATCTCCGCAAGCTTCTGTTTAGATGCCTCTGCCACTCTTTTCTGCTCGTCGTCAAGATAAAAAATGGCCGTCTTGTATTGAGAGCCGCGGTCCGCGAACTGTCCCCCGGCATCCATCGGATCTATCTGGCGCCAGAAGACATCAAGGATCTCGCCGTATGAGATCCGGGAAGGGTCGTATGTTATTTCCACGGCCTCGTAGTGGCCCGTATTGCCCGTTGATACTTCCTCATAGGTCGGGTTTTCCTTTGTTCCCCCGGTGTATCCTGAAATTACTTCTATCACTCCCGGCACGTTCCTGAACGCTGACTCTATGCACCAGAAACAGCCTCCTGCTAAGATCGCTTTTTCCTGTTTCATGTCATCCGGCTCCCTTGTGACGAGTTTCTCCGGCAGTGGCCATATATGCCCTGTAGTCGGTCTCGTCTACAGATATTATCTATTGAGTCTGGATTTTAGGAATATAAACTATCCCGGCGTTACTGGCGTCTTATTATGAAACTTATTACGGCACGTCAAATTGACACCGTCAATGCGATATTCTCTCCGGATACTCATGCTTCTCCCGGAAAAGCCAGTCCTTGAGCAGCAGCGGGGTTATCAGTGTGCAGATGAGGCTTGCCATGATTATCGAAATGAACACGTCCTGTTCCATTATCCCCATGGACAGCCCTACAAGAGCGATGACCATCGCCATTTCGCCGCGCGGGATCATTCCGGCACCGACAGTCAATGAATCATGAAGGTCCATGCCGAGTAATTTTGCAGGCAGGCTGCAGCCGATGAACTTTGACAGCGATGCCACGATCGCGATAAGAATTATCAACGGTATTATCGCTGCGGTCACCTCGTGCAGATCTACAAGGATACCAAGCGAGATAAAAAAGATCGCAGCGAAAGGAACGTAAAGATATTCCGAGCCTTTCTTGATGCTCAGGCTGTGCTTTAGCGATACCTTATTGATCGAGACGCCGGCGATAAACGAGCCTATCAGCGGGGAAAGTCCAAAAAAGTCAGCGACGAGCGCGTAGATGAACGCGATGCATAAGCCGAAAAGAAAGACGAACTCCGGGAACTTTAAAGCGAGCCCGGAAGAGTCTACCTTCATTATAAGCCTGTCAACAATATACAACCCTGCAAGTGCGGCCAGAACGATATATAAGATAGGCCTTAACACCGAAATGGCGATCTCGGCGAAGGTCACTGCCCCGTATACAGTGTCGACAGTTATGGAAAGGACTATCAGGGCCAGGATGTCGTCCACTACCGCACTGCCTATTATAGCGTTGGCAACTTCGGTATGCAGCTTTCCCATCTCCTTGAGCACGTTCGCTGTTATTGCAATGCTTGTTGCTGTGAGTGCCGCGCCTATGAAAAAAGCTCCCTCTATACCGTAACCAAGATATTCCGCCGTAAGGAATCCGGCGATCCATGGCAGGATCACTCCAGATATCCCTATGGAAAAATATCGGACTTTTAGTAAGTCCGAGAAATGGAAATCAAAGCCTATTACGAAAAGTATAATGATCGCGCCTATATGCGCAAGCGCGCTAACAATATCAGTATAGGTGATAAGCCCAAGAACGCTGGGACCCACGATAAGGCCGAGAAGTATCTCTCCAACGACTGCCGACTGGTGTATCCACGAAGCCAGAAGGTAGCCTCCGACCGCAATGAGAAGGAGTAATGCTATCTGGAATTCTATGCTTAGAAGTTGCGTGTGATCCATGATAGTCCCCGGCCATCAGTTGTACGCTTAGATCCTATTGTGGGGATTGTCATAATCTAATAAAAGAGTTATCAATGCTATTGATCAAATGTTATCAAGAAAATCCTATATTATGACTTATTGATCGTGTCATAATATTCACTTTGATTGAGTATGGAAAAAGTTATGTCAATAATTTATAATTATAGCCATGTTCAGTGATACCTATGGAATACTCTATACGCCCGGTAACGGAAAAGGATAGATCGCCTGTAATAGACATCTTCAATCACTATATAGAGAACAGCCTTGCAGCGTTCCCTGAAAACAAAGTGGGGTACGAATTTTTTGACCTGTTAAGAGGTATGGCTAAAGGTTATCCGTTTTATGTAGTAGAGGCCGGTCCGGGCGACAAGGATGCAGAGGACGGCAGTATAATAGGATACGGATTACTAAGGCCCCATAACATGATGAGCACGTTCAAAAGGTCGGCAGAGCTCACCTATTTCTTAAAGCCCGGTAACGACCGCAAAGGAATCGGCACCCGGATGCTGAATATGCTGGTGGACGATGCGAGAAAGATGGGCGTAGATACACTGCTGGCAAGCACTTCATCCGTGAACCAGGCCAGCATTGACTTCCATAAGAAACATGGCTTTGTCGAATGCGGCAGGTTCCTGCGTGTCGGTAAGAAACTTGATAAGGACCTGGACATCGTCTGGCTACAGCGTTTCATCTGATAGGGCATATTAAGATTTAAAAGAACAGGTCTCGCGCCATCGCCGCGAACCTGTTAGACCGGTAATGATCGGCTCCGCAATAGTATGCGGCGACCGATTCGCAAAAGCATTCGCCGGCGTTCACGAGCGAGTACCCGGATATATCCATTATATCGGATCTATTTTTCCGGTCCCTGAAGAAGCCTTTCCAGTGCCTTTTCTTGTTCATGGACATATTCTTATATATCGTATGAGCGGCTTCGTGGAATACCAGATAATCGAAAACGTCATCGCATTCAGGATGCCATCCGCAGTCCATCGTACGCCTTAAAGAGTTTGTAGCCAGGTCATAATCCGATAGCCAGCGCTCATTAAGAAGGATCACCGGCGTCCTGATAAATGGGACGAAAGTGGTGACCGAGATCCCATACGTGCCGCAAAATTTGCCTTTGAAAAACGTCCGGTCGAGCTTTTCGACGACAGGGAGCCTGAAGTCCATCGTATGCATGGTCAGGCCCTCCGCAAGTCCCCTATGCACTGACCCAAGCCTTTTACAGGAATCCCTGATGGATCCCTGCACTCTGGTATCCAGTCTCGAAATATTGAGATTCATGTCCTTGATAGAAATATGGAGTGAGTCTGATGATGTTAATATAAATATTTTTCAAACATATCCCGTATTTCATTTGCCTATTAGCCCATTATTCCATTAATAGATGAATATTGACCATTATGACATGCATCTATTCTTAATTTAAACCTTATTAAGCAAAACAATCCGTAAAAAACTTATTAAACCCATAAAAAATAGGTAATATCTAGATTGGAGGTTTCTCTGACCATGGTTGACTGGAACTTATTGATTTTAGAGGCCCTGATATTTTTTGTTATCTTTTTAGTGGTAGAAGCGATCATAGTGGCATGCATCTGGTGGGAGCCGTTTTCCTGCACGGTCACTTCGATCCTGAACGGGGCCGCTCATCTGGCTTTGACTATAACAGCATGGGTCGTCACGATAATCGCCCCGATATTGACGGAGGCCGGCAGGGAACTGGCGATGGCTGTCACCGCGATAGTCGTGGCAAAAGTGCTGGAGCAATTCGTGAGCCTGATGACGATGATCGCTGTATGATCCGATAATACAATATCGCCCTGAACGAAACAACGGAAGCAGGACCACAACCTGCTTCCTCCCGGTCATTGACACGGTAAAAAAGATCACTGTTATTTACTTTTTATACTCTTTTCCGATACTGTAGGCTTTTCCTATATTCTCGCCGACGCTCCAGTAATTACCCTGTGACATCGAGTAAATGACGGGATCTACTTTCTGAATGTCAGGCAGGCCGTCGGTAATACAGTCTTTATCAACGTACACGTCGACGATCTCCCCGATAAAGAGAAAATGGCTGCCAAGGTCTAACGAGGTATGAAGCTTACATTCGAGCGACACGGGACACTCGCTGGCCATCGGAGCAGTCTCAAGCTTACCATAGAAAGACTCGAAGATAGCCGACTTATCGACCATGTTCCCCGAGACAAGGCCGCAGTAATCTGTCTTTGCAAGCTGTTTCCTGGACGGCATGTTCACGCTGAACGTCCTGTTCTCGTTAATTCCTTTGTTCGTATACCTTGCATGGTTCACTGCCACGGCTACCATAGGGGGCACCCAGTTGGCTATGCTCGCCCATGCGGCGGCCATATAGTTCGGCTTTTCATTGACGTTTGCCCCGATAAGCACGGTCGGCATCGGGAATAGGTACGGTCTGGGACCCATCGCTAATTTATCCATAAGCATCACCGGTAAGAAATGGTAAACACTGCTGATTAATAATATTGACGGAAAGTTTCCTCCGATACTCAAATTTTATTTTAATTTCTTGGCTAGATTTTCCAGACATATTTAAAATATGTAAGGAAAGAAGCTATCGCTTATAGGCTATAAGAAAGCTTTATATAAGCTACTGTCCATGATTTTATATACCCGGATTTATTCCGGGCCTGATTATTAGATATATAACGTTGAGGGAAAAATATGGTGATAGGTGGGTTTACCGATAGGGGTATTTATCGTAGATTATTGGCTGTCTTGATATTGATCACATTATTGATCGGTTCGGCCGGGCTATGTACGGCCGCAAATCCAACATATGTAATTCCGATCGGTACATATACCCCGGTAGTCTCGATAAATCCGGCCATAATATTCTCATTGACCACAAAGGTCAACATTGATTCCAGCTCGTTTAACATAAACCTGGATTCTCCCGCGACCATAACGGTCACGGCCAAGTATTATAACGATACGCCCATCGTGGGTGCCACAATAAAGTTAAAAAGTTCCGGCGGGACGCTGGGAAGCACGACCGGGACGACTAATTCTCAAGGAAAGTTCACCACTACGTTCAAGTCATCGACATCAGGTGTTTTTAACTTAAATGCCACTGCAAGCAAGTCGGGATATTACGATAGTACGACTAACGTGAACATTACGGTAAAGAACAACCCGCCATCTGCGTATTTCTCACTTTCGCCATCATCCGGGCAGACACCGCTGGAGGTCACATTCGACGCCTCGGGATCCACGGACATCGGCGGAACTATAACTACCTATTCATGGAATTTTGGTGACGGAAAGACAGGGACAGGTAAAACGGTAAAACACACCTACAATACCTCTGGCACGTATTACCCGTCGCTTACAGTGACCGACAACCTGGGGCTATCCAATTCGACATCAGGGCAGATCCTCGTCGGTGCCACGAACCAGCCTCCTGTAGCGACATTCTCTGCATCGGCAGTATCCGGCTCATCACCGCTGACAGTGACATTCGACGCATCTGACTCCGTCGATAACGACGGTACGATCACATCATACGCGTGGAGCTTCAGCGACGGCGGAAGCGCCACCGGAAAAGTTGTGAGCCATACATTCGATGGAGAGGGCAACTATACGGCGATCCTTACAGTCACAGATAACATGGGAGTATATTCCACCAATGAGACTCTCATAGCGGTAGAGGGCTCGGGAGGCGCGCCGGGACTGGGCACAGCCGCCATATTGATCGGGGCGCTGATCATACTCGCGATACTCGCTGTAGCAATATTCGTACTGTTAAAGATGTTCCAGAGTAACCTCCAGGTCATTCCAAAACAGAAGGAAGCTCCATGTGACGGCAAGTCCACGATACCCCTTAAGGTCTTATTCGTGAACGGGTTCGGCAAGCCGAAGAAACAAAGCTCGGACGTCGAAGTGGAGTTTGAGGCGACAGCAGGCAGTATTAAAAATGTCATCATACCCTCAGGAAGGGAACTTGTAGAAGCCGTACTCACAACTTCAAAGGAATGCGGCCCGGTGGACATAACGGCTAAGGCGAACGGTAAGATCGCAAAGGCGCAGGTAAAATTCATCTACGGTAAAGCGACAATTGAGATGTCGGCTTCTCCGGATTCCATACCGGCGGACGGTAAATCGTCGGCCAACATAACCATAAAGTTCAAGGACGGAGAGGGCAGCTATTTCTCCTGGATAGAGGAGAAAAACGTAGACATTAAAACTACACTTGGAACGATACCGGGCACAGTAAAGATATCGCCAAAGACGCCCGAAGTGACCACGAGCGTTACCTCCGGAGAAGTGAGCGGCACGGCGATAATCACTGCTGCGAGCGGTGACATTAAAGGCGAGACTAAGGTAGTGTTCAAAGGCCTGCCAAAGAGATTCTGTATGCACTGCGGAGCGCCAATGGAACTAGAAGCTCCGAGCTGCCACAAGTGCGGGCTTACTCCGCCTTCGGGAGTGGACGTGAAAGTCTGCCCGACATGCGAGACGGTGCTGCCGGAGGCTGCAAAGTTCTGCTACAGCTGCGGAGCAAGGCAACCTAACATGGAAAGTTAACATTAAAGAACGATAGGGCTTTCTAGCCCTATTCCTAATTTTTAAATGAAAACCTTTGTTATTAGCCAATTCGTCCACGAAGGTGACTAAGGTCCACTATTTTTTACCACAAAGTACACAAGGGCAACCAAGGAACACAAGCTCAACCACAAAGTACACAAAGGCAACCAAGGAACACAAGCTCAACCACAAAGTACACAAAGGCAACCAAGGAACACAAAGGAATTTTTAGAAGATTAACACTCTCTAAAAAAAATTTGTGGAACTTTGTAACCCTTGTGTACTTTGTGGTTAAGCTAGTGCACCTTAGTAACCCTTGTGTACTTTGTGGTTAAGCTAGTGCACCTTAGTAACCCTTGTGTACTTTGTGGTTAAGCTAGTGCACCTTAGTAACCCTTGTGTGACGGAAGGTTTAAATGAAAGTTTTCATACTCTACTTAAACCTCAAATATGAAATACTGTCCAGCACGGCTTTATCTCTTCATTTCGCCTATTTCTATGCGCTCCATCGGAGGCATCGGTATCTCTATCTCCACGATCTTAACGACCTGGAAATCGATAACGCTGGCATCTACGACCTGTCCTTCAGACGCATGGACCGAATATCCCTTCAACAATTTGAAATCCTCGATACCGTTTGATACCATCGCAGTTTTTTTACCGTACAATAATTTGATAGCCTCAAGCGTCAGAATGCTTTTATCCCGGGGATTTTCCGTGGTTATTATCAGCGAATAGTTTAGCACGAACTTCAGGTTCCTGGTCTCCGCTACCGCCCTTGCCACGTTATACCTGGCATGGACGCCGTCTTTGGCCTTTTCAGGAGCGGTCCGGAAAGATATCGATCCGGTAGCATAATTCACCATATAGTCATCCGGCTCGTTCTTTATCGTGCCGGGAGGGCTCTCGACGCTGATGAGCGGGTTCAACGGGGTACGAGAAAGCTGGAAATCTTTCTTTTCGCCGTCGGTGTCGAACTTTTCCATGGCCTCTTCCTTCTTTATAGTGGAAGAGCTTCCCATGCCCAGTTCTTCGATAACGTATTCGGTGCTGACCAGAGAGATCGACTTTTTAGGCTTCTTGGTCTTGAATTCCTCAATGACGATGTTCTCGGGGGAGATGAATTCAGATAAGCCTTCTCTAAGGTATCCAAGCAATATTTCGTCCACTTCTCTGATCATGTTATCACTCGCTTATTTTATTCAGGCTTAACTGCCAGCGGTTTCACCCTGGTCACGTAATGCATCACGTTCGCTATCCTCAGCGCGCAATCCGGATCCGAGTCCTTAAAGGTAATATACCGTATCTCCTTATCCGGGTCAGGGTTAACCAGGACATACCTGTACCAGAGCCTCTGGTTGGGGGACTGGAGGTATTCCACGTACGGGTTCTTACTACCCTTTGGCCTCAGGTTTGACCACTCGTGTATATACAGCTTTTCCGACGTGAACACTGACCCGTCCACGTACTCTATACTTATGACAAGTGCCTCTTTATCGCCGTTAGCCGCGCCGGACCAGTACGATATAATGTCAGCATAATCGCTAAGGCCGAACCTGCAGATGTCGCCGGTCTGCTGTGCTCCCCCATAGTACTGGCGCGTTATCAGTCCCATGACGTCCACGCCATAGTTGAAATCCTCCGTCACGCCTGTGCTCAGGGCGAATGACCTGCCTATCGGGCTCGGCAGCGCCGTGAGCGTGACGCTCCGCGTCATGTTCTCTATGTAGCTTTTTAGCGCCTTGAGCTCGTCAACGATCTTATTCCATTCGTCAGATCTTATAAGATCTCCCGGTTTCTTGTACATTGGCTCATAGTCCATTACTGGCATCCCTCCCCATTGATCAAAATAAAAAAATACATCAAATCACCTTTACTTCGGCTTTTACGCCGCTTGCTTTCACCGATTCCAGCATCTCCTGTAAATAATCCTTCCTCATGCCTGCCTTCATTAATATATGCTCAGGCACGCGAAGCTCAAAGGTAGCCGGCTGGTCAGCCACCCACTCAAATGTTACTGATGAGATTATGTCTATGGCAAAGACTGACTCGTCAAATTTCGTGCTGTCGAACACACCTATGTTCGCGCCCACCGCTTCCGTATATTTCCATGTCGTCCTCCTGCGCGGCAGGGAAGGCATCTTAGTCGTGGATAGCCTCGGCGTTTCATCACTCCCGTTGAGCGTCGCGACTCCGTCGCTTATTCTCAAAATGTCGCCATGGTGCATGTCGCCGGTGAAGGTTATCGATTCGCCTGTCGTGACATTAGTTATGGTAGGGTCGCTGATCCTCGCGTTCTCAGTCTCCACTTTAATCGTGATCACAGGCACCGTATCATTGATGTTCCTTGGATTCACTGTCCATTCTTTGCCTGCCCTCACATTCCATGTCTTGTTTAAAGCTACGGGAGGGTTCTCGATAATTTCGACAGGGTAGTCTTGAGGCAGCCCCAGTGTCACTCTGACAATTGTCTTGATCGCACCTATGGTCCCGCCTCCCTTGTAGCTGATGACCGCGGCCTTTAGCCTTCCCCGGTAATCATTATCCGGCTCGCCATCGTTCCTCCCTATCCTGAAGATAGCGCCAAGCCTGTCCAGGTCCGTGCCGCCTGCCGTATCGACCCAGTGGCAGCGCATTATTGCGATAAATTCTTTTTCTGACTCGTCCAGCCTCTTTCCGATAGAATCGACAGTGTTCGATATCAGGGACTCTTTATCCCAGTGCACGTAGAAATGCGGAAGCCTTGACGATATCTTCTCGGCGCTGGACATCTATCTAGTCCTCCACATATATCTCGAGCGTCCTGAGTTCGCCTTTTTCGTGAGGCATCACGTCGATATTCTCCTTTTTATCATTTATCGTAACATCTCTTGCGTCCCTGATGCCGCGCGGGCTTAACGCAGCCTTTATTATCCTGCTCATTATGACGTCCTCGCCTATCTCAAGGCCGCCCAGGTATTGCCTTATGATGCTTTCCACTTCATTCTTGACCTCGTTGCGGTCGACGTTCTCGACGACGACGATGGTGAGCTTTACATCAAGCGGTATGATGATCGGGCGCTTGAACTCTACCTTTATTCCGGCGGACCTTGTCTCTCCTATGACCTTCTCTATCTCTTCTTCGTCGCCTCCGCTGGCGATTATCTGCACGATGCCGGGGACTCCGTCGGGCTGGTCTATCACGACCACGTTGCCGGTTACTCCCTCTATGCCCTGTACCGCGGATTTAAGGGATTTTATGGTGGCTTTACCGGCCATCTCCAGCGCCCTCTTAGCCCGCTCCCTGAGCTCGTTATCATTTTCGGCCTCGGTCCCGTTCAATATGTCCTTCTTATTGATCACGTATTCTATGCCCACGAGCGGCTTTGGCATCATATTGATCGAGCCTGCGAAAACGTTGCCCTCTTTACCGGGCGTAAGCGCCATGACGGGCACCTCGACCTCCCACCTGCCCTCTGCGTTCCTTGTAAGCACCGACTGCTCTACTGTCCTGAACACCTTCACATTTTCAGGCCTTCTTGAATAGGTCGAAACGCGGGTGTCTATTGGTATCGTTATGGTCTCATAGGCAGCATAATCAACGTAAAACACTGAGCCTTTGTCGGGTTTTTTGCCCGCCGGGATCCAGATAAGCTTCCCTTCCGAGATCAAATAGTCCTTACCCTGCTCAAATCCCGCATTAGCTCCTTCCAGTGTGCCTTCGACGCTTTTTACGGCCTTTAACATGGGGTTTTTCAGCTCGTACCTGTCTTTGCCGTCATAGACGTGCGTCTCCCTCGACACCTCTATAGTTGCGGGCTCGCTTTTCCTTCCGAACGTAACCTCGCCGGTAGCGTACCCCGCCATCTTGCGGTTTACTCCGAGCAGCGCCGCGACCATGTCCAGCGATTTGCCGTTAGCCGTATCGATGAACGCGGAATTATAGACCTGGTTCATCTGCGCGTAAAGATAGTCCAGTTCCATCGCGACCGATTCTATAATTGTGCGCGTCACGCTGCCGGGATTAATATCGGTGATGCCTCCAGGCGCATCCATCATATAGTTTACAAAGAAAGGAGTTCCGTGGTCCGGTTTTTCGCCGCCGCCCAGCCATTCCACCATGTTATCTCCAAGCTTATAGTCGGTGCCTTTCCGGAACACGAAAGCTGCGCCTTTCACGATGCCTTCTATCTTCACGATGTCATACACGTTGGGATACGCAAGCCTGTATTTTGACCTGTTTCGCACATAATCTTGCTTTTCGTTCACCACTCCCCTGGTGATCTGTGATAGTATCGAGTCGGTTATCTCGGTGTAAGATTTTCTCACGAACGTCATTATCCCACCTCCAGGTAGAAGGGAAGTACAAGGTTCATCGGGACGCTGCTCTTTATGGGAACGACCGTTATGTCAAGCATCACGGCACCCGGATAATCTGTCATGCCCACGCTCAGGCTGACGATGTCCCTGACACGGGGCTCCTCCATGATACATTCCTTCGCGTACAGCCTTATCAGTTCCCTCGTCGTCTCGTTGTTCGGCTCCCCTATAAGTTCATGCAGCCGCGAGCCATAATATGGATGACCGAGGCTTGCCAGCTCGCCTTTTCTCGTAAGAAGCCGGTGCATCAGGGCCTGTCCGAGGTTCTCACGGCCCCTTGTGATCTCCAGGTCCCCTTTCTTGCTGGCCGTCAGGTCCGCGCCGGGCCCTACGAAATCGGGCCTGGTCTCGACCATTAGTTTAAGATCGTTTCCGTATAGTTCTTCATCCATCCTCATACCTCTTTTACCGGTCATCCGATCATTACCGTGCCTGCAGCGACCACTTTTCCGACCGGGAGGTCTACAGGGTCGTTACACGTCAGGGCAGTATCCCCTGCCCGTGCGGCCGGTTTTCCGTTTATCATTACAGTTGCGCTTCCGATCTGTATCGTGCCCATGTTCATCGGAGGCTTTGAAAAGCTACCTCCGGGCGGTATATGGACCGGGATGTTCATTGCCGTGCTGCCTACAGTGGCTGCCGGCTTGCCCTCGATCATAACGTTCGGGCTGACGTTACCGTTTATTGTGCCGTTGAACGGCAATGTGACCGGGCTCGGCGCGCCCGATGGAGTAATGATGATGTGCGTATCCATCGCCACTATCTTATCTCCGAGTTTCGCCGCAGGAAGTCCCATGATACCACCTAGTTAATATTGACCAGTGCGCCCTTTATGTCCACCTTCGCCGCTGCCTGCACCTTTGCGGTAGAGCCCGCCGTTATTTCTGTCGATGATCCTGACATTGTGCTTATGTTAGTACCGGAAGTGATGTCCAGGGCCTCGCCGGTAGTGATCGCGAGGCTTTTACCGACAGTCATATCGGTCGCTTCTCCCGAGGTCACTGAAAGGCTCTTTGCGGCGATGATGTTGATGCCTTCTTTGCTATCCATTTTTATGTTCTTTGCCTTAAGCTCCATGTCGCCGCCGGCCGTGATCGTCGTGTTCCCGCTGGAATTGACGACCAGCTTTGCGTTGGACTCTATAGTGATGTCCCCGTCCGTCTTTATGGTGACAACGGACTTCCCGACTTCGGCCTTAAGCCCGTCATCCGTGATAGTAAGGACGATGCCGTTAGGGAACTTCATGTTAAGCCTCCTGACGCCCTGCTTTTTATCATCAGGGGACTCGTATATTATCTCACCTGCATCATTTACAGGAGGCCTGTTTTCATCGTTGTACAGCCTGCCGAGGACTATCGGAGCGTTAATGTTCCCCTTGACAAAACCGATTATGACAAAGTCGCCCACGTTAGGCACGCTGGTAAAGCCGATATGCTGGGTGGCTACAGGGACTCTTCTAAGCTCAAGCTCCCTGTTCTTCAGCTTCACGTTACACTCATAATTATCATAGTCGCTATCGCTTGAGTGGGGGTAAATAGATGTGACTACGCCTAGCTCCAGAGTATGAATCTTTTTTGCCTCATCTTCGGCTATCTTTTTGATGACTTCCACCGCGCTCAACTATTTGCCTCCCCTGGCCTGTGATTCTATCTTTTCTATAAGAGACCTGACAAGGTCGCTGTTAGCCTGGTACTCCCGCTGCCTGTCCTCTATGCCGCTCTTGATCTTATCAGAGCTTGACCTGGCGTTTTTCATTGCACTTTTTACGTCATCAGAGCCCTGCTTGAACATAAGGTCCTTATTCTCGACGATCTTATTCGCCGCCTCCACCTTCTGTTTTGACGCGTCCATCGCCGCTTTTGCCTGGTCCTTTTTTTGCTTCATTATCTCGAAAGGCTGCATGGCCTTCATTTTGGCCTCTTCGGCCTGCGCTTTTTTCTGTTCTACGGGAGAGACGATCTTTTCCTTTGCAGAGCCGTATGCGTCTTTAGCGGCGTTTATCCCTGATTTTATATCTTCCAGCTTATCACCCATTTAGTTCCCTCCGCCGTCTTATGGCACATCGTAGACCGCCCATGAATGCTCGTACTTAATACATAGCTGCCCTCCCTCTGAGGACACCTTTATCCGATACCCCGTATCAAGGTTCCAGTTCCCCATGTATTCAAGAAGGTCGTCGCGCCCGGCTTTTCCGCTCCAGTAGTCAAGGGCTTTTATGCAAGCCTCTACGGCCGCCTTTTTCGCCTTGAAAAGATACGAAGGATAATTCTCCTGGCGGAAGCGGGTGACCATGCCCGGGTTAGGGTTCGTGGGAACCGGGCCGAGGGCAGTATCGTAGCCGATGTCGAGCACAAAGCTCCAGAAATTATAGTAAGAGACCAGAAGATATTCCAGTCCGTCAGCGGCATTCTTGCCGTCCGGGTACTCGCCGTACGTAGACATGAAGACCTCGTTGATCTCCTTGAAGAACTCCTTCGCGCGATCGGAAGCTTTCCCGATCCAGTTGGAGTCGTCGACGTAGTCGGACCAGCTATGGGATATGCCCGTAGTGGTGATGTCCTTGAGCCCGTAGTAGTGCTTCGCCATCCAGGAGTCCATGTTCACTTCGATAGTCTGGTGCGCCTCCTTGCTGGCGACCTGGTGATGATAAGCCCCCGCGAACGTGTTGACATAAGGATGGACTATAGCGTCCGCCATTATGTGGGTGATATAGCCTATCGTAAAGGCCATGATCCTCAGGCCCAGATCGCTGTCCTTATGTGTCTTTGCAAGGTCCACAAGATATGCTACGAACCTGCCTGAGTTATGATAGTGCGTAAGGTCGGCCCACCTGCTCTCGCCTTTATGCATGATCCTGTTATGCATGTAGCATATGTCCGGCCCGCAAGACCCTATGTACCCGTATTTTGTCAGGCCGCCGTCGGATTTACCCCTATATGGCGACGGGAACATCTTTGAGTCGTCCGTCTTAGGGTCCATCTTTCTCTCGTACTTAGGCTCGACCCTGAGTACCTTTGCAGCCTCCTCGCCATACTCGTCTATAAGCGCAAGCGCCGTCTCTCTGAACACAAGGAAATGTCCCAATACCGCAGGCATGATGTTCTCCCCTATTGATTTTTGAACGGGACCTCGAACCCGTCCATTATGCATTTCAGGATCTTTCCGTCACTGTCCATTGACACGATTATCTCGTTGCATCCCGGCCGTATCTTTCTTGTCTTAAGGTCTGTCTCGAACTCTTCGAACTTTTTGTACTTATCGTTCCCCGCGCCGAAGACCTTTTCAAAATCCTCTTTATTCAGCGTGCTTTCCCCGTCGCGGTATATGTAGGTCATGAGAGCCTGTTCCTCCGTCGCGTGCAAAGCCGGGTCTTTCTCAAGGCTGTTTAAAGACTTCAGGACGTTGCTGCGGGAGGGTTTTATGCCGGCCTCCCTGTGTGACGGTATCTCCGCGGAATATTCTATGGTCTTACCGTTATTGGAATTTTTTATGTCTATGCTCTTGTCGGGCTCCCAGCTTTCACTGAACGGCGAGCTGTCCGGGCCCGGCCTCTGGCGGTACTCACGCAGCACCATGGCCATGGCCTCTTCCGTCCGGTCAAGGTCGCCCATATCCACCTTGACAGATATTTTAGATGACGGCTCGTCCTTTTTTTCAGGCGGCTTCTTCGGGGACACCTTTCCCGGGTCGTTCACCTGCATTATCACTCGCTTTATTCCGTCGCCCATATTATCACCTAAAAGCTGACTCCCTCGCTTTCCGCCATCTTCCTGGTCAATGTCACAAGCTTTACGTCACCCGTCAGATCCCGGGGCGTCTCGTATTTTTCATACCATACGCCTACAAGTGCCCTGTTCAGAGCATTTCCTGTCCTCGGTCCCACCAGTCCATCCACGACCAGCGCGTTTCCCTCCCAGTCCTTATGTTTCTCCTGGAAGTCTTTTACCGCCTTCTCAGTCGCATCCCCAAAGTCTCCGTCGACGCCGTTCTTATCCGGGCCGTAGTCGCCCAGGTCATACCCCAGCGCTATCAGCATGTGCTGGACGTGCTCGACAAGTTCCTTGCGGTTATCCATCTTTTTCACCGGGCCTTTGCCGCCGTCGCTCTGATTCTTTAGCTCGAGCAGCTTATCATCGGGGATCGGTCCCGGGTTAACTTTAGGCATCTCCTGGTCTTTTCCTTCTTCGGCGCTCTCCCCCGGCGTTAAAGTGACCTGTTTTCCCCCGGGCACGATACCTTTTTCCTTAATGTACCCGTCGCTGTCCGAATTACCTTCCCCGACAGTCCCGCCGTTATCGGCAGAATACTTATACGGCCTGTCAGCTATAGGGTCCCAGCTCCCGTCGACCAGCCTTACTCTCTCGATGCCCCCGGGCATTATATCGGGCACGGTATATTCCTTGACCTCTTTTTTCTCGGTCGTCTCCCCGCCTGAACCTTCAGTCATTTTATTCCAGCCCCGCCATCTTCTTCGCCTCGATCACTTTATCCCTGGCCTCGTTATATGACTTCTTGACCTTCTCCAGGGATGTCATAGCCTCTTTCTTTGCTTCCTCGGCCTTCTTCACCGACTGCGAATACTTCTCTTCGGCCTCTTTGACGATGTCTTCGGCCATCTTTTTCGCTTCGTCTATCTGTTCCTGTATCTCTTTGGTGATCTCATCGAGGTTCTTTTTGGCCTCGTCGACGTATCCCTTCAGTTCTTTTTCCGCGTCGTCGATGCCTTTCTTCACTTCCTCTGCCTTGCCCTCGATCTCTTTGACCTTATTATCGATATCTGCTATCTTTTCCCGGACCTCTTTTTCGATCTCTTCCGCCTTTTCGCTGACGCCGCTTACGACATCCTCTATGGCCTTCTGCTTCTCGTCGATCTCCTTTTTCAGGTCCTCAGCCTCTTTTTCCAGGCGCCCTATCTCCTTCTCCATGTCAGGTATCTTCGCTTTATCAGCAACGCCGACGCCCTCAACTTCCCCGGTGACGGACCCCTTCGCGTCTTCCAGTTCCTTCTTTTTGTCCCTGGCCTGCCTGATGGTCTCATCCATTTTTTCCTTCGCCTTGTTCAGGGCGTCCTCGAGCTCCTTTTGTTTCTCGGCCACTTTTTTCTTTACATCTTCGACTTTAGCCGATGCCTGGTCCGCCAGCTTCTTACCTTCTTCCTTTAGCTTCGTTAGCTCGCCAGCATATTTATCCGCCTGTGCCATCGCCTCTTTCTTGTACTCCTCGAACTTTTTCATTTTTTCATCGATGGCGTCCTGTATCTTTTTCTTCTGGGCCTCAAGCTCCTTCTTTAGCTCATCGGCTTTCTTGAGGGCTTCTCGCGCCGCCTCCAGCGCAGTGTTCTTAGCTTCCTCCGCGGCCTTGATCATCTCTTCCGCACGCTTATCCATCTCGGATATTGCATTGTTGATCTCTGCGAGCATTCCTTCCAGAGCGGCCTCACCCGACTCTACGGCGTCCATCAGCTTAAGGCGGCTTTCTTCCATCGCGCCCTGTGCTTTTTTCAGCTCTTCCTCAAGAGGCGAGGGCGGCTTCGGAGGAGCGGGTACGGCAGGCGGCGACATGAGCGCGGGCTCGGACGGGGAGATAGACACCTTCTTTATCCATCCCGCAGTGGTGATAAGCCCCTCTGCACCACTGAAGATATGGCTCATGCTCCGGACCTCGAACTCTCCGTTGATGCGGCTGTCGGGCATTTCTTTTATCTCTATTGTATCGCCAGGCGCGACACGCGTATTGCCCAGAGACCGGATAGTGCCTTTTAAAGGCGTCATCAGCGACTCGAGCTTAGCTACAGCCACCTTATCCGCGGTGTCCTTATCCCGTATCCGGGCATCTTCCATTGTCAATACCGTGCCGCCGTTCCCGGCGATGCCTTCGACGACCTTTTTTGACTTTAAATGGGACGTGTTAGCGCCTTTGAAGCTTGAAGGGCTCTCCCCGTATACCTTGACCGAAGTCGCAGGAGGAGTAAGCTCGTTCGCTTCCGCTTCCAGGACGTCTCTGCCGTACTTGAACGGCCGGGGTGTTTTCCTCTCGTATTTTTTGAAGACGAGCTTTCCGTCGCCAGTCAGGTACAGGTCGAACCCGCAAAGCTGCGCAAGCTCATGGATATGAGTGTAAACGTTTTTTGAGTCGTCTATCGAGTACATGGGAAAGCTTATCCCGTCAGAGGCTTCCTTTACCGCAAGTCCCGCCCTTCCTGCCATGTCTTTAACCATCGCGCCGGCAGACTGGTTTTCATATACCTGGTTGATTTTCGCGTCCGTAAGAAGCGACATCAGGCTGAACCCGCTGACTATGACCTCGCTGATCTTTGGTTCCACCGTGTTGACAGTCCCTGTCAGCACTTTATTCAATGCCCCGTCATAGCCAAGCTCTATCTGCACGGGGTCGCCTTTTTTAATGGAACTGCTCTTAGAGTCCTTCATGAGCGTGATCTTGAACCGGTCCAGCGGCACGTCCATATCCAGGTCTACGTAGATGCTGATGATCTCTCTCAGCCGGGACGAATCATAGGTCGCTGACCCGATCTTTACCTTATATGCCGGACTCTGCATTTCTTTCACGCTTCAAAAGAGGCTCTATGTCCCCTCTTTTTCTTTCTTGCCTACCGTGAGTTCCCGCTCAAGGCCTTCGTAGCCTTCGGCGTTGACGGTGATCATGTATTTTCCTGGCGGCATGTTCTCGAACCTGTACTTTCCTTCTTCGTCTGTTTCCGCGTTGTATTCGCCGTCATCGCTTTTTAGTAATACGCCGGCCCCCTTTTTCGGGTTACCGTCCGGATCCAGCACACGGCCTGCGACGACGTTTATTGAATCGGCGATCTCTTCAGCCTTTTTTTCTGCCCATTCCTCCGCCTGATCATCCTGCGAAGGGGGAGTGGTGGGTTCCGGAGGCGGCTCTTTGTATTCCCTCAGGATTATGGAGTAAGAGTATTTTCCCTGGATTCCTGCCACATCCTGGATCTTAAGGTCCTCTATTATCACTTTCGTAACGTCCGCGGAACCCGAGACGTCGGATGTGAACGGCAGTGCTGTTCCCTGTTTGAACTTTGAACGGATCGCCTCAAGCAGGCTTTTCGCGTTTTTACCCTGAAAAGCCCCGTCGAAAGATATCCGGACGGCGGCCCTGCCGAGGTTCTGGAAAACGCTGCCTTCCATGCCGGGCACCTTATGCTCTACGATGCTGCGGCTGTCGCTCGTGCTGATGTTCGATACGCTCCTGACCTCCATCTGGCGGCCGGATTCGCTTTCGCCGGCCTTGATAAGAGAGATGCCGTCCAGCTCTATGTTCATTATATGCCTCCGTATCGCTTTAGCTCTTCAGAGAGTATGACGCCGATCTTTTTACCCAGTTCTCTCAGCTCGTTCTCGTCATTTCCGCTCTTCACGTTGACCGTGATGTTAAAAGTGCTATAGAAATTGGATGTCCTTGCCGCCTGCTCGGGCCGAGAGAGCCCGGATGTCCCCTGTATCATTTGTAAAACAGTGTCCATGGCACGCGGCGCTGTCGTGAGTGAAAACTCTTTACTTTCCGACCGGTAATACGGCGCCATCATAGTGATGCTGTTTATATCCGGTGAGCCTGCGGCCTGCAGCGCTCCTGACGCGGCTATCATTAGAGAGATCCCGTTCGCCGTTTCGCCCCCGGGGATATTACCGTATATGGGCACCATATTATCGATAAGGCGTATAGACTCGGATCCCGCGCTCAGCATCTCGGCCACAGGATTAAAAGCCATGCCGGAAATGATCTCATTTTCAGAGAACATGGCAGTCTCTCTCAACTCGTTGAGCTTTGATATTTCAGCCATGTAGCTGTACATGGCGCTCATCGTGCCGGAGATCGGCTTTATTGACATCGGCTGCTGTAGCTTTGTACCTGAGATCTCGGTCTTCTGTATACGCTCATCTACAAGATGGCTCCTGTACCCTGTATCGATACGCTGTGACGACGCTATCGCCTCATTTAGCCTGGCGGCATTCATGGACGCTTCTTCCGGCGGCCCTGAAGTCTTTCTCCTCGGGACGAATGCCGGGACATCGATGCTTTTTCCGGAGCTGATAGACGAATGGGCGGCACTTCTGGAAACCTCCTCGCTAAATGCCCGGGATATTTCCGATGCCGTATGTTCGCCTGTGAAGATGCTTTTTTCATCCAGGACTTTCCGTGCGATCTCTGTAATAGCGCTATCAACCGAGCTTTCCATTACTTTGTTCCTGACGGCTTCCAGCTCGCTGATCATCGCCGCGGACTGCTTAAGCTCCTCGCTGACCGCCCTGGCGTTCATTATTTCTGAGGCGTTAATCCGGCTCTCTGCAGACCCTGTTTCCCGTATCTTATCGATGCCTTCGACATTTTCGGCTTTTATCAATAACTCATGATACCGTTCCGTAAGGCTCTCGATGCCTGACTTCAAAATATCGGGTTCGGACTCATGCCCGGAGAAAATAGATGTGATGCCGGATGTCTGGCTTTCGAACTTTTGCAGCGACTCCCGTACGCTCATCGCCGTCGAGTTTATGTTTATAGAGCCTATGTTGACGCTCTGGTCATAAGCCTGAGAAGATGCGGGCATATCCTTTCCGGATAATGGCTCTTCTTCCGCGGCTTCGGGCATCGGCATCCTGAACTCCACAAGCGGAAATACCATGCCTGAAAGCTGTTCGTTTAGGTAAAGCGCATCTTCGAGAAGAGACCGGATAGTATCCTCTACCTCCGCCATCGCGGGAAAGACATCGCTATGGCTGAACAAGTCTAACCTGCAGGCTTCTTCCAGGAGAGTGTCTATGGCTGTCATAGGGCCCTATTCGTCAAGATCCGCGTCGTCAGAGAATATGAACGTCGTGGCCCCCGATTCATCAGACCTTGCCACTGCCACCTTCTCAAGCCTGTTGACCAGTGCCGCTACGAGAAAATTTATCTGGGGCCGGGTAAGGTCAGTAGGTGCGGCGGCGAGCTTATACCCGTAATCCAGGCATAAGGCCGCCAGTTCCTGTCCTTCGGGAGATTCCACGAATCGCTCTATTTCAATTCTTTTTTTTTAGCCGAGACTCCGGGGACTATGCCGCTGACCTCGAGCACCTTCGTCCCGATAAACTCGGGAACGCCGAACTTCATATCGGCGACCTCTTCCACGGTCAGTCTCGGCTCCACGAGCCCCATGGAAGTGGCAAGCCTTAGCGCCCTAAAATTTTTTGTGACGTCCACTTTCCCCGTATCAGGGGTGCCGTCGTCCTTAAGAGGGACGCTGCCGATAATGGAGAACACTTCGCTAAGCTCGCCGTCGGTAAGGGGCCGGATGACCACGTCGGCATCGTATGCATCGACGTGGACGGTCTCGCGCATCTCTTTACCCTTGAGTACGTCCTCTTTAGTGAGCTTCTTCATTCAAAAGATGCTCCTACGATTCCTGGATGTCCGTCGCGGTGAACGTATATATCGATATACCCACACCGTTAACGTCTATCGAGAACTCCCTTCCGTCCAGGTAGCAGTCCTGGAAGCTCACGGTCTTCTGTGTGCTGCCTTTCTTTAGCTGCGCGGATACCGTGAACTTTGACTGCTCTACCTCTTTCTGGTTGAGCTTCTGGTCCAGCGCGGGACATGAAGACTTAACTTTCAGGGTCCCGGTTATGACTTTCACGCCATACTCCACGCCCTGCCTGACGTCCTTCCCCACTGCGATGATATCGCTCCTGCTCCTGTTCACCTTATATTCTAAAGACTGAAGGCCCTCGACCTCAGTGGAATCAATAAGTACCTTGCTGTCCGTCGCGGACCATATGGATATTGCCATTTAAACCTCTCCTCCCCTCATGCTTCAACCTTGATCGTCGCATAGATATAGTCGATAGCCCTTACCGGCCTCACCGCGAGATTTACGCGGACTATACCCTGCGCGAAGTCCATCTCAGAGCTGTAGACGTCCAGCAGGAATGCCGGCTCTTTTCCGTCTGTGCTCGGGACGATCGAGCCTTCCCTTTCCATCTGCATCAGGAATTCGGTGATCTTGCCCTTCAGCGCGTTCCTGCCACTGGGGCTGTTAAGCGTACCTATGAAAAAATCGGTTATGTTCTTGACGCCCCTCACGGAGTGGTCGGCGATCCTTGTCACGCTTATCTGCTCTTTACTGGTCGATATTCCTTTGACCACGACGATCCCTCTGCCCCTCTGTGCCTCGATGGGTATTACGCCCGCCTTTAGCAGCTCCATTTGTTCGGACGGCGTGTAGTTAGCCTCGAGCTTTGAGATACCGCTAAGCGGCTTGAAAGTCGGGGATTCATAATAGTTTAATTTGCTTATGAGACCGGCCACGGCCCCAAGGTTCCCGTACGGCGCCACAAGCGCGAACCTGTCGCTGGCCATCACTTTTGTCCGCTCGCAGATATCCTTTATGCTTTCTCCAGATGCTACGGTTCCAAGGCCGATGCGGTTCTTCGCATCGATGCTCATCTTCATGCAGTGAGCTTCTATAAGCGCGTGTATCTCGGGGTCGGTGACGTCACATGCCGTCACTATGTCGACGTCCGGCTCGCCTTCCAGCTTATCAAGGGCAGCCTCGTAGTCTGCTTTTGATATTGCGCCGGATTTGCCTCCGGAGAGCTTATCCTCGATGTTATCGGGATTGTTGTTCGGGAACTTCGAAGATGAGCGAAGGTCCGTAGCCGTGACGAGAGTGGACCTTCCGTTGACCTTATCGACGAGGTATTGCTCGCCTGTCGGCTCCATCACGACGTTCTCGAATATCTCGAAGTTCGCGCCGTCAGTTATCGAAAGCCTTACCAGCTCTGACTCGGGCTCGGATTCGATCTTCACGGCGATGTTGTTGCCTTCCTCGCCGGATTTCCTGGCGGTAAGCTTTACGGTCTCTCTGCCCTTTCTGTCCTTAAGGATAAGGGACGCTTTTTCGCTGTTCATGCCGCTTATAGGCACGACCACTACCTGGAACACGCCATTCTGGAATGCCTGTTTTACATCCCTGACGACCGTATATCCCTGGCCAGCACCGAACTTATTGACGAACTCGCTATAGCTGCTGACGTAGGTCGGCTCCAGCACCTCACCCTTTTCAGTCGTGCCTATCATGGCTACAACCCCTGACGGGTTAAGCTGTTGCGGCACGATCTCCTTTATCACCTGTATCTCAACGCCTGGTATTATCCTTGTCATTCCTCTACCTTCCCAATTTTTACCATATTCTTATTTTTCCTGCAAAGGAAACTTTACTATTATACCTCCCAAAACAGGTCCATTCATGTTTGAATGATGATAATAAGATCGTCAACCCATTTCGGCCATATTAATATATTTATTGAAATATTTTAAATTGATAGTTAAATTATCTTTACTATGAATTTAACTAATATAAGGATATTAAGCTTTTTCGTTGTTTACTAAATATTTTGATATACTATTGTATATATTCTAAATAAAGATACTTTAAAAAACTAATAATGAGTAAATATTTGGAAAATTTTCATTAAAAAAATATAATTATAAAAATATTAATAAAAATAAAAAATATTCAGGAAAAATTATCTTTTTAGCTCGTCCATCCTTCTCTCTATGTCCTTGATCTGATCTCCGAGCTCCTGCTTGAACTTTTCAAGGGCAGATAGCTCTTCGTCTTTGCTCTTAAAACCGCCTGACCTGCAATAAGGGCATTCCGCTTCATGGTGAACGTACCCGGAAGGATGTGATCCCGGAGCATGCTTATGTTCATGGTGTACCATACTTACCATCCCCATTGAAGTTACGGGCTACAGGTATTTTTAAAATGGCAAAAAAAATCTCGAATATTTCAAATGATGATTGAACGACCTGTCAACAAAAAAGTGGACCTAAAGCTTATTCCGGGTCTTCAGGATCTGCGCATCCGGAATCGATGCATCTGCTGCCCCTGCATTTCTTCATACAGATGTCTATTCCGCAGGTTTCGGTATCCTCTGACTCGCATTTTTCTATCCGGATGGCCTTCCCGTTGATTATGGCATCAGCTATCTTTTTTCGGGCGCTGTGAATA
Organism: Methanooceanicella nereidis; assembly: GCF_021023085.1. Lineage (NCBI taxonomy): Archaea > Methanobacteriati > Methanobacteriota > Methanomicrobia > Methanocellales > Methanocellaceae > Methanooceanicella > Methanooceanicella nereidis. The sequence goes on along the minus strand of NZ_PGCK01000003.1, from coordinate 126,555 downwards.
TCCTTCCAGATGGTCTTCCTCGACACGCCCATGACTGCTGCCGCTTCTTCCTGCCCGAGGTCTTGAAGGTCGATAAGCTTTAAGGCCTCGACTTCTTCGGGTAAAAGAGTGACAGCCCTGATGTCGCCCTCTCTACGGCATGCAGGCATCATACACCTGAAATCGCTGCCCGAGAGGTATCTGCTCGACCTCGGCCTGCCAACGCATTTTCTTTCTCTCATCTTTTTTATACTCTGTATGGTTTTTATAATAATTTAGTGGTCGCAGACGTTCGGCCCGAAGGACAGAGTCCCGTCAATGAATTTTTGAATGGTCCCGTCTATCGTTCCGGATACGCCGGGATATACCTTTATGTTAAGCTCGGCGAACATGTCCTGTGCCTTTTTGCCCATTCCGCCTGTGATCACATGGGTCACTCCATGGCTGGAAAGCAGCCTGGGCAGGACACCCGGCTCATGGCCCGGGCTTGGTATGATCTCTTTAGTTATTACCTTGCCATCCTCAATGGTGAATATGGCGAACTCGGGCACATGCCCGAAATGCTGGGATACTAAGTACCCTTCCTTTGGTATACACACTTTCATTTATTTTCACTCCTTATCTCGTCTATCAGTCTTTTTAAATTTTCAAATATGTTAACGTAATATGCTTTGATCTCATCGCGTACGCCTTTTACCGGGACGATGCCGTCACATATGCTGTCATAGACCTCCCTGTCGTACGGCACCCTTCCGAGAACTCTGATCCCGGCCTCTTTACAGTAGCCCTCTACGCATTCGGTGTAATGCAGGTTAAGGTCATACTTGTTTATGCAGACACAGGGCTTGACCTTAAATCGATTTACAACGCTCAGGACTCTGTTAAAGTCGTTAACACCCGACACCGTAGGCTCTATGACTATCACGGCTATGTTAGTTCCTGCCACCGACGCTATGACAGGGCATCCTATGCCAGGAGGGCCGTCTATCAGCACCATGCCGTCCTTGCCGGCGATCTTACAGGCCTCTTCCCGCACCATCGTGACAAGCTTACCCGCGGTGCCTTCGCCGGCATTAAGCCGGGCATGAACCATAGGGCATACATCCGTATCGGAAATGTACACTTCTCCTGTCGGACGGTCTTCTAGTTTTATCGCGCCGGCAGGGCACACAAAGCTGCATACGCCGCATGCCTCGCATGCTATACTGTCTATGTGAGCCTTAAGGCCTTCATCGACTTTAATAGCTCCAAACCTGCAATTCGTTTCACAAAGACCGCATCCGGTGCATAGCTCTTCGTCGACTGCGGAAATTTTATGGCCATAGTACGGCTTTTTTTCCTTCACGACGGGATCCAGGAGGAGGTGCAGGTTCGAGGCGTCGACATCACAGTCAGCCACCACGATATCCTTTAGCAGGTATGCAAGGGATGCGGTCAATGTGGTCTTGCCGGTACCGCCTTTGCCGCTGACCACTGTGATCTGGAAGGTCATTGCTTATCACCGGCCTTTATCCGTTCGAACATAGAAAGGAACATTTTTGAAAGCCCCGGCATTTTTGAGGCAGGCAGCACACCGATGCTGTAAAGCTTTGCAACTGTTCCGTCGTAAGGTATCTTTTCAAGCACTTCTATGCCTTCCCCATTACAGTAGTCCTCGATTATGCGGTCTTCCCCAAGGCTTTTATTTATGATGATGCTGAAGGGTATCCCCATCTCTCTTAACACTTCTACAGCGAGCTTCAGGTCATGAAGTCCGAAAGGCGTCGGCTCCGTGACAAGGATGCAGTGATCACATCCCCTCACTCCTGCGACCATGTTGCATGAAGTGCCTGGAGCCACGTCTATCAGGGCCAGGTCCGCGTCTTTCAGGCGTTCTTTGACCTGATCGATCACGGGGACCGACGAATGCTCGCCTTCGTTCAGGATACCGGTTATAAGTTTGATCTTCCCGGATAAGGGCGGATAAGACGTTTTTATCGCTCCGACCTTACGCTCCTGTTCAGTTATTGCATTTTCAGGACAGGCAATGACACATCCTCCGCAGGAATGGCATAGCTCAGGGAATACGAGCATGTGCCCCGGAAAACATGATATGGCGTTAAATTTACACAGTTCTGCGCATTTACCGCAATATGTGCACCGGGACCTGTCGATCAATGGAATTTTTACGGTGACGTCCTCCGTATCATATTCTCCGCCCTGGAGGAAAAGGTGAAGGTTGGGGCCTTCAACGTCGCAGTCCGCCAGAGTGACATCATATCCAGATTCACTTAAGGCGAACGCCATGTTCGAGGCCACGGTAGATTTACCAGTGCCGCCCTTTCCGCTTGCTATAGCTATGTGCATCCTTTTCCTCCTGGCGGGCTTATTCCCTTCTCCAGCCTCCGCAGCGTCCCATACCGCAACCGCGCGGCTTGCCGCCGCGTCCTACGCCGAAAAGGGCCTTTCCCTCGTTTTCGACGGGTGTCGTGTTTTTCTCTTTATCTGCGGGCAGGTCCCTGCAAGGACCAAGCCTTCTTCCGCTTGGACCGATTCCCATCGGCCCGGTCCCATCTCTTCCTGGCATCTTTATGTCCTCCTTTTTTAATTGTTGGCAGTATCAAGCCGTTCCAGCTTTCCGTCTTTGTACAGTGCCACGGCTTCCCTGACCGTGACGTCTTTACAGGAATAAACACCGGCATTGGCGGTCTGCAGGACCTTGATCGCGTTATCTCCGATCAGGCCGGTTATGATAGCTTCAGGGGAGTATTTTAGCACGGCAGATGCCGCCTTGATCCCCACGCCCCCCGATTCGCTGAGCGCGGGATTGTTTATCGCTTCATATTTCAGCGTCTCCGGGTCGACAAATATAAAATACTTGCATCGGCCAAATCTCTGATCGACTTTACAGTCGATGTTATCTTCCATGGCTGTTATACAGATGCTCATTGGTATACGCTCCATTTCTAAATATTACTCATATGCGACAAATAGATAAACTTTTTGGTTAGAGTAAAGAATTTAATGTTCACTCAGAGAAAGAAGGCAACAAACGACACGGTTTTCCACCATGAAATCTCTTATGAGCGGGTTCCTGCCAGGGTTTTAATGAAGAAAAACGCATTGTGCTTCCCGGTTTTTAAGATGAAGTTTTTTAGTGTTGTTCCTGTCGGATAGCAGGTAGACAACTAACCTCACATAAACACAGAAACACAAAAATTTTTTATATGAATTTTTTAAGTTCTCAAAAAACACCAAAAACTTATTCACAGAACATTTGAGTTTTCGTGCCCTTGAATTCGAAAAAAAATTGTGTTTCCGTGTTTCTGTGAGGTTAGTTGTCTACCTGCCATCCGACAGGAACAACGCAAGAACTTCGATCCAAAAATAGATATTATGAGCCAGGTCTTGTCAAGATCATCTAAAACTTTTTCATGGGAGCGCAGAAGGCAAAAAGATGGTGACCATAACTGATCTTTAGTTAAGTTCCTGATATAAAAGTAAAAATGTTTTGAAAAGAAGTTGAGTATTTCATGACGGCACGGCCTATACAGGCTGCTGTCCGAAAAACAGGCTTCCTTCAAGGAATTTTTGTATAGTATCATCGACCTTGCCGATCACGCCTGTATAGACAGTGATATTGAAAGGCAAGAACATCTCCTGCATCTTTTTCCCCATTCCGCAGGTTATTATGTGGGTGACGCCAAGTCCCGCGAGGAACTCCGGCAGGATGTGCGGGTTATGCCCCGGGCTTTTCAGTATTTCTTTACTGATCACTGCCCCGTTCTCTATAGTGAATATCGCGAACTCGGGTGATTGCCCGAAATGCTGTGAAATGTTTTCCCCTTCCTTCGGTATGCAGATCTTCATGTATTTTCACTCCTGTGCCTTCAATATCATAGGTCGTATAACCACATAATATCGATGCCATATTCTTCCGGGTTCATGCCCATGACGCGGGTATCGTCATGATGGTCCGAGGCCATCGTGATCTTGAGGCCGTGCTTTTTTGCCTGCTCGATCGTCCAGAGGTTCATCTCCCGCTCTTTTTTAACGAGCTCGGTGACGGGCAATGTGGACAGCATTTCTGTCCTGGCCTTATATCTGTATTTGCAGACCTCTATGGCTTCTCCGCCGGCATCCAAAAACCTCTTTAAGACCACGTTGACATCGTTGCTGAAGTCGAAGGGATGTGCAAGGACAGGCACGCCGCCCCAATCCTTGATATAGGAGACCGCGTCCTCAAGCGTTATCTCGAACTCGATAGGCACCCACAGGTCCGGGTTGAATATGATGTCCATCATCTCTTTTTCAGAGATATTTATGCCCTGCTGATTTGCGCTCTCGATAGTATTTCGAAACACGCTGGGCTTTATTTTTGTAGCGGGTATCCAGCCGGGATGTCTCTCCGACATGAACTTATTGACGTTTTCCAGAAAGCCCCACTCCGAGTCTTCGAAGGACTTCGTGATCTTTTCGAGCACCGCGGAAACTTCACTGCCCGTATCGATGCCCAGCCCGACGATATGGATACAGTTACAACCCTTTTCGTTCTTTGTCGTAAGCTCCACGCCCGGCACCATGTGAATTCCGTAGCTCTCCGCTATGGTAAATGCTTTCGGGTATGCCTTTATGCAGTCATGGTCGGTGATGCTTATAATATCCATTCCCATGGCCGCTGCTTTTGATAGGACGGTCCCGGTGTCCTCAAGCCCGTCGCTCAGGTCCGTATGTGTATGAGTGTCTATGAGCATCTGCGCGTCTTCCTGTTTTGATATTTTAGTATATTGATGAAGTAGAAGAAATATAATACGTTGCCTATAAAATATATAGACATCCGTTAAAAATATTGGCTTCCGCCCTAATCGTTATAAAAATTAAAAGCCGTAAGATACGATACTCATGCATGGATCCTCTCATTGAAAAACGAATAACGCAATTAAATAATGTGAGTGAGCATGACGGCGAATGTGTCATGTACTGGATGCAGTCGAGCCAGCGTGTATCGGATAACCCTGCCCTGGAGCTTGCCGTAGAAAGGGCGAATACGCTGGACCAGCCGCTAATGGTCTTTTATTCTATCGATCCCTCGATACCCCTCGCAAATGAGCGTAACTTCACTTTTATGCTTGAAGGGCTCAAGGACGTTGCGAACGGGCTTGAGACCATAGGCGCGACATTCTGCATAAGGCACGGCAGCTCGATGGAGAACGCTGCCGAAGTATCGATGGAATGTGACGCTTCGCTCGTAGTGACCGACGAATCCCATCTTAATCACGGCAGGGACAGGCGGGATGCTGCAGCTCAAATGCTGAAGGTACCGTTATATCAGGTTGATTCCAATGTGATCGTGCCGGTCAGAGAGATCCCGGGAGAACAATATGCGGCATATACGATCCGGCCGAAACTTATGGACCTGCTTGAAAAATATTTAAGGCCGGCAAAGAAGGTCGATCTAAAAAACCATAAAGAGGTCGAGGTATCAAGCGATACGGACAATATCGATATTAGCAGGACCATGAAAAAACTTGGCATTGAAAAAGTGCCTCCGTCTCCCCTGTATCATGGCGGGGAGGTGCAGGCATGGCTTACCCTGCAAAAGTTCATCGACGATAAGCTGGACATTTTCGCGGAAGAGAGGAACCATCCCGAAAAAGAATCGACTTCGAACATGAGCCCCTACCTGAGGTTCGGACAGATATCTCCGGTGAGCATGGTATATGAAGTGAAGAACAGCGGCGGAGACAAAGAAGGAATTAAGGCTTTTATCGAAGAGGCTTTTGTTAGAAGGGAACTGGCCGAAAATTTCACATTCTATGATAGAAAGTACAGGACGTTTGAGTCTTTGCCCGACTGGGCCAGGGAAACTATCGAAGATCACAGAAAAGACAAAAGAGAATATGACTATTCGCTTGAAGAGCTTGAAAGCTCAAAGACGCACGATGAAATATGGAACGCATGCCAGTTCGAGATGGTCAGGACCGGGAAGATGGCGGGATACATGAGAATGCTCTGGGGCAAGTGCATCATAGAATGGACGAAGACACCTGAGAAAGCCCTCGAATGTATGCTTTACCTGAACGATAAGTATGAGATAGACGGCAGGTGCCCGAACAGCTATGCCGGGATAATGTGGTGCTTCGGGAAGCATGACAGGGCGTTCAAGGAGAGGCCTGTCATTGGAAAATTAAGATATATGACCACAGACGGCGCGAGAAGAAAGTTCGACATGGACGAGTACATTAAAAAGACGGGGTATAAAGAATACGCGGAGGCATACGCATAAAATAAACAGGAGCGGGATCGGCCCGCTCAAGTCTTATTTTTTCCTGAACAGCAGGAAATAGGCACTTATTGCCGATATGGCCACTCCGAACAACAATATCCACATCCAGATACCGCCATCATTGTCAATATCAGATGGCTGTACAGGAGGAGTAGCTACCGGCGTGGACGAAGGTATCATCGTAGGTACGGGGGTAGCCGTGGCCTCGATCGTCGGCTGTGCAGTCGGCGCGGGAGTCGGGACCGGAGAAGGCGTCGGGGAGGCCGTGCTATTAGTAAGAGTGTCGACAAGCTCCCCATTCTCGAATATATAAGAAATACCAGATGATGGCGGGCATTTTACTGACACATGAGGATAATATTGTCCTGTGGAAAAAGACCAGGAATACTTGCCTTCGAACTCAAATCCCAGAAGATCTTTCACACCGGTTATGGTCGCCGTATATGTTGTAGTATAGTTCAGGTGTTTTGTAGGAGTAAATATCACATCGGCTCCTGAACATGTAACATTACCTGTAACAACGCTCCCGTTATCGTCAACTACGGTGAGGGTAGAGCCGTTTATTATAGAGGTGTCGATAGGTTCGTTGAAAGTGGCTTTTATGACACTGGTGATCCCGACGTTCGCTGCCCCCTTTGACGGATATGTGGAAGATATTTCCGGCGGATAGTAGTCACCGGCGGGATTGAACGCAACATGCCATGAACCTCCTGATCCAAGATAAACGCTATCAACTACCGAGTGGCTGGAAGTATCGATAACGAACATACTGCTATTCATGCTGGACGGGACGTAGGCCACTTTGCCCGACGGGTCTATTGCCAGGTTTCTCGGGGACTGGCATACTGTCAGGTTCTTAGCAATGGAATAGTCAGAAGTGTCGATCACCCATAGACCGTACCCCATGCTTTTATCTGTCACATATATGAAATTGCCGGAAGGGTCAACTGCAAGCCCGTTAGTTCCATTGCAACCAGGTATCGTAATATTATGGATAACGCTACTTGTTGAGGTATCAATGACGCTGACCATGCCGATATTATAGTTAGTAACGTAAGCGACATTCCCGGTCTTGCTAAAAGCGACGTTATAAGGGTCTGACATGCCCGGTATACAGCCTATTGTACTGTGGTCGGAAGTTTGAATGATATATACGCTGTCATTGTTCCAATCGGTAATATATGCATACTCTCCTGAGGGATGGAATGCAACACCGCTGGAGTATAGTTTAATATCTGTTCGAGCGGCGATAGAATGGTCCGACGTACTAATGATGTCTGAGTAGTCGCCAGTGAAGAAATAGCTAGTTACATATGCATATTCTCCGCCGGGATTGAATGCGATCATTCTCCCCTGGTAGCTCGTCGGTATATCCTTCACAATAGAATGATCCGAGGTACGGATGACCAGAATATTGCGGTCAGTAGTAACATAAGCAAACTCTCCTGAAGGATGGAAAGCTATGCAAAATGTGTCCGACCCGACTGATATAGTATCGATAACAGTACCGGTGATATAATCAATGACATAGATATTATGGTCATAATAACCGCTGACATAGGCAAAAGGCTTGGATGAGTTGGATATCGTTACACCGGATACGGACATACCGTTCATTGAACCGGCCGGCGTTACCGAACCCTGAATATTAATATCAGTATCTGATACACTTATCGCCTGTGCAGATACTGATCCTATGAAGCTGGCGCTAAATAGCGAAGCTATGATCATCATCGAAAATAAACAACGGACAGCAAGCACAAGATTTCGTGATACTGAGCTTGATAAAGTTACCCTCAAGTTTTTACCGACCATATAATACCCCCAACCCACAAGAGTTATATGATAAGCTATCCAGTTCCCAAAATAAAGTTTTCCATATAAAAAAATAATATTTTTTACAGACTTTAGCATTTAAAGATTCAAAAATTAAATTCCGTTCCCATATTACCTTTCATAGATTTTTCATATACGATATGCGCCGTGGCCATATCCTGTATAGCCAGCCCCGTTGAATCAAAGATAGTTATCTCTTCATCATCGGTCCTTCCCGGCTTTATCCCGGCTATGACCTCGCCGATACTTCCTGCGAGCATCTTTTCATTCAAAAGGCCCTGGCCCCATGGTATGTTTATCTCGCCGCTGTGCGATGTCTGGTCATAGGAATCCACAAATATCCTGGACCTGAGAGTCAGCTCAGTCTCAAGCTCCTGCTTTCCAGGTGCGTCAGCTCCAATGGCATTGATGTGAGTGCCGGGCTTGATCCATCCCGACATAACTACCGGCGAACGGGCAGGGGTCACGGTAGCCACAAGGTCGGCATCCACGGCATCTTCGCATTTTTCAAATGCTTTTGCATTATATCCCATTTTATCCTGCACTCTTTTTGCGAATTTTTCCGCATGAGATAATGTCCTGCTGTATACCTTTACGAGCTTTATCCTGTCGCCAAAAACGCATTTATAGGCCAGCATCTGCGTCCAAGCCTGCTCTCCGCTGCCGACGAGGCCGATGACTGACGTGTCTTTTCTCGCGAGATATTTTGCGGCAACACCGCCTGCAGCGCCGGTCCTCATGTCCGTGACATAGGTCCCGTCCATAATAGATAAGATCTCCCCGGTCTCCGGCTTGCTCAGCATTATGGTACCCATTACTGTCGGTATACCTTTCCGGGGGTTTTCCGGATGCACGTTGACCCATTTTAGCCCTGCCGTATTTATGGAAGGCACGTAAGACGGCATCGCCCTGAAATCGCCATATCCGGGTATATCCAGGTATATCTTGCTGGGCATGTACGTCTTTCCCAGCGCGTATTCCTTAAAGACCTCTTCGACCGCAGGTAAAACATCGTCCATCGTAATGGTCCGCTTAACATCTTCCATGGATAATAGCCGTGCCATAGATAACTCTCCAGCATGAAGCGCAAAATGCGTATACGTTAAATTATATACACGATACAAAATAAAATTATCCCGTGAACGGGACTGTGATACGGATTGGCGATGCCTTGATCATATAATAAATTTTGCCATATAGCCGTTAACTATGGCTAAGATTACCTAAAAGAGGTTTTACTCCTTGCAGCTTGCCGTTTAATGCATAGCCGCATGCCCGATGGGCTGCAAGGGCCTTCATCCCGGATGAAGCTTATTTGAATTACTCGATCCGTTTATGCGTCCTGCTTTACCTTTGAGCCACAAGAGCAGCAGTTGCCCGGTCTTACTCTGGGGTCATACATTCTCGGGGTAACGGTCTTTATGCAGCTCTCGGACTTGAAGAACTTCGTTGTGAACTCCTCGACGACCACAGGGTCGAATTCGGAGCAGCTGAATACATCGACGTATGCTGAGTTGTCAGAGGCTGAGAAGTGCCCGCTGATACAGCTGGTCTCTATGAACTGAAATACCGAGTAGCCTGCGAGCGGGGTGCCTGCCTCTCCGAAAAGTTCACAGTGGCACGGGCCGTAGCGCTTCATGTTGATAACGTCGCAAAGCTCAACTACATATTTCTCGAGTTCTTTTCCGCTGTTTATGACGTTCGGGTCGCATCCAAATAAGTCGAGGCTCACTAAGAGTCCCCATGATTCTCCGGTTGGTGAGTAATTAGTCTTCATGTGCGGCATGCATATTCATGCTGTATATTTAAACTTTTGGGTGCCGTCCCCTGATTATCTTTTAATAATAAACATTATATAGTAAAAAAGTCCGAAAATTTATGATAATCTAAATCCATTAATGCCATATCATAGCCAAAAATGAACGATTTTGAAATTAATCACCAAAATAACCTCATTTTATTTAGTTATGCCGTCATAGAGGTAGTTCGTATCTTTAAAACCCTCAAAAATCATTAATTATGACAATGGGACTTAATAACCTGAAATATTTTCTTTTAGGACAAAAATAAAGCCATTAATGACATTATACAGGTTATAACATTATGATTTTCGATATTTCAAGAAATTAACATGTATTTATCATTTTACGCCACTATAACCTATAGAATAAATTATTACAGGGCAAATAATCATAAATCTATCCCTGATGATAGATCGAGGCCATATACTTCGATATTTAAAAAATGATGCTTAATTTCACCGTTATTTTACCGGATAGGGTTAAAATTAGTGTATTAATGAAAAATTTGATTTATTTTTTGTGGCGGCTCATGAAAACAGGCTATATTTTGACTATTTAGGGCATTTTAGTCTATAATGATATATTATGTGTATAAATGAGAAAAATAGTCATTTTAAGTATAAAATTAACATTATATTAAAAAAATTACCCCGAATGCGGCGAGTCGCAAATATATGCCGTTATTTTGATAAAAGGAAAACATCAGAGCTATGAATAGTGTTTTGAAAAAATATAAAAATAGATAATAAAATAAATGATCTATGCTTTCCAGAGCCCGTGAAGATTGCAATAAGCCCTGACCTGAGCATTGCCTTCAGGGACCTCGAATTCTGCTTCCGGCCTGTCCCCGGGCCTTAATTGCCTGCGGTATACTTTTTCGCCGGCTATGACCTCTATCCACTCTATGTAATGCTTTTCTTCCATCGGGTGGGGGATCGACCCCACTTTCACTTTCAGTGTAGGTGAGGCCCTTTCTGCCACTGGTACATGCTTCTCTTTACTGGCATCCACAGCGTTCTCCTTCATCAGCTGCATCGGCTGCCCGCAGCAAACGAGCTGGCCGGCGCCTGTGTGCATGACCTCTACCAGATTGCCGCATACATTACATTTATAGACCTGGTTCAATTCAGTTATCTTCATCACCTTGCTCAGAATTGCTCGCACATCTTCTGATAGTAAGACCTTTCATGATCGCATGAAGGGCACTTTGCAGGAGGCTCGGTGTCATAGTGCTTATACCCGCATTTTCTGCAGAACCACCATACAGGCTCGCTCTTCTTGAAAAACGTACCTGCTTCCAGTTCCTTTAGCACTTTAGCGAATCTTTCCTCATGATGAGTTTCAGCGATCGCTATGGACCTTATCCGGTTAGCGATGTCCTTGAACCCTTCCTGCTCCGCTATACTGGCAAATTCCGGATATAGCTTCGTGTGCTCCTCGTTTTCGCCAGCTATCGCCGCTTTCAGATTATCTATCGTGGTGCCCCACGTCGTCGGGGCTACTGCCTCAACTATCATAGGGTCGATCTTTTCTCCTCCGTTAAGCTGTTTCAGGAATTTGAAAAACCATTCCGCATGCTCATTCTCGTTATCGGCGGTGATCGTGAATACTTCGGAGATCTGCTCGTATCCCTCTTTTCTTGCCGTGCTGGCATAGAAAGTATACCTGTTCCTCGCCTGGCTTTCGCCTACGAATGCCTTTGTAACGTTCTCAAGAGTCTTGTTCATGGTTGGTCACCAGTAGCTTATAGGTCGACCTATAAGCATAATATTATTTCGGTAAGCATAAATCTGGAATTATTATAGGAATATTATGGTTTTTATGAAAATAATATAGGATCAATACCCAAAAAGATACAACTAAAAAGCCCATTGCAACGAAGGCACAATATTGCCTGATTTTATCCCATCGATCTAATATGATGCCCCTGTGAATATAGAGTCCCGGTAAAATCCCGACAATACCATAACGGTAAATGGGTCACTGCCTTTAAAAAATAGATAGATCTTTACATGCCCGTATGTAAAGATTGTATAGCCTGTCGGCCCTGAGAGCCTTCTATACCTACATTTGAGGCGTTTCGGCAAGGATTATATCCACATCACCCTGCAGGCTTCCCCGTTTTATGGTCAGTTTTATCTTATCCCCTATCTTTTTCTTGCGCACATATCCTGCAAGTTCACTCATATCTTTCACCGTGATGCCATCCACGCTCAGGATTATATCCCCGGACGTGATGCCCCTCTGGCCTGCCGGGCTATTCTCGAAAGCCCTGGTGACAAGTACGCCTTCTGACACGGGCAGATGATAATAGTCGGCGATCTCTTTAGTAAGCCCTATTCCCAGTATGCCCAGCCATGGCCTTATTACCTTACCATGCTCGATGAGCTCTTTTGCTATCTGCATCGCCGCTTTGATAGGTATGGAGAACCCGATACCCTGTCCGAACGGCAGGTTAGCTGAGTTCATCCCGATCACTTCGCCCTTACTGTTCAGCAGAGGGCCTCCGCTGTTGCCGGGATTGATGTGCGCGTCGGTCTGGAGGATGTTTTCATACACTCCCCTTTCACCCTGTATAGTCCTGTTCAGGGCACTGATGACGCCCACTGTGACCGTCGGCCCCCTGAGCATAAAGCCGAACGGGTTCCCGATGGCGATCGCAAGCTGTCCCATCCTTAGCTCGTCCGAGTCGCCGATCTTAGCTACCGGCAGCTTTTTCTTGCCGTTATCGACTTTTACGACTGCTATGTCGGTCATGGGGTCCGTACCTACGAGTTTGCCTTCGAGTTTCGTCCCGTCCATCATGCTTACTATCATGCTCTGGGTATTTTCGACGATGTGGTTATTGGTCAAAATATAGCCTTTAGAGTTTATGATTATGCCGGAACCCATGCCCTGCTGAGGGTAAACGTTCATGTAAGCGTCCCGTATAAGAACGACGGTGTTGATGTTAACGACAGAAGGGCTCGCTTCCTCGATTATACGGACTAAAAGTGTCTCATCGACTGGTATCATGATAAGGCCTCCATAGGATTTCTGTTTAATTAATTAAGTAGCGACAGCATCACAAATAAATTTTATCCGTATGATAAAAATAAAGATCAGGCTGCAGTATCTCTCGAGGAATGTAAAAATTTGTATCCCCCGTGAATATTCTCTATACCTGATAATACGGTAAGGATCGCCGCAGCAGCCCAGATCATCATAGAGTATTCGAACTGGAGCAGCAGGCAGATTATTGATACTGCCAGCAGAAAGCTGTTAATTCTTCCGAGAGCATGCGGGCGCTTGTCCAGCCTGCCCTTTAAAATTATTATATATAAAAAGAATCCGTAGACGACGATCTCCCTGCCCACGACCACGAACACCATCCATGCAGGGAATCTCATGCCGGTATCGATAAAGTACAGTAACAAAAACCCGAGAACAAAGCCTGTCATGTCCACGGCGGCGTCCATTATGCCGCCTATGTAGCTTTCCTGGTTTAATTTACGCGCGATTTTTCCATCCAGTATGTCAGATATGATGGCCAGTACCACCAGGCCGGCGGCCACGAGCCGGAGATAGTCGTTCTCAGGCGAATATGAAAAGAAACATACGCCTATCAGCAGGATAAGCAGGCCTCTGAATCCCGTGATGATGTTTGGTATGGTCACCATTAAAATACCAGGGAAAAAATGCCGGCCATATGGCCGGACCATATTTAAGCTGCCTTGTCGATCTGCGCTATAGCCATCTCGACGGCAGATTTTGCCGCTTCGAACGATTCCAGCGAATAGGTCGAGACGAACATGTTGCTATATTTTGTTACGACGACATAGCAGTCCTGCCCGAACAGTTTGGCCTTATATTTATCGCCGCCATCGCCGACACCTAATCCGCCCTCATACGAGATGTCCTGCACACCTCCGGGATTCTGGCCCGGGTCGTTCGCCATCGAGAGGCCGGAATTCACTATCTGTTTGACGCTCTCGTAATTGGCAGTCGCGGTAAGCGGGCTGCTAACCTTGCCGACAAAACCCGCTACTACCTGAGTAGGGCCTGAACCGGCATATTTGAAAGACTTATATTCTGTGATCCCGGTCATGTCGACGAAAGAGTCTACCGGGTCCAGGAACTCGGATCCCGAGTAGCCCAGTTTCGGCAGTAATCTCTTGACCTGGGACTTCACTGCTGACGAGCCGATATATTCGTTAGTATAGACCTTTTTGTAAGTCTTGCCGCCGATAGTTATCTCGGAAGGGAATGATATCTCTGTTACGGACTTCTTGAACTTGCTCAGCATGCCGTCCAATCCGCAGCAGCATATACATCCGCTGAAAGCCACGACGACTGATAGGATCAGAGCAAGCATCAGTATCTTTTTCATATCTTTCAAAAATTTACCCCCTTATCAAATGATAATTTGATGAATGTTTAATCTATTAGAGTGGTATTAATTCATAAATAAATTTATGGTGAAATCAGGTAATGTATGGATGGAATAATGCAATTATTATATTGATGGCCGGTTTTTCAGACGTAAATTTTATCCGGACCAAATTTTTTTCCATATCATAATCATATTTATAAACGATTAGTTTTATATCAGGTGACATTTATTGTCATTATCGTCATATACGGGGATGGCGGCGAAACATGATAGAAATATTGCTCATAGCTTTATGGTTAATGGTGCCTGCGTACACAGCCAATGTCTGCGCCACGCTACTTGGCAGCGGCACACCTATAGACCTCGGAAAAAACTTTTTTGATAAAAAGAGGATCCTTGGAGACGGTAAGACCTATAAAGGTTTCATAAACGGCTCGCTGTGCGGCGCTATAATGGGCGCGGCCCAGATAATGGCGCTCCCGTACATCGCCCCGCACTTTACGAACGCTGCGGGAGACGCGCTGATAACGGCATCCTATATCGCCATCATCACTATGCCGGTAGGTGCCCTGTTAGGCGATATGACGAAGAGTTTCATAAAAAGGCGTATAGGTTTTGACAGAGGAGAGATGCTCCCTGGCGCTGATCAGCTTGATTTTGTCGCAGGTGCCTGGCTATTGACATATATTTTCGACCCTGCATGGTTCGCCAGTAATTTTACCATATGGGTCATAATCATGGCGATCCTGGTAACTCCCCCGCTGCACCTGTTAAGCAATATCATAGGCTTCAGGATAGGGAAAAAGAAGGTTCCCTGGTAACCCGGCATTCATGCGACCATATAAGCGGCGGACATAAACGCTGCTGACATTATCGTGATAGTCAGGTCGTCATCTATGGTGACTCCGAAGAATCTCCATGGTATACCGTCGGCGATCGCAGCGCCGGCAGATCCTGCTATTAGTACTAAGGCAGACATATCCGGGTATAAGCCCGTAGAGATCATGGCACATGTCGCGAACATGATCGCCATCAATACAGGCGACTTATAATTACGGGCAGCAAACCTAAAGTCCTCTCCGACCCTTTTCAGGCTTAATTTAAACGACCTCACGTCAAAGACACGTATATCGGTCTTTTCTTTACCTATGTAGGAATACATCGCTGCGCCGGCCATCGCAGTGGCCGAATCGCCTATGCAGTTGAACATCATGGCAAGGATGGCGATCTCTTTATCGAATAGCATAACGACAAGGAAAAATGACATGAGCTGAAAGAAAGCGCCTATGGGGAGCCCGTTCTTTTCATGTTCCCTCAGGTATCTCACCGGGATGACATTGATATCTTTACGCCTCAGGATCTCCAGGGATACCCATACCAGCAGTATCAGGGCCAGTAAGATCAAAACATCGTTCTTTGTAAGGCAAAAATAATACAGCAACGGGATAAATGACCATGCTACGTGAAGAAGTTTTCTCATGGCTTCATAGACTAAGAAGTCCATGTCTATGTTAAAATAATGTTTACCAGTAACTGAATTATTTTCCCCGGGGTCCATTGTACATATTGTTAATATAGAATATTTAAAAAATTATGGGTTTAGCAACAGTAAAGACAGGTTCAATATGGTCGCGAACGATACCCATAGAAGATATGGTACCATCAGATATGCTGCCGTCTTATCTATCCGGTAGAATTTCATCGTCGTTAGAATGATAAAGATAAGCAATAGGACTATATCCAAAAACGCGAGAGATATGGAGTGAAGCCCGAAAAAGAACAGTGACCAGAAGAAATTCAACACGAGCTGGATGCCGAAAAAGGCGATGGCAGTCTTAGCTTCAGGAGCTTCATTGATCTTTTTCCATATAAGGAATAATGCTACCCCCATCAGGATGTACAGTATAGTCCAGACAGGGCCGAATAGCCAGTTCGGAGGCGAAAATGACGGTTTTATGAGAGTACCATACCAGGTCATTATGTTCGGCGCAGTGATAGCGCCTCCGATAATTCCTGCAAGTAAGCATATGCCCAGAGAAATAACGAGTTTTAAGCGATCACTTATCATAGCATTATTACTTTCTCCATGTAATATAATAATGATTTTTGTAAAAATTATTGAATTTAAATCGTAAAAGTGTGTAATAATTAATTTTATAATTTTATTGCCATAATTTTATGAAAGGATATAATTGTAAACAATAAGCCTTATGTAAATCTTTTTTAATTTAATATCGATCTTTATGATTTTTTGTTAATACAATAATTTGTGAGTTCTGATTAAAAATTATGAATGTATAGCATAAGAGTTCATAAAAACATATACGTCAATGGTATCAGGTCATAATAAAATTGAATTTTTATTCCAAAATTATACCCGGATGGTAAGCTATTGTGATACTTTATGATAGAAATATTTAAATACTTAAAGTAGGAAGAATGTATCCGTTACATTCTCGGAGGAGAAATGCGGCAAACAAAGATCTACGAAAAATGCGGCGCAGGGAAGTCGATATGGACGCATGACCCTGGCGCCATACTGGCATCGGTAGGTAAGAAAACGAATATCAGGAGAACATGACATGAGGCAAGTAGCAATATACGGAAAAGGCGGTATCGGTAAATCGACCACGACCCAGAATACGGTGGCGGCACTGGCTGAAGCAGGTAAGAAGGTAATGGTCGTCGGATGCGACCCAAAAGCCGACTCTACGAGGCTCCTGCTCCACGGGCTTTGCCAAAAGACCGTACTGGACACCTTACGTGACGAAGGCGATGATATCGAGCTCGATGCCATCCTTAAGCCAGGGTTCGGAGAGACCCGCTGTGTCGAATCGGGCGGTCCGGAACCGGGCGTAGGCTGCGCAGGCAGGGGGATCATCACGTCCATCAACCTCCTTGAATCGCTCGGAGCGTACACCAGCGACCTGGACTACGTGTTCTACGATGTGCTCGGCGACGTCGTTTGCGGCGGGTTCGCTATGCCGATCAGGGAAGGAAAGGCGCAGGAGATCTATATTGTCGCATCGGGAGAGCTGATGGCGCTGTATGCGGCGAACAACATCTCCAAGGGCATCCAGAAGTACGCAAATACCGGCGGAGTAAGGCTGGGCGGCATCATATGCAACAGCCGTAAAGTCGACAACGAGTACGCACTGCTCAAGGCATTCGCGGAGGAGATCGGTTCCCAGCTCATTCATTTCGTCCCGCGTGACAACGTTGTGCAGCGTGCGGAGATCAACAAGAAGACGGTCATCGATTTCGAGCCCAACGCAGATCAGGCTAACGAATACAGGAAACTGGCCAGGGCCATCGACGAGAACAAGATGTTCGTCATACCCAGACCAATGAAACAGGAACGCCTTGAAGAGCTGATGATGCAGCATGGATTCCTGGACGCGATGTGAACGGATAAGAGAGGAGTGATGACAATGTTGCTGATCAGATCAATAATCAGGCCTGAAAAGAAAGACGCTGTGCTTGCTGAGCTGACAAAAGCGGGATTCCATGCCGCGACCGTAGTGGATGTCGTGGGCCGCGGCAAGCAAAAAGGGATCAAGATAGGCAGTATGGTCTATGATGAGATACCCAAGACCCTCATTATGATGGCGATCCCGGACGAGGATAAAGATAAAGTGGTCGACGTGATCCTTCAGACCGCCAGGACGGGCGAAAAGGGAGCATTCGGCGATGGTAAGGTCTTTATCAGCCCTGTTGAAGAGGCCTACACCATTTCAAGCGGCGCGAAAGGCCTGTAAAAGGAGTGTTATGATGAAGGAGATCATGGCGATCGTACGAATGAACAGGACGGGCGCAACTAAAAAGGCGTTGGTGGAGGCGGGTGTCGCGGGGTTCACGGCAGTCAAGGTCCATGGAAGAGGAAAGCTGGTCAAGGATCCCGAGGTCATCGCAAAACGCAAGTCGCAGCTTATGTCGATGAACTTCGACGATGTCACCGAATCCGGTGCGACGGAAAAGCTGGTCACCGACTTCCTGGACGGAACTCGCATGTTCCCGAGGCGCCTGTTCACGATCCTTGCGCATGACGAGGATGTTCCCAGGATCGTGGAGGCCATCATGCAGGCTAACAGGACGGATTGTAAAGTAGGCGACGGTAAGATATTCATCATGCCCGTGATCGACGCAGTGCGTGTGCGCACAGGCGAATCGGGCGAAGCGGCGATATGGTGAACAAGGAGGTATGAAAAATGGCGATCACGGAAAAAGGAATGGAGGATTTGCTGGCTACCTACCCTGATACGGTCAAGAAGAACAGGAAAAAGCATCTGCTCATTAAAAATTCGGCGGAAGCCTGCCAGCAGATCGAGGCGAACACCAGGACCATACCCGGCATCATATCGCAGCGTGGCTGCTGTTTCGCCGGATGCAAAGGTGTAGTGGTGGGGCCGATAAAGGACATGGTACACATAGTCCACGGCCCTGTCGGCTGCGCATACTACTCCTGGGGAACGAGACGCAATAAGGCGAGGGCGGACGACACCACGCCAAAGGAGAACATCTATTCCACGCTCTGCTTTACCACGGATATGCAGGAGCCGGACATAGTGTTCGGCGGCGAGAAAAAGCTGTCCAGGATGATAGACGAAGTGGTCGAGATGTTCCATCCCAGGGCTATAACGATCTCCGCTACCTGCCCGGTAGGCCTCATCGGTGACGACATCGGCGCCGTAGCCAGAGCGGCGCAGGAACGCCATGGCATTCAGGTCCTGGCTTTCAACTGCGAAGGATATAAAGGCGTGAGCCAGTCGGCAGGCCACCACATAGCTAACAACAATATCATGGAGCATGTCATCGGCAAAGGCACTCAGAGAAAACCGGGGGACTATGTCATCAACATCCTCGGGGAGTATAACATCGGTGGCGATGGGTGGGAGATCGAGCGTATCCTCAAAGACATAGGGTACACGGTGAACGGTATAATGACCGGGGATAGCAGCTACGTTGACATAAGGAACCTGCACCTGGCCGACCTGAACCTGGTGCAGTGCCACAGGTCGATCAACTATATCGCCGAGATGATGGAGACAAAATACGGCATGCCGTGGCTGAAGGTAAACTTCATCGGGGTCGACGCGACCTGCAAGACCCTTCGTGAGCTCGCCCGGTGTTTCAATGACGAGGCACTTATCGGGAGGACGGAGGAGGTCATCGCCAGGGAACTGGCCATCGTCGAACCGGTGATAGAGCACTACCGTAAGATCCTGAATGGCAAGACCGCCTTCGGGTTCGTCGGAGGGTCGCGAAGTCACCACTACCAGCACCTGCTCCGCGACCTTGGTATGGAAATGATCGTCGCCGGTTATGAGTTCGCTCATCGTGATGACTATGAAGGCCGACAGGTCATTCCCACAATCAAGAGCGACGCCGATTCCAGGAACATCCCGGAGCTTCATCTGAAGCCCGATGAAGAGCTCTACCAGGATGCGCATGTTTACCTGAACCTGACGAAAGAGAAATTCGAGGAGATCAAGAAAAACGTCCCGCTTGGCCACTATGAGGGAATGAACCCGGACATGAAAGACGGGGAGGTCATAATCGACGATATTAACCATTACGAGTTCGAGGAGCTGGTCAGGAAGCTAAAGCCGGACCTGATCCTCACGGGTGTCAGGGATAAGTACATCGCCCACAAGCTCGGTGTCCCGTCCAGACAGCTGCATTCGTATGATTATACCGGCCCATATGCCGGCTTTAACGGGGCTATGACATTCGCACGTGAGGTCGCGAACGCTGTGACCACCCCCGCATGGAAACTGGTCACAGCCCCGTGGGAAGACGGAAAGAGCAAGGAGTGATAAAAATGCTTGAATGTATCCCCACAAGAAAAGTGGAACACACTGCAGGAAAGATCAACCCTGCAAAAACATGTCAGCCGATCGGGGCCATGTATGCCGCGCTGGGCATACACGGATGCCTGCCCCACAGCCACGGTTCGCAGGGTTGCTGCGCTTACCACCGGATGGGCCTTACCAGGCATTTCAGGGACCAGATACTCGCCTCATCCAGCTCCTTCACCGAGGGCGCATCGGTCTTCGGCGGCGCTGCGAACCTTAAGACTTCAATAAAGAACGTGTTCAAGATCTATAACCCGGAAATAATGGCGGTACACACGACCTGCCTGAGCGAGACGATAGGCGACGATATTCCGACGATCATCAAACAGTCGGAGGTCCCGGAAGGCAAGGTCGTAATCCATGCCAACACTCCCAGCTACCAGGGGTCCCATATCACCGGGTTCTCGAACATGTGCAAAGCGATGGTCTCCTATCTTGCCGAGTCTGACGGCACGGCAAAAAAGGAACGTGTAAATATCCTGCCCGGCTTTGTCAACCCCGGCGACATGCGTGAGATCAAGCGCATTGTCAGGGAGCTAGGCATAGACCTGACCATGTTCCCGGATACCTCCGACGTGGTCGATTCACCGCTGACGGACAAGTATGAGATGTACCCGGAGGGCGGAGCCACAGTGGCAGAGATCCGCGATTCCGGTAACTCGAAGCTTACCCTGGCCCTCGGGGCATGGTCTTCCGAAGCAGCCGGTGCGCTGCTGCAGGAAAAATGCAGTGTGCCCTGCGTTCCCCTGAAGATACCCGTCGGCCTTAAGGCTACCGATGACCTCATCATGGCCCTGAAAGACGGGTTTGGCATGAAAGTCCCCCGGTCCATGACCATTGAGCGCGGACAGGTCGTCGATACACTGATCGATACGCACTTCCACTACCAGGGGAAGAAAGTCGCAGTGGCAGGCGATCCGGACATCGTGGTCCCGCTGACCGAGTTCCTTCTGACAATGGGAATGATACCTGCTTATGTCATGACAGGTACCCCCGGCTCGCGGTTCGAGACCGAGATCAGGCATATGCTTGAACAGTCCGGCATCAAGGACTGCGTCGTCAGGGCTGAAGGAGACCTCTTTGAACTTCACAAATGGATAATGGAGAACCCTGTAGACCTCCTGATTGGTACCACCCACTGCAAGTATATTGCGCGGGCTGAGGATGTGCCTCTGGTCAGGGTCGGGTTCCCGATATTCGACAGGGCGGTCCACTACCTGATGCCCATCGTCGGCTACAGGGGATGCCTGCGCCTGATAGAGATGATCAGTAACGCTCTCCTTGAGAGGCGTGACAGGGACTGCACGGATGAAGACTACGAACTGATCTTATGATCGGTCCTTAACGATGAGGGAGATGAAAAAATGGATACGTACTGTTCACAGCCGGCCGGTGCCGAAGCATACATCGAGGACAGAAAGGATTCCATCCTGACAAAGGGTAAAAGCAAAGGCAATATCAGCTGCAGCAGCGACAGCCTGGCGGGAGCGGTCAGCCAAAGGGCTTGCGTGTACTGTGGGGCAAGAGTGGTCTTAAACCCGGTAACGGATGCCGTCCACCTGGTCCATGGGCCCATAGGCTGTGCCGCGTTCACGTGGGACATCCGGGGAAGCCTTTCAAGCGGATCGGAAATGTACCGCAACAGTTTTTCTACCGATATGAAGGAAAGGGACATCATATTCGGGGGAGAGCAGAAACTGGCTGCCTGTATTGATGAAATAGTCGCTAAGTACGCTCCTCCGGCAGTATTCGTGTATTCTACGTGCGTCGTCGGCGTCATCGGCGACGATATCATCTCCGTCTGCAAAGAGGCATCGCTGAGGCATAATATCGATGTCATACCGGTCGAGTCGAGCGGATTTAAGTCGGGGAACAAGATCGTCGGGTACAGGGCTGCCGCTGATGCGCTGCTGAAGCTGATCACCCCTAAAGACGGGGTACACATCGAACCTACCCGCAAGCTGAACTTCCTGGGGGAGTATAACCTCGGCGGAGAGAAATGGGTCGTCGAGAGATACCTGAAGGAGATCGGCATAGAGATCAACGTGGCATTCACAGGGGATTCCACCGTGGCCGCTTTGAAACAGGCGCCTGGAGCATGCCTGAACCTGGTGCAGTGCACAGGCTCCATGCACTATGTGGCGATGAAACTGGAGCAGACGTTCGGCACACCGTATATGGACGTGAACTTTTTCGGCGCGGAAAACACGACGGAAAGCCTGAGGAAGATCGCGGACTTTTACGGGGACGAAGATATCAAACGCCGTACAGAAGCGCTCATCGAGAGAGAATCGAGCCATGTCCGGCCTGTCATCGAAAAGTACAGGAAAAAGCTTGCAGGCAAGCGGGCGGCCATCTACGTAGGCGGGGCTTTCAAGGCCGCTGCCATCATCCGCCAGCTAAAGGAGCTGGACGTGGAGATCGTCCTCACCGGGACGCAGACGGGCAAAAAGGAGGAATATGAAAACCTGAGCGGCATGCTGAGCGAAGGTACGGTAATCATCGACGATGCCAATCCCGCCGAGCTGGAAAGGTTCCTGCGGGAAAAAGATGTCGACTTCATGGCCGGGGGAGTCAAAGAGCGCTTCCTTGCCTATAAGCTGGGCGTCGGCTTTGTGGACCATAACCATGACCGTAAAGATTGCCTGGCTGGATTCGAGGGTGCCGTGAAATTCGCCCGGGAAGTCCATACCACGGCCTGCTCACCTGTATGGAAACACCTGAAAAACACCAGCGTAAGGGATGTGCGGCTATGAGCGATATGCGAGCGAAGATGGTCAGCGAGAACCAGTGCCAGACATGTATGCCGCTTGGCGGTGTGGTCGCATTCAAAGGAATAGAGGAGGCCATGGTGCTGGTACATGGATCGCAGGGCTGCAGCACGTACATTCGCCTGTCGAACGTCGAGCACTATAACGAGCCGATAGACATCGCGTCTTCCGCCCTGAACGAGAAACAGACCATCTACGGCGGCGAAGCAAACCTGCGGAAAGCGCTGGACAACGTTCTCAGGGTTTATCAGCCTAAAGTCCTGGGGGTGGTTACGACCTGTCTTGCGGAGACCATCGGCGAGGACATGGAGCGGATGATCCAGTCGTACATCAAGGATCATGACATCAGGGGCGTGGATATCATCCCGGTGGCAACCCCCAGTTACAGCGGGAGCCATACGGAAGGATTCTGGGCGGCCACAAAGGAGATCATCAGGCATTATGCAAGGCCTGTAGCAAAGCATTCGGGCATCAACGTGATAATTCCGCACATAAGCCCTGCCGACATCCGGGAAATAAAACGCATCCTGGACATGACCGGGCTGGAGTATACGCTTATACCGGACTATTCCATGACACTGGACAGGCCGTTCGGCGGCGAATACCTTAAGATACCTCTCGGCGGTACCCGGACCCGGGATATTTCCCGCATGGCAGGAGCCCGGGCCACGATACAGTTCGGCCTGACATGCCCTGATGACCTGTCGCCGGGGCTGTACCTGCAGCAGGAATACGGCGTGCCGCTGATAGACCTTCCGCTGCCCTTCGGCCTTGAGAACACGGATCGTTTCATAGAGGCCCTGTCGAGGATCAGCGGGCGTCTGATGCCCGACTATCTGGCCCTGGAAAGAGGATGGCTTCTCGACGCGATGGCAGATTCCCACAAATATAACGCAGAAGGCCATCCGGTCATATATGGAGAGCCCGAGCTGGTCTATGCGTTCGCTGCGTTATGTGCGGAAAATGGCGCCATGCCTGCGGTCATCGCCACCGGGACCAGGAACGGCCGGCTTATGGCGCGGGTAAAAATGCTGCTTGCCGAAGCAGAGGAGCAGCCCATATTCCTCGAAGATGCGGATTTTACGGCAATATATGAAGCTGCAGTTAGTACAGGGGCAAACGTGGCCATAGGACACTCAGGCGGTAAATTCCTGACAGAACATCTTTGCATCCCTGTCGTGCGTGTCGGGTTCCCCATACATGACAGGATGGGCGGGCAGAGGATACTCTCGGCAGGATATGCCGGCACCCTTGCTTTCCTGGACCGTTTCACAAACACGCTGCTGGAAAGAAAGTATGCGTCGTATCGGCAGAAGAAGAAGGATGAACTGACTAAAGGATCGAGAATGCAAGAGGCAGCGATAGAAGGAGATGAATGATATGCAGAAACCCTCAAAACATATATTTATTTGTACAAGCTCCCGCCCCACCGGCCAGCAAAAAGGCTTTTGCCATACTAAGGAAGGCGTCGACGTCATGATGAGGTTCACGGAAGAGATAGAAGAGCGCGAGCTCGGAGGCGAAGTTTTCCTTACTAACACCGGCTGCTTCGGGATATGTGAAAAGGGGCCGATAGTCGTGATATATCCCGACAATATCTGGTATAAGTCTGTAACGGCAGACGATGTTACCGAGATCATGGACGAACACATCGAAGGCGGTAAAGTCGTAGAACGCCTGGTATTATGAGGATCGTTGCGATCGGGAGTGTAAGATGGCAAAGGAGATAGCTGTATTTCTGGGAGACGACGGCTCGAGCACTTTGCTGGACGAGCCGGGGAACATAGTCGTTTTTCGCCGTGCACAGGGTTCATGGGAAATTGACCGGGAAAAGGGATTTTCTATGGGCCGGGTAAAGGGGATACGAGAACTTCGCCTGAATATGGGTGAAATGCTGCAATTCCTTGACGGGTGCAGGATATTCGTCGCAAAGTCAGCCGCAGGCGTCCCGTTCTTTGAACTGGAAAAGGCGGGGTGCAGCGTGTGGGAATTTGACGGGAAGCCTTCGGAGTTTCTGGAACATGTATGGCAGCAGGAAGAAAAGGAACGGGCCATGGAAAAAGACCAGGCTGCGCCATGCTTACCTGCTCCCGAGGAAATAACCCCCGGCAACTTCTATATTTCTATCAAGGGGATACAGGGGAACGCGGATGTCACCAGCAAGCAGGTTCTCCAGAAGTTTATCCGAAAAGGCGGTTTCCGCTCCCTTGTGATCATCTGCAGCCACGTCCCTCCATGGATAGAAGTGGAAGCGGTAAGCAGTGGACTCGTCTTCGAGACCGGCCAGTCAGGTAAGAACGAGTTCAGGGTAAGGATAGTGAAAATGGCTGCCAATGGATGACACATTATCTTCACTGCTCAATGTGCTTAAAATATGCGGGAGAGTGTATTCGAGCCTGTCGACCATCAGGATACCAACGACATGTGCGGTGCAAAGGAAATGTCAATAGCGCACCTGGAATAATAATATGTGTGGCATGTGTATGTCATGCCCGTATAGAAATATTATATGAGAGCCGATGATAAAAATGAAAAAATTGGTAAAAGGAAATATTTAATAAGTTTATTTTTTTATCACCTTTTACTATATGTGTTAATGTATTATAAAAATTAATTAAATAATTAATTTTTACCTCAATGTTTAGTAAAATATAAATAAAGTTCGTTCATAAAGAATGACAATACATTGGGAGGATAACAATGAACAAAAAGAGATCAATGATAGGTCTTGCGATCATCGCGCTGGCCATCACCATTATCGTGTCTGGATGCACGACCGGTACAGGCCCTACGGCCACACCGGGGGCAACAGAGACGCCGACTGAAAAGATAGAACTGACAGTGTTCGCGGCAGCATCATTGACCGACTGCTTTACTGAAATGAAGAACGCTTTCATGGCAAGCAACGAGAACATTGATGTCGTGACCAATTTTGACGGGAGCCAGGCATTAAGGACCCAGATAGAACAGGGCGCATACGCCGACGTATTTGCATCAGCGTCCACGAAGCACATGAACGCGGTCAAGGACGCGGGATACATGGTAAATGATACCGTTGTCAACTTCGCGAACAACAAGCTCTGCGTCATAACCCCGAAAGACAACCCGGCCAATGTCAACACGCTTTCTGATCTGGCTAACCCGGGAGTGAAGATAGTCATAGGTACACCGGAATGCCCCGTAGGCGCATATGCGGTGCAGATCATCGACAAGATGGGCAACGACTCGGCATATGGACCGGAGTATAAGCAAAAAGTGCTTGACAACGTTGTATCCAAAGAGACGACCGTTACGATGGTAGTATCCAAGGTAGCGCTCGGAGAGGCGGACGCAGGTTTCGTGTACGTGTCTGACGTACCGCAGGAATACAAGGAAAAAGTGAACATCATATCCATACCGGACAACCTTAACGTCATAGCCGTATATCCCATAGGTGTGCTCGATGAATCCGGCCGCCAGGACTCGGCGAAGAAGTTTGTGGACTTTGTGAAATCGTCTGAAGGTAAGGCTATACTGGAAAAATATGGCTTCACAGGAGTATAAAGGGGACCGTAAAAACATGGCGGCCGGCCTGATGAGGAGGATCCGGATAACTCCGGCCTCTCTCATCGTATCTTTGATATTCGCCATCATCATTATTTACATATCCCTGCCGGTGGTATCGCTATTTATCAAAACGTCGCCGGAGTCGTTCATTAGTTCCTTGAACGAGCCCGTTGTCATTGAAGCCTTAAAACTTAGCTTCTTGACCACCATAGCGACCACTATTATTGTGATAATAATCGGGACGCCGGTCGCGTTCATCAATGCACGCTATAGATACCCGGGGAAAGAACTTGTGGATACTTTGCTGGACCTGCCCGTCGTGATGCCGCCGGCAGTGGCCGGCATAGCGCTTCTGATGGCGTTCGGCAGAAAAGGTGTCCTTGGAGAATACCTGAACTTATTTGGTGTCACGCTGGCTTTCACCACAATAGCCGTGGTCATGGCACAGGTGTTCGTAGCCTCGCCATTCTTTATCAGGCAGGCGAGGACCAGTTTTGAGGACGTCGACAGGTCCTTCGAGAACGCTGCAAGGAGCCTGGGAGCATCGAGAGTGTATACGTTCTTCTATATCACCGTGCCTATAGCCATGAACGGGCTGATATCCGGCGCGATAATGACATGGGCCCGCGCTCTCGGGGAGTTCGGAGCGACGATAATGTTCGCCGGCAACTTTCAGGGAAGGACACAGACGATGCCTCTCGCCATATACACGGCCATGCAGGGTGATATAGACGCTTCATTATTTTTATCCATAGTACTTGTCATCACGTCGTTTACAGTCATTGCCATTGTAAAGATCCTTACAAGGAGGCGAATGATAGTTGCTAAAGATTAAGACAGTAAAGATGCTCAGGGATTACGAGCTCAACGTGGACATCGGCCTTAATGGCCACAGGACGCTCGTGCTCATGGGCAATAACGGATCCGGAAAGACCACTGTGCTAAACATGGTCTCGGGCATACTGTCGCCGGACTCGGGCACCATAGAGGTGTCCGGCAGGAAATTCTTCGACTCGGGTTCTAACATAGACGTGCCCCTCAATAAGAGGAACATCGGATATGTCTTCCAGAACTACGCGCTGTTCCCGCATATGACTGTCATGGATAACGTGGCTTTTGGGCTCAGGATGAAAAAGATGACAGCAGATGACATAAAGAACAGGGTAAAAGCCCAGCTGGATTCTGTGGGACTGTGGGAGTTAAGGAATGAAAAAGCGATAAAGCTCTCCGGAGGGCAAAAACAGAGAGTGGCTCTGGCAAGGGCCCTGGTCATCAAGCCTGACATACTGCTTCTCGATGAGCCGCTAAGCGCGCTTGACGTAAAGACGCAGGTATCGATGAGGGCGGAGCTAAGGTCGTCTTTAAAAGAGACAGGGCTGCCATGTATCATCGTCACCCACAATATTAAGGACGCGGTAGAGCTTGGGGAGATGGTATATATCATGGACCAGGGCAGAGTGGCCGCTTCAGGCGAGCCGTCCGAAGTCTTGCGAAAAGGCCATAACGATTTTATCGATAATTTTTACAGCTGATCGCTCTTCAAACCCTTAAAATATCTAATGAAGTGGTGAGGCAGAGTACAGTATGCTTAAAAAACATGTACGTCGGATGCACTGAATGATAGGTATACTGTCGCGCCTTCTTTGATCTCCGACATCACTACTTCCCGCCTGGTCAATATCGCGGTCAACTGTACGCCGGCGTGCACAATGACACGGTAATACGGGCCGTTATTAATGACCCGTTCCACTTTACCGGCCAAAACGTTCTCGTGGCCGTAAGACAAAGTCTTTGATATTAAGATGTCCTCAGGGCGAATACAAGCGTTCACAGTACCGTTCATTTGTACCGTTGATACTATCGTCATCCCGTTCGATCTAATAATAGACATATCGTTCTCTATACGGCTTTCGCCCGGGACGACGTTATCCATGCCAACGAAACCTGCAGTAAATGCGCATCCCGGCCTCCTGAAGATCTCGTCGGGCTTTCCGACCTGCACTATGGCCCCGTTGTCCATGACTGCAATACGGTCCGCAAGAGAGAACACTTCCTCGAAATTATGAGTAATATGGACGATCGTGGTCCCTGTCACCTTATGTATCTTTTTTAGCTCTTCTTGAAGCATGTATCGAGTCTTAACGTCAAGCGCGCTTAGCGGCTCGTCCAGCAGAAGTACGCCGGGCCTGATGACCAGTGCACGCGCGATAGCGGTCCTCTGGCGTTCTCCCCCGCTAAGAGTTGCAGGATACCTGTGAAGGAGACCGGAAATGTTCAGCAGTTCAGCGCACTCTTCGACCCTTTTCCTCGTCTCATCCGGCGATGCCCTGTATGACCTGAGCCCGAATGCGATGTTATCAAGAACCGAAAGATGTGGGAACAGCATGAAGTCCTGATAGACCATGCCAATCCTCCGGTCCCTGGGGGGCGATCGGGTGATGTCGATGCCATTCATCATAATATTCCCGCTGTCCGGCTGGTATATGCCGGCAATGGTCTCCAGGAGGATGGTCTTGCCGGTCCCTGACGGGCCAAGTATCATAAAGTACTCGTTCTCGCCTATTTCAAGCCGGATGTCCTTCAATGAGAACTCGCCAAGTTTCTTTGAGACGCCTATCAATCTTAAGATGACGGACCCTCCTGTCAGTATACGCTGCCGGCCCTGCCGTACTTTTCGAATATGAGAAGCGAGATAAGTGATATCACTATCATGATGGAAGCGGCGGATATTGCCAGGTCAAGGTTCCCGCATGACATGTTAAGGAATACGGATACAGGCAGTATTTCGGTCTTCATGCGGGTGGCACCGGCCAGTATCAGCGCAGCTCCGAACTCGCCTATCCCTTTTGACCAGGTTATGACAGCGCCCGCGAGCAGCCCGTTCCTCGACATCGGCATCGTGACCCGCCAGAACGCCTGAAGATCATCACATCCAAGCGTCTTTGCCACGTGCTCATATCGGGGGTTTATGCTTTCTATGGTCGACCTCATTATCCTGACCATGAAAGGGGCATTCATAAAGAACTGTGCCACTATGATGCCTGCGGGAGTGAAAACGAACTCCATACCGGCGCCGGAAAGTAGTTTTCCGAAAGGCGTCATGCCAAAGAATATCAGAAGCCCTACGCCCGCCACAAGAGGAGGCAGCGCCAGCGGGACGTTCATGACAGCGTTCACGGCAGCCTTGCCATGGAAGTCGTACCTGGCAAGAGCGTATGCGGCAGGTATGGCCATTATGATGCACAGCAGCGTGGATATGACCGACGTCTCGATACTAAGCCGGACAGCAAAAGAGATCTCATCGGATAATATGGCCGAGACATGTTCATCCGTCGACGGGAACGCCAGTATGCTCGATATTACCAAAAATATGAACAGTGTCAGTGCGAATCCCGAGGAAGTTGTCAGTACTTTCAGCGCCAGGCTTCCACGTGATGATACCATTTTTTTACCACTGATCTAAGCGGGCTTTACGCTTTTGTCCCTGATGGCGCCCATGTGCTGTTCGTCAACCCATCCGTTCCTGATGCCTTCCATGACATCAAAATGCCTGATATATGGCTTAATGTCGAGAAGCGGCGTGCCGTCCAGTATGTCCAGCCCGCATACATCGAGGATATTTCCCCTGACACCTTTTAGTTCGACTATCGAGAGCCCTATGGGATTGGGGCGGTTAAAATGCCTCATGGCAAAAACACCATGTTCCCCTTTTGCGTCGACTATAGGCTTTTCAGAGATCGCGCTCCCGTCAGCCCTGTCAAAATGATATAATAAAAAGATATGAGAGAAACCCTCAATATCCTTAAGCCCGTCCGCATACCCGGGGAATACTTCGACAGTTCCCCACGCTTTACTGAAAGCGCTCTGTACAGGGGTCTTTTCCTTTTCTTTGAATTCAGAGTGGATGACGCCTATCTCATCATACATATGGGACATGAAATATTCCTCCGTTTAACTATATTCAGGATCAGGGTATGCTACGAACCCGTATTTTTTAAATATGGCCTTTCCTTCATCTGACGCTACAAAATCTATGAAATCACCGGCGGTGACCTTATTTTCGGAGAAAGATAGCACGCCGATCGGAATGACCTTAATGATGTTTTGCTGCTTAGGAATAGTTACCTTCTCCATATTTTCAGGGTCGTAAAGGTCTTCCCAGATTATTACGGCGTCTACCTGGCCAGTGGTCACATATGTGACGAGCTCGTTCACTGTGGCAGCACGCGTCACCAAATTACTCTCCACACCTGCCTTTATCCCGTTCTTTGCCAGCATCTTATCGCAAAGCTTTCCTATGGCATTGGACTGGTTATCGCCCAGCGCTATCTTTAATCCGGGCCTGGTGAGGTCATTCAGGCAGGCGATGTTTTCGGGGTTGCCCTTTCGTACGGCTATTATTGGCGTATGATAGAACACGAGCTTCCCGTCGCCATCTATGAAGCTTTTGTTTTTCGCCATGTTGAAATCATCG
Source organism: Methanooceanicella nereidis (assembly GCF_021023085.1). NCBI lineage: Archaea > Methanobacteriati > Methanobacteriota > Methanomicrobia > Methanocellales > Methanocellaceae > Methanooceanicella > Methanooceanicella nereidis. The sequence goes on along the minus strand of NZ_PGCK01000003.1, from coordinate 95,655 downwards.
GTCGAGCCTGGCATGTACACATCGCCTTTTTTTGTTAGTTCCATCTGGCTTAACAGCGCCCCTGAACCGCCATAGTTGAACTCTATTTTCACGCCGTGCTCCTGTTCGAAAGCTGTAGCGATCTCATCCATCGGCTCGTTCAGCCCCGCCCCGCAATATACAAGGAGTGAAGGTCCATCGCCGCTGTTTACGGTCGTGCATCCGCATATGGATACCAGAATCACTACTATAACAAGGATCGAGATTTTGGTTATATTCTGACCACGATAATTCATGGTCATAAAATACTCAATGACCATACATATATTTTACTATTATGTTAAACATTGATATTTTGTTTAATAAAATAGATTAACACAATAAAAAGGAATCCAGGTCAAGGTATTTCATTTTTGATCATAGAAGGAATAGATAAATAACATTGAGAAAAGCATTCGGATATCGCTATCGGAAAACAGTGATCCGACAGCGTGACCATTTATCATGGACATAAAAGGAAAAAGAATTAAAGAATAATAAAATATGTCAGGGAGGAGCTATTTTTCCTGATGATCCCTGCCATCACCATTTTAAGGATAACTGAACCTATTTTTCTTCCAGCCCTTCAGGGGTGAATTTCTTTCCTTTATGATCTTCCATGTTCTTCTGATCCACCCATCCGCAACGGACATCGTCCCTGTGGTCGAACTGCCTGACATATGGCTTGATATCGAGAAGAGGTGTGCCATCCAGTATATCCACACCGTCTATCTCGAGTATGTTGCCCTTTACCCCCTTTAATTCTACGAGAGATATGCCTATCGGGTTCGGCCTGTTAAAATGCCTTATCGAGAATATACCCCTCTCCTTAGAGCCGTCCACAAAAGGCTTTTGCACCAGCATACAGCCCTCAGCCTGATTAAAATGATAGATAAGATAGAGATGCGAAAAACCATCAATGTCCTTCAGACCTTCCGCATATTCAGGGAATACCTCAACAGTGCCCTTTGATTCGCTAAATATGCTCTGTATAGGTGTACTTTTTTTATCCTTGAACTCCGAGTGTACTATGCCTATTACCTTATACTTGATTTCCATGGTCATTTCCTCTTTTTATGCTTTTTTGAACAATATCCAGAATCCTGTTTCGTCGTCGATGATCTCGTAATCGGGTATATATGCGTCTCTCATGATGCCATGGAAGCGCCCGGCGTTGCACATTTCAAATCGTTTCTTCACGCCGTCTTCCCATTTCTCATCCACTTTTCTCATTTCTTCAGCTGCCCTTGCCCTCAGTTCTGCGTTACCGAAGCCTCCGCCGATATATGCCCTGCCGCCGAGACTCAGGACGCGATATATCTCTTTAAAGGCAGCTACAAGGTCATCCCAGAAGAAAAATGAGCCCCTGCTTACAACAAGGTTCGCGAAGCCATCCTCAAAGGGCATATCCTGTACGTCACCCCTAATGGTGACGATCCTGTCAGATAGCCCTTCGGCGCCTATGTTTTCCGCTGCTATCTCGCGCATATCTTCGGAGGAGTCCATGGAATAGGTTTTCAGGGCGGTCATTTTTGTCAGTGCGATAGCCAGCAGAGCAGGTCCGCTGCCTGCATCTATGCAAATGCCGGTACGCACGCCGCACCTATCCACGATCTGCTGCGCTATCACCGGATATATAGGGGCAAACGCAGTCTTAGCGATCATGTCAAATTCTTTGGACTTTTTCTTATCGTATCTATTCATGATCTTTTCTCCGCCCTGTGACCGGTCTATTACTTTACGATATGCGCATATGTTTTAAAAAGTTTTTTAACAGTAAGTAAAAGTTTATTGATTTTGATTATGAGATGCTGCCATAATTGTTTTAACTTAAAATAATTGTACCATTAATGGGGGCGGAGAAGCTGCCCCCATAATTGTACTGGTGCGTTTTTATTTTTCTCTTTTGTCTGATATCTAAATGTATTTACATTTATTTAAGTATTTTGTTAACCAGTATATAAATGTATATTAAAAATGATAAACAATTCATATTTTTATATAAAATATTATAAAGATATTCTGGATAAAATTAATAATGACGACTGAACAACTGAATATGAGGAGATAATTCATGAAAGTCAGTGTACGCAATAAGATCCCGGGTACTATTAAAGAGATTAAAAAAGGTGAAGTCGTGGCGGAGATAATCGTCAAGTCTGGCGATATCGAGGTAATTTCCGTGATAACTAAGGATGCTGCAGAAGAGCTTGGATTAAAAGTCGGGGACAAAGTGACGGCGCTGATCAAATCGACATCCGTCATGATACAAAAGTAAAACCATCCCGCAAAATCATAATAGCTTATAATCAATAAGCGCATTATTACACATATGCCGGAACATAAGTTCACGCTGCCCGAGTTCACGGGGTCTCTTGCAGACCTTGGCACAATTATACCATTCGTCCTTGTAGCGGTCAGCATCGCGGATATGAAGCTGGGGCCGATACTATTGATGTTCGGGCTTTTCTATATATTCACCGGAGTGATCTTCAAGCTGCCCGTAGCCGTAGAGCCTCTTAAGGTAGTAGGAGCGATCATCATCTCAGTGGGCCTCACCCAGGGAGAGATAATCGGAGCAGGACTTTTTGTAGGGCTGTTCTTTATCCTGATCGCCATAACAGGGATCATAAACTATATTGAGAAGATATTCCCCCTGAGCCTTATCAGAGGCGTGCAGCTTGGCCTTGCGTTCGTGCTCATTTTCAAAGGCGGCCAGTACATTTACCAGGATATGCTGATAGGCATACTTGCAGTGCTGATATTCGTGGCTTCGAAATACTTTAACGACAGGACAGAAGACCTGAATTTCCCGGGTGCGCTCATTATATTCATATTAGGGATCCTTTACGGGATATATGCCCACGGCCAGCCGCCTGTCAACCTGAACATACCGCTGGACCTCTATGTCCCGACGATCGGAGAGGTCGTCAGCGGGGCATATAAGGCGGGCATCCCCCAGATACCGCTTACCCTTACCAATGCCGTACTGGCGACAAGCCTGCTGGCATCAGACCTTTTCAAAGAAAAGATATCTAATAAGAAACTATCCTTGTCCATAGGGGTCGTGAACGTCACCTTGCCATTCATGGGCGGTTTCCCTATGTGCCACGGCGCAGGGGGCATGGCCGCCCATTATAAGTTTGGAGCGAGGACCGGAGGAGCCAATATAATGATAGGGACAGTATTTATTTTACTGTCATTCATATCGACGTCGGAAATGCTTGCGGTCATACCGATAGGAATACTTGGCACGCTGCTGTTCTTTGCGGGCGCGGAGCTATTAAAGAACGCATTGAAGACCGATATATTGATAATCACTGTCATGATGGGCGTGATAGTCATGATAGTGGACGCGACGGCCGGCCTGGCGGCAGGAATAGTGGCTTACGTCCTGTACTATTTATTCTTCAAACCAAAAAAAGCCGGTAAGACTGATGAAGAAGAAAAGATATAATAGAATATAATATTATTGCTTAACACATACATTAAACAAATTTGATTTTTTAACAAAAATGTTTATATAAGTTACAATAATCACCCTGTTCAGGTATTAGTCATGGAAGAATACGACCTGAAAGATCTAAAGATTAAGATGGATAATCTAGAGGTAGACGAAAAGATCAAGGAATACATCAGCGAATGCGTAAAGTTTCATACATTCCCTGCGGCAGGCCTGCTCATCAGCACATTCATGGTCGACCTTGCCCTTGAGAAACTTGGCGCAGTGCCTGGAGAAAGGCTATATGCCGTATCAGAGACGGCTAAATGCGCCCCTGACGCGTTACAGGTGATCATTCACTGCACATATGGCAACCACAGGCTGAGGGTCATTGATACAGGAAGGTTTGCCATCACGGTGAACAGGTTTAGCGAAGATAAGACAGCACCCGGAATCAGGGTATACATTGATGCTGAAAAAGTAAAGAAATATCCGACACTGAACCTGTGGTACAGGAACGATCCCGCTTTCAAGGGCGGCGTAGCAGGCTCGGATCTTCTTGACGAGATATTGACGGCAGGAAAAGATATTCTTTCATGGTACCCCGTTAACGTACGGTTCACCCCCAAGCAGAAATGGAGCTCTACAACCTGTCCCCGGTGCGGAGAGATGGTGCCGGAGAACACTATCGAGAACGGAGTTTGCCGCGGATGCGGAGCATTGTCCTACTACGATAAAGAGACCGCGTAAGAGACCGGGCTTTCTAGCTCCGGTTTTTAAGATCAATAAGGACTCTCGCTCAGGATATAGACATATTTCCGTGTTCGTCCACGGATATTTCTATCTCGTCCACAGTCAGCCTTCCGTGGATCTTATCCTGGACCTCTGTCTTGAGCTTCACGATGACCATGGCTGAATCTATGGCTATCTTTATCCTTTTTTTATCCGCTTCCGTAAATATGATCTCAGGTATCTTATAAAGGTCCGTGCCTGCCGGAACAGTGATCCATATCGGCGCTTCAAGTGCCCTGTAGAACTTTAAGGTGTTTTTAGCCTTTTCAATGTTCTTTAAAGCAGTATTCTCAATGATACAGATATTACCCCTGGTCGTCTTCAGTTTCCTTGCGATGTCCGCCTGGGATAGTCCTTTTTTCTTTAATTTTAATACCTCTACCTGCTTTTCTGTAAGAAGCATATCTTTTTCGTGTTCCCTCATAGCCTTCCTCAAGTGTTTAATAGTTTTGTAAAAACGTTCGATATATAGTTTTTGACTAGAGCAGTTTAATCCGGTCTCTGCAGAATATCAAGGAAATATTTGATATATTTGTAATATTATATAAATAATAATTTCAATAATGGCTTCTATGTAATGTTATTTCTTTTTTTATATATATTTAATAATTTAAAGTATATCACTTATAGTTAATTTTCAAAAAATTGTCAATCGATATGGATAACTATATAAATGACACTTAAGATAAAACATTTAACTTGAAGGCAAAAGGGAAGTTTTTGTGGCGATCGTCACTGTCTGCGTCCGCAACGCGCAGCGAATGTATCGTCAGACGACTTTCCTTCCCTTCGCGCTTTCATCCCTGATCGGGATGATCACGTTCACAAAGGTTAGAGGTGTAACTCTTGATCTCAGAGGTAGTCGAAGAAAATGTTGTAAAGAAAGACGGGAAGAAGATCACGTGTACAGATGTGACCTGCCCGGTGTGCGGAATGTCCTGCGATGATATTTATATCGAGCTTACGGACGATGCGGTACTGACCAAGAACGCTTGCCTTATGGGAGATGCGAAGTTCCAGGAGCTCCGCAGCCACCACAGGCTTACAAAGCCGCTTGTCCACGGAGAAGAGGCTTCGTGGGACGAGGCGCTTGAAAAGACCGCCGATATACTGGTCAACGCAAAGAGGCCTTTCTTCTTCATGGGAAGCGAAACGTCTAACGAGGCGATGGCAGTAGGTATCGAGATCGCTGAATACCTCGGCGGTTTAGTAGATGGTAACGCTACCATTTGCCACGGTCCCACAATCATGGGATTGCAGCTTTCGGGGCAGGTAGGTTCCACCCTCGGAGAATGCAAGAACAGGGCAGACCTGAACATATACTGGGGATGCAACCCGGCAGACTCGCACCCGAGGCACATGAGCCGCCACTCCCAGTTCGCCAGAGGCTTCTGGACAGAGCAGGGCTTCAAAGGCAGGAAAGTCATCGTCGTAGACCCGAGAAGGAGCCCGACCTGCGAGGCCGCTGACCTTCACGTCCAGCTAAAGCCCGGAAAGGATCATGAGCTCATCGATGCACTTATGACCATGCTGAGAGGCGAGGAGCCGCACCCGACCGTGGAAGAGGTCACAGGAGTGTCAAGAGAGACCCTCAACAAGATGGCTGAGATGGTAAAGGAATGCAAGTTCGGAGTAATATGGGTCGGACTGGGCATAGCGAGCAGCAGGGGCCACCACTACAACGCAGCGATAGCGATGAGATTCACCCATGAATGCAACAAGTTCACAAAGTTCGTGATCAACGCTAACAGAGGGCACTGCAATGTGGCAGGCTTCAACCAGGTGTTAGCCTGGACGCACGGCTTCCCGTTCGCAGTGGACTTCTCAAGAGGTATCCCCAGGTATCAGCCGGGAGAATACTCCTGTGTGGATGCCCTGTCCCGTGGAGAAGTTGACGCGATGATCGTCATGTGCGCAAACCTTGGAGGGCACCTTCCTAAGAAGGCTGTCGAAAGGCTCGCCAAGATCCCGATGATAGCAATAGAGACCTCCCCCGGAACTAACGCTTTCATGAGCGACATCATTCTGCCGGGCGTATTCGACGGAATGGAATGTGAAGGCACTTTCTACAGGATGGACAACGTGCCCATCTACGCGAGAAGCTTCACAAAGCCGCCATTTGACTTCACCGAATCGAACGAGCACACTCTGAAGCAGCTGTTCGAGATCGTAAAGAAGAAGAAAGCAGAGAAGGATGCCAGAGAGGCAAAGCAGTGAGGTGGATGACATGGAGATAACTCTTAACACCGGTTCAACAGTCTACCAGGGCGCCATAATCAAGGGCGGCAAGACGTTCGCAGATGCCGAAGGATACATGCGCGAGGCCGCGTACTGCAACATCAACCCGGAGGACTTTGACGCCCTCGGAAGGCCATGGTTCGTACGCATCACCAACGAGTATGGAGACAGCGTCGTCCTCAGGGCGAAAAAGACCAACACGCAGCAGAGAGGAGAGGTCTTCGTCCCGCGAGGAGTATGGGCCAACATCGTCGTTACGGTATACACCGAAAGTACGGGAAGCCCGACCTACAAGAACCTGAAGGTCGACATCGAAAAGTGCAACGGCCCCGTCCTTGATCCTGTCACCCTGATGAGACAGGAGTACTTCGGCGGCAATATGCACAAGATCTGGAAGGAAAAGGCTGAGGACTAAACTGGTACCACGCAGGCAGCCCACATGTATCCCGAAGTCTCATACCCATATGGAAGTAAGACAACCTCGAAATATAGAGTGCTGGATATATGTGGTGATGTTGCCCGATGGTCGAACATAGAAGTCTGCCCGGAAAAAAAGTTCAGGATATTGCTTAACGGTAAAAGAGTCGCATCCTTCATGGCGACCCCCGATAATATCGAAGCCCTTGCCTACGGACATTTGTTTTGCGAAGGGTTCATAGGCAGTATCGGCGACGTCATAAGCTTTGAACCGCATGACAGCTCTATTGATGTGCTCGTCGGCGGGGATAAGGCTGGACAGGCTTCATGTGATTTTTTTGATCCCTTCATCGAAGTATCGATCGACCATAAAATATTATACCATTGCCGAATGCGCCTGGAAGAGCTTGCTAAAATAGCAAGGATGACAGGAGCCACTCACTGTTCCGCGATCTTTACCCCATACGGAGGAATAATATCCTATGCAGAGGACGAGGACAGGCACTGCGCCGTCGATAAAGCTGTCGGAAAGGCTGTTTTAAATGGCGTTGACCTGAATGGCTCTATCCTCATGTGTACAGGAAGGGCATCGGCAGGGATGGTCAGGAAAGCGCGCAGGGCGAACATACCGGTGTTCATTACCTGGGCAAGCCCTTCAAGCAAGGCAGTGGAGCTAGCCCGTAAGTTTTCTATGACGCTTGTTTCTTTCCCGTTCATGCCGAAGATAGACATCTATAGCGGCGAAGAGCGCATCACCGGTCTTGAGGATAAAAGGGAAAAATACGCCCGATTAATGCATGAAGGCCTTACCGGCTTTGATAACCTGCAATAAAATAACCCTGGAAAAGAGTTGATAATATGGATTCCGGCTCAATACAGTTCGTTTTTGAATATGATCTGAACGATGAGCATTCTTTTGAAGTACCGGAAAATTGCCTGTTAGTCGATGATTATAAATTGAATCTTTTTTCCGTCCATGAGTTTATCAGATCATATCCTATCGACTCTATGGACCTCGATATTGAATATGACAGGCCTTGACTAAAATTATCATTTTTAAAAAATATAAATGAACATAAGGACATTGTTATTGAATATGTTTACATATTTAATATAATGAAATCATAACCGATAACTATTTAGTAAATCTTAACCCTGATTTATCCTAAACAATTCACATAAATTGACCGGCCACACGTCAACATTGTCCGGTATGGATGTGTTTTTAAAATTGAAAACGGGTATGAAGGAATGAGTCTGATGGAAAATGGTAGCATAAACGGCATTCATGAAAGAGGAAATGAGAATAAAGATCTTACTAATTCATATACGGTCACAAGAGTGGACAGGGATGCCGTAACCAGAGTCGACGTAGAAGTCTGCGTGGAGGAGAGCGTTAATATCATTTTAAACGGTGCCCGGGTCGCGAGCCTGACCATTACGCCGTCAAACCTTAAGGAATTCGTGTATGGCTACCTGATATGTGAAGGCCTGATCAGGTCGATTGACAGGATAGAAAGCGTCGAGATAAACTGGCCAGATATTTTTGTCAAAGTACCCGAATTCGATAAAGACGACCCAGGCCTGTGGATGGAAATAAGAAGCTCCGGATGCGTAGGAGTAAGGTCTTCATGGATGAGTCTTGAAGGACCGGTAAAGTCGGACATATCCCTGAGTAAGGATATGATATTTCATTCCATCGAGCTGATCAACGATCTTGCGGTGTTATGGAAGACGACCGGAGGTACCCATTGCACCATTATTTTCGACAAAATGGGCTCCCTCATATCCTATGCGGAAGACATGGGAAGACATAACACTATTGATAAGGCAGTCGGTAAAGCCCTTCTTGATGGCCGGGACCTTTCCGGATGCTTTATGGTATGTACGGGCAGAATGCCGGCGGGGATGGTGGCAAAGGCTTACCGGGCAGGAATACCCGTCATTATCAGTAATACAGCGCCTTTCACCACAGGCATAGAGCTTGCCAGGAAGCTGAACATGACGCTTATTTGTTTTGCCAGGCCGCCGAGGATGCAGATATACAGCGTTCCTGAAAGGATCAAAGACATCGGGACCATAAGGGAGAATGTTCCATGATACTGGCGGAGCACGATAACCCTGTGATGCCGGAAAATGGCCGGATGATGGTGCCTATAAAAAAGGCCTATGAAATGATCGATAAGATGAGAGAAAAATTTTTCTTAGAGCTTCCGGTCGAAAAAATATCGCTAAAAAAAGCGCTGAACAGAAGACTCGCATCAGACGTCATATCTGCGATATCGTCTCCCATGCATAACATTTCGATCATGGACGGATACGCCATAAGCACATCTGACAGGTATCCGCTGGCATTGCAGGAGGATATATATGCTGGCGATGAGCCCGGAAAAGTACTGGGAAAGGGCAAAGCCCGGTACGTGGCCACAGGCGCTTTCGTACCGGAAGGTGCAGATGCAGTATTAAAGATTGAAGATGCCGTTATCGAGGACGATATGCTGAAAGGCATATCACTGGAACCGTGGACCCATATCGTCAAAGCAGGCTCGGACTTTAAAACAGGAGAGACGATCCTGTATGAGAACAGTGTTATAAGGCCCCAGACGATAGGGATACTCCATGCTACGGGCGTTAGTTCGATAGAGGCCTATAAAAAGATAAAAGTAGCCGTGGTGTCGACGGGTAACGAGATCAAGAACGGCATGACAAAGGACACGAACGCGCCGATGGTGTGTGCTATGCTTGAGACCTGGGGATGCGAGCCCGAGCATATTGGCGTGATACCGGATAATAAAGAAGAGACTGTATCCGTCATTGAACAGGTCACGAAGGACTATGACATGGTGGTGACCATAGGCGGCGTATCGGTGGGGAAGAAGGATTTCATTGTCTCTACTATCATAGAAGGCGGCAGCGTCGTTTTCCATGGATACAGGATTCGCCCGGGAAAGCCTCTTCTAGTATCTTATTACAACGATAAGCCAGTATTCTCTCTTCCCGGTAAGCCGACCGGTGCATATACCGCGATGGAACTGATAGTGCGGAGGTTCATAATGGGAGAGACCAGAAGAGTAAAGGTCGACCTTCCTGTCAGCAAGGACATAGAGTTTTACTCAAAAGGGTTTGATTATATCGTCTATGTGGAGATAAGGGATGGTAAAGCTGTGCCCTTAGGCTATGAAGGCTCGTCGCTGGAATTGTTCTCAGGGCGAAAATACGGCGTGTCCATCATATCCGCATCGCCGAGGTCGCTTGTGGCGGACGGATACTTCATGGCCCGGGATAACCTGAAAGAAGGAGAGAACGTTACAGTGAACCTGCTTTGATGTTTAAGATCATATAATACTTTTTATCATATGACCTCTATGTTGAACAGGTCGTTGGCGTCGCATTCAAGCACGCCGAAAAAGTCTTTCATGAACCGCTTGAGCTTGAATATTATTGTCTTCTTATCGTTGAATATGGAATAAGAGTCATTCGCCATCGTGATCTTTGGATTAAGGTTGTATAGCAGCCTGTGGGTACCGAGCCTTGCGCCTGTGATACCTATCAGCGAATCGGATATGCATGGATTTTTTCCAATCACAATGCCTACGTTCTCTACCCTGAGGTCAGTCTCGAGAGCCTGGTTAGCGACCATTGCCATACGTACCGCGACGGCCAGTCCTATGCACAGCTCGCCATGATAGTTAAAAGCTTCCCTTTTAAAGCTCTCTTTGAGGTCTTTCGGCATCATCTTTTTTATCTTTTCGGTTTTATCAGGGTTTCTTGCGGAGAATATGCAGTCCCATCCCGCATGGTAAGGCTTTATGTCCAGTACTGGCGTCCCGTCTATCACATCCATGTTCGAGACGTGAAGGAACCGGCCTGACCTGCCAAGTAAAGTGACGGGCGTAAGCGCTATAGGGTTAGGTCTCGAAGGCGACCTCATAGAAAATATGCCTTTTTCGGGAAGTTCCGGGGATATCTTTCTGGGCGTGGCTTTCAGGACGTCCCTGTCGGCTTCGTGCAGCCAGGAAAGAATAAAGAGATGGCTATAATCCTCGATACCCTCCATAGCATCGACGTATTCCATGAATACCTCTATATCGGCAGTAACACCCTGAACCGGCATATCATCCTTTAGCTTTATTACGGAATGTACGGTACCTACAGGAATTACTGATAAGTCCTCAAATCTAATTATGACCTTCCCCTTACCCTAAATAATTGAATAGTTCGTTTAATTAGTTCATTTGTGAACGTATAAATAAATTACTGTCCTTATACTATATGTTAATATAACTTACTAAACATCAGTAAGTAATTGTATATAAAAAATTTGGACATAATCTGTGCCGCTGATTTAGTAAACACTAAATATATAATAATTTTATAAATATATTATGTAGTTCATCGGTTACCTAAACGGTCAATTGCAATTGGCCGCTCCCGGGAGGAATTATGGTCGACGTGATAGTCATATATGATACAATATCCGGTAATACGGAAAAAGCAGCAAAAGAGGTCTACGAAGGGGTTTTGGAAAGCGGTGCGGAAGCCATGTTGAAAAATGTGAGCGAAGCCACGGAGAATGACTTGAGGGAAGCCCATGGAGTCATTCTGGGCTCTCCGTGCGTGAACAATAACTATTCGGGGAGAATGAGAGAGTTCCTGAACGGAAAGCTAAAGAACGTAAGGATGTACGGCAAGGTCGGAGCCGCTTTCGGAACATACAAATGGAACGGAGGGAACCTCCACAGGCTGGAGACTGAAATGCTTTATCACGATATAAAGATCGTAGCGCCGGGATACAATGCATTAAAGGCGCCGGGCAGAGATGCCGTTAAACATTTAAGAGAACTCGGGAAAAAAGTCGGCGAGGAAGTATTGAAGCTAAAAGAAGAAAAGACCGTTTGAAATTGGAAACCCTGTATGCCATATACAAAATTAGCAGATTTAAATGATCATTGTCCGACAGGATCAATTCTGATTTACTGTACGTGGTTTTAATACGTTATGCCTGGGTGATTAAGCTCGGAGTGAAAGGAACAGGCCGATATATCCTTAGAATATTTTCACTTCGAACTTGCAGTGATCATGCCCCGTCCCATGGCATTCGATCTCGTCGACGGAACATTTTACTTTCAGCCTTTCCTCAATGATGGCCTCCAGTATGCCTTCGTCCAGCGAGCATTCGGTACGGCCCACATCAGGCAATGTGCCGCAATCGAAACAATCTTCCACTATGATGGTCGGGAAGACGCCCATTTCGGCATGGACCTTTCCAAGTCCCTGCTCTTTCCAGAAAGCCGCTACCTCATTGAGAAGATCAGGCAGCTTTGAAGACTTAAACGACGGCGCCAGCATGCTCCCGACATCGTGGCCTATCTTTTTTAACGCAGGCCTCGTATCGATGCCGTATGACTCCATTCCGCATCTGATGAGATGGAAAAGCGATCTCAGGAACCCATATTTGTCGCCTTTGAAAGACGGTACCGTGTTCAATATCTTAATATAATGCAGCGTCACTGGAGGGCTGGAGCTTACGATAAGGTCGGAGTTGATGCCAAAATACTTTTTTCTACGGTCTACCGGGTCCACGCGCTTGTATATAAGTCCCATTTTTAGAAGGTCGTTCAGGTGTACCGACATCGTGGATTTAGCCTTTCCGCACACCCTTATCAGTTCCTCGAAAGATAATTCCCTTTCCTGAAGCTTTTGAAGTATCCTGTTCTTTACGGGACTGTCGACAGCTATAATGCCTTTTTTTGTTGAGTATATCTCGACCTTTTCCTGGGACATCATATTCTCATTTTTTACTTAAAGTATTAATATGTTCGCACATTCCGAACAGTTCGGAAAAAAAGAACTAATGTCGGCCCCGTTTTCTTTAAAATACCAACAGGTTATTATACATGTTCGTAATAATACGAATTGTTCGTATTCATACTAAATATATGGTGATGTTATGAGTTCTGAAATAAAGATCCAGGAAAAAGTATCGGTAAGTGAACCGGTAAACGAGATGCACAGGAAGATAGTCGGCGACAACGGCATGACAGTGTTCGAAAGATACGAGGCGAGGAAGCCGATATGCACATTCGGAGGCTCCGGCGTCTGCTGCCACCTGTGCAGCCACGGCCCATGCAGGATAACCCCGAACGCGCCGTTCGGCATATGCGGCGCGAACGCCGATACCATTGTCGCCAGGAACTGGCTCAGGCAGACAGCCATGGGAGCGGCTTCCTACGCATATCATCTTGAGGAGATGATTAATACGTTAAAGGCCGCGGCGAGAGGCAGCCCTGTATTCAGGATATCCGACGAGAAAAAGCTCTATGAGTTCGCAGGCAAGCTGGGATTCAAGACCGCCGGGGTAAGCCCGCATTCCCTCGCATTGGACTTAACGGACTTCCTGCTTGCAGAATTGAGAAAGGGCTCCGACGAGCCTTCAAGGGTCGCGATGGCTTTCGCGCCCGGGAAGCGCATTGAAGTATGGAAGAAACTCGGCATACTTGGAGGAGGCCTGAACTCTGAGATACGGGACAACCTGGTAAGGACAGCCACTTCGATCAACTCGGATGCAGTGGATCTTCTGTTGAAAGCCATGAAGATGGCGATATCCACTAATTATGTCTGCCTGTCGATAGAGATGCTGCACGATATAGTGTTTGGCACTCCTTCCATAGTTAAGACAAGGGCGGACCTGGGCATCATAGACAGGGACACGGTAAACATAATCGCACACGGCCATGAGCCGATGATGGGCATGGCCGTCATTAAGGTCTCGAAATACCCCGAAATGATAGAGCTTGCGAGATCGGCCGGCGCAAAGGGTATCAAAGTATATGGTTCAATGGACACCGGCCAGGAGCTTATACAGAGAGCCGGCGTGGCCGCAGAAGGTGTCGAAGGACAGTTAGGCAACTGGGCCTCTCAAGAGTTCATTCTCGCTACCGGTGCAATAGACCTTGTAATGGCAGACATGAACTGTACGCTTCCCGTAATGGGAGAATATGTCGCGAAATACGGCGGTAAGATAGTGCCGGTATCCGGGCTTGTAAGGACGCAGAGCAACGGCAGCGCCCCGGTGGAGTTCAACGCTTCGGCTGCCGAAGAGCAGGCGAAGGAGATCATAAGGCAGGCCGTAGAGTCATACAGGTCGAGGAAATCTGTGACAATACCGACAGGATGTTCTGACGCAGTCGTCGGGTTCTCCCTTGAGTCCATAACAGGAGCCCTTGGCGGTTCCGTAGCTCCCCTTCTGGACGTCATCAAGAACGGCAGTATAAAGGGGATAGTAGCAGTAGTAGGCTGCACCAACTGTAAGAACGGACAGGGCAAGACATCCACGAAACTTGTGGAGGAGCTCGTTAAGAAGGATATACTGGTCGTCAGCGCAGGATGCGTCTCCAGCGACTTCCAGTCCGCAGGGTTCTGTGACCCGTCGTTCGCGGATAAGGCAGGAGATGGCCTCAAGGCCGTATGCAAGTCCCTGGGAATACCGCCGGTACTTAACTTCGGCACCTGTACGGACATTTCAAGGATATATCTCGTAGTGACCGCCATTGCTGAGGCACTTGGCGTCGACGTGCCTGACCTGCCCGTAGCTGCGAGCGCGCCGGAGTATCTTGAGCAAAAGGCCGTAGTATACGGCACATACGCTGTCGCGGGCGGACTATTCACGCATGTAGGGCCTATACCACCGGTGACCGGTAGCCCGCTTGTCACGAAGGTGCTGACCGAGGTCGTAGAAGACCTTACAGGAGGCAAGGTCAACGTAGAGCAGGACCCTGTCAAAGCGGCAGATGCGATATACGGCCACATAATGTCGAAGCGCCAGAAGCTTGGAATATGATGGCGGTATTAATGCCGCCTCTCTTTTTTGGAAAACATAATCACTACATAGTGACATAATATTTTTATGGTGAACAAATGTCTGCTGAACAAAAGAAAGTAGTCATGGTGATCGAAGGCATGCATTGCGGCCATTGTGCCGAGACTATCAGAGATGGCCTGAAAAAGGTCCCCGGTGTCGTAGACGCAGAAGTCATTTATACCACCGGTAAAAGCAGAGTGACATATGATGCCGGTGCAGCGCAGGTCGACGATCTTGTCAAAGCGATACAGGATATGGGATATAAGGTAAAAGAGATCAGACAATGATAGCGTCCTGACTACAGGCATGATAGATATTAATTCACCTTTTTAAAGTGACAAAATCTATATCATTCCGGAAAAATAAAGTTTCAGTGGTGAATAGCTATGGCAGAGAAGTGCTTTTGCGGCCTCGATCTGAGCGATTTCATGAGAGCATCGCCGAACAAGGACCTGGGATTCAGGAAAATAGTATGCGCAAAATGCGGTAAAGAGTTCTATACGGACATCAAAGAAAAAACGTACTGCTTTGACTGCGAGAGTAAGCCGTGAGGATCGGCATTGAGATCACAGGCTCAATGCCAGTGTTCATTTTTTCTAAAAGTTTAAAATATTTATCGGGCACCGATCTCAACAGGCTCCGCAATTCCCCACATCATATTAAAATTACTCTGCATCAGCGATGCGATGTCCCGGTTAGGGGTCCATATCGCCACCACGTTATCAAGGTCAGGGACATCCTCGGAGACCTTTGAGAACATGATCAGTATCTCTTTACCGTCGATCACGACGAACTTGATGAAAGGCGTCTTTAACAGTTTTATGTCGGGAACAACGGGCGAGAACTCCTTCACAAGATCAACGGTCCGGTCCTTAAGCGATAGCGCAGGCCTTGTTATTATCCGGACACTGATGCCTTTCCTTTTTGCCCTGGACATGTGCTTTTTTATCTGGTCTATCTCCTCAGGCGAGTATAGCGCTCCCAGAAATATGATCTCCTGTTTTGCCCTGGACATCATGTCAAGCTCCCTGGACAGTATGTTATCCATACCCCTGAACTGCCATACTTTAGGGGCGTCCTTTTCTATATGATGCTCATAGACACGGGATAGTTCAGTGGATGCGTAATCGATGTCAGAGTATAATATAGACTTCCTCTCCTCGATGGTGTCGCGGGGGTGATTGGCCTTATAAGTGAGCGGCCTCCCTTTCTCGACCTTCACCCAGTTCTCCTCCTCAAGCCTCTTGAGCACTTCATATATCTTTGATCTCGGCACGCCGGACTCTTCGGCTATCCTGGCAGCGGCCGAAGGGCCCATTTCGACCAGGGCCATATATGCGCTGGCCCCGTAGTAGGTCAACCCCATTCTTTGGAGAGTATCGAGCATCTTTTCATCGAGCATCATAATATTTATCCCATTTTACCTTATAGAAGTTACACTATTTATAAATATGACCATGCAGAGTTACTACTATGAACATCCCCTTACCATTCATCGGTCTTGGCTACACGATAGCCGTTATCACCGTAATAGCCATACTATTCATGAAGAAAAAAATGAATGATAAGGCCGGCCTGTTCTTTCTGATCATATCCGTTTTTGTATCCGGCATATTATTAGGCGGCCTTCCGAACCCGATAGCGCCCATACAACAGATAGCCTATGGACTTGGACATGGAAAAGTTAACCCGGTACATGTGGCAGGCATACTGATATTATTGCTGACAGTCCTGTTCTCGGGCAGGATATTTTGCGGGTATGTGTGCCCGCTTGGCGCGATCCAGGAACTGATGTCCCGCTTCAGGAAAAAACAGGTAAAACCCCATACAGAGGTTTCGGGCAAGGTCAGGGCCGTGATCCTGATCGGTTTCATCATCGTGGGAATATTTTCTCCGTTATACATAAAGATAGATCCATTCGGAGCGTTCTCCTTAAACCCGTCCCTGTACCAGGCTGCGGTTTTCCTGGTCATCGCCATTACAGCCATATCTGTGTACAGGCCATGGTGTGCATGGATATGCCCGTTCGGTGCGCTTGCCAGTCTCGTATCAAGGTTCAGCCTCCTGAAGATCGGGATGAATGAGAATTGCAACGATTGCGGGGCATGCAAGAAAAAATGCCCGACATCGCAGCCGTATAGAGGCTCGGACATGAGTGAGTGCTACTATTGCGGACGCTGCTTCAGCGTCTGCAAAAAAGATGCGCTTGAAGCGAAGATAAATATTGCAGGCAAAAAAGGTGACTGATATCAACTAAAATCCCCGGCTGCCCTTTCGTCACATGGCCTTATCGACGAACGCGGCGGAAGAGCTCTTATGATAATATGCACATCCTGTGATATTTGTCATTGTTTTTAGAATATTTTTAAGACTCCCCGATCATATATTTTAATAACAAGATTATATGCTTTTCAAACAACCTATGACTGACCATAACGTGACTTGCCCGATACAGCAAATATATAATAATTAAAAATATAGACTTGACAATTGACCCGGGAAACCGGTTGAAATTTATATCCTTATCTCAAAGGATCAAAATTCAAGCGAACATAAGATCGTCACTGAAGAGGTATCATCATCAGCGAACATGGATACGACAGGTTTAAACTGATCATTTTGAGCTTAACGATAGTCGTAGCTATTTTTCTTGCCATTTTCGTGAACGTGATATGGGGAGTAGACATCGTTTACACACATCTTTTCTATATCCCGATCATACTTTCAGCGATCTGGTATTATAAAAAGGCGGTCTATGTCGCCATAATCCTGGGCGTTATCCATATACTGATAAATGATATGGTTCTCGGCTCGTTCACATATAGCCCGTTTTTAAGGACATTATCCTTCATTCTAATAGCATATGTTATCGGGATGATCGCCGAGAGGAAGGATAAGTTATGCGATAAGCTAAAAAGCTCTGAGGATTCTTTACGTAAAGTACGTGATACGCTGGAGTTAAAGGTTCAAGAGCGAACTAAAGAGCTTAAAGACATCAATGAATCGCTGAGAAATGAAATAAATGAAAGAAAAAGTGTCGAAGAGGCGCTGCGGGAGAGCGAGCTACATTTCGCAAAGGCGCAGCATGTCGCACGCCTGGGCAGCTGGGACTGGGATATTTCCAAAAACGAAGTGAAGTGGTCCGATGAACAATATCACATATTTGGTTTAAAGCCTCATGCGGAAAAAGTCACTTTTGACACGTTTTTCTCATTCATTCATCCCGACGATAGAGAACTATTGATAAAAAATCGCGAATCCATTTTGCATGATGGGCGTAACTATAGTTTTGATTATCGCATAGTTAAGCCCGATGGCTCGATACGCACGATCCATAGCGAGGGCGAAGTCATTCATGACGATAACGGCAAGCCTGTAAAGGTGTTCGGGACGATGCAGGATATTACAGAGCGTAAGAGATCTGAACAGGCTTTGAAAAAGAGCGGCGCAATTCTTTCTAGGGCCCAGAGCATAGCCCATGTCGGTAACTGGGCATGGAACTTAAAAAATAACGAAATAAACTGGTCTGACGAGGTATTCAGGATATTTGGCCATGATCCTCAGGAATTTCAGCCAACGTTCGAATGGGTCATGAACAATGTCCATCCGGAGGATAGAGAGCTGATCAGCAGATATTTAAAAGAGGCAATTTATGAGGATAAGTTAAGGGGATTCGACTACCGTATAATGATGCCTGACGGATCCATACGTTACGTAAGCTGGGTATTTGATAAGATAAGAAGAGACATTAATGGAAATCCGGAATGGATGTACGGGATAATCCAGGACATCACAAGGCGGAAATTAGTCGAAGAGGCCTTGTTAGACTCTAAAGCCCAGGCCGAGCTTTACGTCGACTTGATGGGGCATGATATCAATAATATGAACCAGATCACTATGGGTTACCTGGAGCTGGCCCATAACATATTGAAGTGTGAAGGAAAGCTCGAATCCTGCCATATTGACCTGGTGGAAAGGGCCATCGAATCGTTGCAGAACAGCTCAAGGCTTATTGGCAATGTCAGGAAATTGCAGCGGGAGAAGATGGGCCTGTACACGCCGGAGATCCTGGATGTGGGAAAGATACTCGAAGAAGTTGTTTCCCAATTCCAGCATATACCGAACAGGGATGTTAAGATCAACTATACGCCTGTTAAGGGCTATTTTGTAGAGGCCAACGAATTGCTCAGGGATGTTTTCATTAACCTTATCGGAAACGCAGTCAAGCACTCAACAGGGCCTTTAACGATCAATGTCGGGGTGAACATTGCCATAGACGAGGGTAAAGAGTACTTCGAAGTGGCAGTGGAGGATAATGGCCCCGGAATACCGGACAAGCTTAAAAAGACATTATTCGACCGCTTGAACATAGCCGATACGAGGGCAAGGGGTAAAGGCTTCGGATTATGCCTGATAAAAATGCTCGTCGACGACTTTAAGGGTAAACTCAGGGTGGAAGACCGTGTCCCCGGGGATCATTCGCATGGCACCAGGTTTGTGGTCACGCTGCCCGCACTGTCATGATCGCCTGAAAGTAATAATGATGCGATGATAAAGACCATACGAATTTTTAACATTACCACAATGCCTGATGAGACAACCCTATCAAGATGTATGATTGCCAGTATCATTAATGCGGATGCCACATCGACCGATAGTAAAAGAAGAGCTTTATGCGAAGATAACTATAGTAGACATAAAAATGTAATAAGAAATTCACTAAAGACCAATGGTGACGATCATCATGATATTAAGCGGTAACGATATGGAGGACAGGGCTGTGGAGACAGTAGCGGCATTAATATGCGCCGCCGCGAGGACTGCCCCGAAAGCAAAGGGAATAGACAACCTTTTCACGCTTGTAGTGACGGGTGATGACATCCAGAAGATATCGGCTGAGATGAGACGTGTCGCGAAAGAGGACGGCGTAAAGTTCTTTGAAAGGGACGCGGGCAACGTGGACGCTTCAAAGGCTATCGTACTTTTCGGGCAGAACCCGGTCCAGCTAAACATACCGGTATGCGGATATTGCGGGTACGCGAATTGCGCAGAGAACGCAAAAGGCTCGAACGTATGCGCGGTAAGTGCCGGAGACCTTGGCATAGCGCTATCATCGGCAGCTGCCGTCGCAGCCGCTCACCACATAGATAACAGGATGATGTTCAGCATCGGCAGGGCCGCGCTTAACCTGGGCTTTTTCAAGAACGAAAACGTCAGGATCGCGTATGGGCTTCCGTTGAGCGTCTCGGGAAAAAGTCCATACTTTGACCGTAAACAGTAATAAGGTATCCGCCGGGGCATGAAATATAAATATAAATGCCCGGCTAATCTTTTTATACGTTAACTCTTAATTAATTCATGGTCATTAGATGCCTGAAAACAGATGCGACTATTGTGGGACTTATGAGCTTTTGCCTTTTAAATGCAGGTATTGCGGAGGCACCTATTGCTCGGCGCACAGGTTACCGGAGTACCATGAATGCCCGGGTCTCGTCAGGTTAAAGAACGGCACATGGTTCGATCCTCAGGCACAAAAAAGAAGACCTGCGCAGCCCGTAAAAAGAGGCAGGTCGAAGATCCCGTCGGTCAAGCTGCCTTATGAGGGATATTATGCATACGGGATCATACTGTTTACAGTACTGGTCTTTATTTTACAGATGATACTTGGAGGATGGTTCACATCCTTCTTTTCGCTTGGAGGCGGAGAAAATCTGCTCCTGAGGCCGTGGGGCTTGATCACCCATATTTTCCTGCACGGCAATTTTACCCATATTTTCTTTAACATGCTGGTATTGTTCTTCTTCGGGCCTTTACTGGAGCGCCGCATAGGGACGGGTAATTTCCTTCTCGTGTTTTTCGCTTCAGGCATCCTGGCAGGGCTGGCACAGGTGATGATATTCCCGGGAACGTCCGTTATAGGTGCCAGCGGAGCGATTTTCGGAGTGATGGGTTCGCTTGCAGTGCTGATGCCGGACCTGGTGATATACCTTTACTTCATACCGATGAAGATAGTGTACGCTGTGATAATATTCGCTTTGATAGACCTCGTATTCCTGCCTACGGGAGACGGGATCGCTCACGCCGCCCATCTTGCAGGGCTCGGTGCCGGGCTTCTCTTCGGGTACTATTATAAGAAAAAGACCAGCGTAAAGCGAGTATACTGGGGAGTATAGTAAGCGCCGGGAAAATCACAAGTTTTTAGGCCTATAAGAATTTTGATAATGAAGCCTTACTGTCGAAGTATATCGATCGTGAGAGAAACTATATATCTCACCATAATCGATTCTATCGCAATGACCAGAGGCGGATGTATGCGCAGCAGGACATGCCGGTCAAAATGGCATATTCCTAAATTTTTTATCGTTACCGCCATTATTATAGGCCTGCTGGTACCGGGCGCATTAAGCTGGACGGTTCATGCAGAAAATAGCTCGCCTGGCGTAAATTTAGCAACGCCCTCTGGTTTCCTGTATGTTTGTAATTATTATGATAACGACATTTACGTCATAGACGCTTCCTGCAATAAGGTGATCACCGGGATCCAGCTTGACGGCAGGCCGGAATGCGTATTAGCCAACCCTTCCGGGAGCAGGATATATGCAGGCCTGAACATAGGTGGAATAGCGGTCATAGACGCCGCGACAAATGACGTCATAGCTAAGATCAACCTGAGCTCGGGCGTGAACGATATCGCGATCATGCCGGACGGGAAGATGGCTTATGCTGCCGGGTCCGGTGACGCGATCTACGTGCTCGATCTCGAAAATAACAGGATGATCACGGGAATGAACACCGGAAAGACGCCGATGAGCGTGGACATCTCTCCCGACGGAAAATATGCATATGTTGCCCTGTATGACGGTTCGGCGAGTGAAATGATCGTCATCGACACGTCGTCGAATAACGTGGTAAAGTCGATAGACGGCGGTAAGTATACCATGGACTGCAAATTAAGCTCTGATGGTAAGCGATTATACACCGTATGTCTTGATGGAGATTACCAATATCAATTCAGGGCCATCGATGTCTATACAGGCTATATCGTTAATGAGATAGATCTCTCAAAAAGGCCTGTTAGCATGAGCCTCAGCGATGACGGGGCTTACATGTACCTGACAAACACGTATGACATCACGATCATTGATGCTGCGGATTGTAAGGAAGTCTTATCTATCGATACAGGCGATAAGCTTTATGGATCGGCGGTAAAAGAAAAAAGCCTTTACGCGACCAACGAAGCGAAAAATGTCATACATGTCATAGACCTTGACACCGGAAAGGTTACAGGCTCCGTAAAGGTCGGGAACGTGCCGAGGTGCATTATTGCCGTTGACGGCCCGGAAAATGTCGCTACGCCCGCCGATACTAAGTCTCCGTATCTGTATGTTTGTGATCATAATAACGCCAGCATGATCGTACTGGATACAGGGTCGAAGAATGTCATTAAAAGAATAAACCTTAGATGCTATCCTTTTGATGCCGTAGCCGATAAAGATCTAAAGAAAATATATGTGACATTGAACGACTGGACCATTTCAGTCATCGATATTTCGACCGACGAGGTCATATCGAGCATATTCGTGGGTACTCTGGCTGAAGATCTTGTGATAAGTTCGGCCGGGGACCGGGCTTATTTTATTGATTATTTTAATGGGACCGTCCATTTTATTGACCTCGGGACAAAGTCCGTAAATATCCTTAAGACCTGCGAATCGCCTCGCAGCATAGGTTTGAGCCCTGACGGCAGGAAGCTATACATTGCCGATAACCAGGGACCGTATGATAAGAATAGTAATATCGTCGTGCTAGACGCCATGACGGGAAGCGAGATAGTAAAGATACCTGCCGACGGATACATAGCCAATGTCAGGATAAGCCCGGACGGGTCCAGGATCTACATATCCGAATTGAGCCTTCATGATAATATCATGGATATGATCGTCATTGACGGATCCACCAATAGCGTACTGGACAGGATACCGATGGAAGAGATAAGCTACAGCACTCTCATTACCCCGGACGGCAAGCGTATCTATGTAAACTCTCCGGGCAACGTTACCGTATACGATATTCCGGCCGGGGAAAAAGCTGCCGTGATCAATGCAGGTTGGCGGCCGGGAGATATGGAGCTATATCCTGAAGGAGACCGTCTCTATGTCACGGATGAGGATAACTCCACCATACTGGTTATTGACACCTTGACGAATGAGATCGTAGACAGGATCAGCATGGACGTCAATCCAGGAAAAATCGTCTT
The DNA here is from genome assembly GCF_021023085.1 of Methanooceanicella nereidis. NCBI lineage: Archaea > Methanobacteriati > Methanobacteriota > Methanomicrobia > Methanocellales > Methanocellaceae > Methanooceanicella > Methanooceanicella nereidis. Next base: position 72,630 of record NZ_PGCK01000003.1, on the reverse strand, counting down.
GATACCCGATAAGGACACGGAACAGATAATTACGCCAGGGCGGGATGAAAGGGGAAATGTCTCGATAGAGGGAAAGACATTTGTCTGTAATTATTTTAACGATACCGTTTCCATATTTGACCATGTGAATGGCACCGTGAGAGAATTAAAGACCGGGAACGGTCCGGCATGCGCCATCGTTAGCAATGACGGAAGCAAGCTCTTTGTCATAAATGACCGAAGCGATGACCTGTGCGTGATCGATACGGAAAAGGAAACGGTCCTGTCCAGCATTAAAACGGGCAGAATGCCGAAGAGTGCCGCAGCCCTGCCTGACGGTTCACGCGTATTCGTCGCTAACTTTTTAGACGGCGATGTTTCGGTGATAAGCACGAGGTTCGAAAGACAGGTAGCATCGATAGATGTCGGGAAAATGCCTTCTGATATCGCCGTTACTCCGGGTGCTGACAGGCTATACGTCGCAAATTACGGCAGCGATAACATATCTGTCATAGACATCAGATCCAGAAAGGTCATTGATAATATAGAAGGAATATCTCGCCCTGTTTGTCTGGAGATCAGTCCTGACGGGAAGTGTCTCTACGTGGCAGGGGGAGTGAACGGGAAAAGATCGCTCCTCACCGCCATAGATACAGGGACATGCCGGGTAACATCGACGCATAAGATAAGCGGTTTACCTCTGGATATGGCAATCTCTCCCGAAGGGAACCAATTATTTTTATCGACGAGTGACAGCGGCATCCTCACAGTGATATACCCTGAAAAACAGTTTGAGACGGCTTTGATAGACATAAGCGAGTATATGCCTGTTAGCGGAACGGATAGCGGAGAACTGTGCGGTCTTGCGTTAAGCAGGGACGGTAAAATCGCCTATGTTACCGACAGGGCGGGAGATAAGCTCTTCGCGCTTGATACCGGGACGAACTCGCTAATGTTTTGCTCGGATACAGGTAAGTCCCCTGTTTCTGTTACCAGCCTCTCGAACGTCATCAAACCAGCAGGCGAAGAAGCTCTCGGGCAGGGAGCTGCCGGATATGCATATGTGCCGATAAGAAACTCAAACAGCATGTTGGTCATAGACGTTGCACGAAACGGGATCATTGGCAATATAGATGCTGAATGTCCCGTGCTTGAAATGGCCATTGACGGTCCCGGGGACAAAATTTATTGCTATACTGGCGGCAACATATCGGTAATAGATACGGGTTCGAACTCAGTAGTTTCAAGCGCGTACCTGGCCGAGAGGTTACATTATTTTACAGTTAGTCCGGATAGTAAGTACATATACTATACCTTTTACAACAGCTCAGATCCTGATAGTAGCGATATCCATGTCGCGGACGCCTTAACAGGAAAAACGGTCAGGTCCATAGAGACCGGAAAGATAGCTATGAAACTAAAGCTAGATCATAGCGGTAAGCTGATATTTTATAATAGCATCGATCCGGAAAGGACGGAGAGTAACATAAGCGTTATGGATATAGCCTCGGGTAAAATACTAGCCTCCGAAAATATTCTCTCCGGCATTCAGGACATAGTGATAAGCCCGGACGATAAGAGACTGTACATTGCCTGCAGCCCCAATTCATTGTATCCGGCGGGACGGATACTATCCATGGATGCCGGGAGCCTGAAGATCACAGGAGCGACCAATTTGATGGCGATACCTACCAGCATGGATATCACGCCTGATGGGAAATGCCTGTACGTCGTATTATTTGACAGGGATAACGATCATGCGCTGGCCATCGATACGTCCTCATTCAGCATAATAAAAGATATAAGTGTGGGAAGGGTCCCGTATAAAGTTGCCGTAGACCCGGAAGGCCGATATGCATACGTCATTAACAATTTGGGCAACAATGGCAGAGGAAGCATATCGGTGATAGATACCGCCAACAACACGGTGATACAGATGATAGAGAATACCGGGATTCCCGCGGACATTGTCTTTAAGAGAGCGGCAGACCATCCAGCGACACCCGGGTTCGGCTGGATCATAGCTCTGATATGTGTGATCTTCATAGCATGCACACGGTCAAGAAAAAGAAGCTGACAGTGTTACGCATAGGACATCAGCATCACGACTAAAACTCCGGCGGCAACCATCACCGCCGCCATCCCTATAGTATACATCCCGAATTTTTTTGTGCCAAGATAGTAAGCGTAAACTATCCTCACGCCAAGGTTCATGAACACTGCTAGCAGTATCGCTGTGGTCGCAACGAACGGCTCTGCCAATCCCTGCGATGCAAGCTGTGCCGCGGATATTGTCAGCGCGTCGACATCCGCGAGCCCTGCTATCAGCGAGGTCAGGTAAAGGCCGGAGCTTCCTATGTATGCGGATGCCAGTTTTGATATTAGCAGGATAATGACGAAGAACGCCGCGAACTTTAAGGCGGGAAGGATCCTGAACGGGCTCTTGATCTGTATGGACTTAGTGCTTGCGATCTCTTTACTGGCGTTCATATAGAAGTAAGCCGCTACCCCCAGCCCTGCCAGGAACATGAAACCTATGGGAAGGTATAGCCGGGTCAGAAGTATAGGATAGAACACGGATACCAGGAAAGATACCCGGATCAGCATGATGACATTGGCGAGAGTGGCGGCCACCATTGCCGAATATTCCATACCCTTTAGCTCTTTTGTCCTCGCCGCCATGGTCGTCGTTACGGCCGTACTTGACGCGAGCCCGCCCACTACGCCGGTCATGGCCAGCCCGGTGTAGGGCCCGAACCATTTAACAAGGAAATAGCCTACAAAGCTTATGCCGGAGATCAGGACGACAACCAGCCATATCTCATGAGGGTTAAAAAAGTCCATCGGCCCGAAGGTCTTGTTCGGCAGGATAGGCAATATAACGATGGCTATGAGAGCGAATTTCAGAGAGTCATAGAATTCGTCCTTGGGTATCTTATGGCTGAACTCATGAAGCGGCTGCTTAAATGCCAGTAAAATGGTCACAAGTATAGTCAAAATGACCGCGACAGCGTCCTGAAAGTAGGCCATGCCGCCAAGCAGGAACGTGAGTATCAGGCTTAGCTCGGTAGTGAAGCCCAGATGAGGCTCAAGGATAGTCGACCGGTAATAAGCCGCTGCCACAAGGATCGACATGCATAATAGCGCGCCGACGAATACAAAAGGCTCAGTCTGTGCCAGGAATGCTGCCGTACCCCCTAAAAGCCCGGCTATTCCAAAGGTGCGAAGGCCCGCTGATTTGATACGGTCGGCCTTATCCTGGGCGATCTCCCGCTCAAGGCCGATGATAAGGCCTATGATCAGGGACGTGAAAAGCTTCTGAATGAGTATAAGGTCAACTTCGAGCGCCATGATGCACACTACAAACTTACATAGATTATGTAATGGTATATAGATGACGGCAAATAACCTATCCGAGAAAAGCCTGCGTCGTCGGGAAATATAAGATCAGGCCGGTGTTTATCAGGCCTGGTTGGCAAGCAACAAATATTCTTTTACCCGTTCATTGCTGAGAGTCTCGAACTCCTCGTAATATTGCCCTACCGCCTCAAAATCATCCGCCGCATGAACATAGACGGTGGGAGCGACGTATCTCAGAGTATCGACAAGCTCGGATGGCAGTACAGGGGTAGCGATCACCACATCCTTCGGGCCCATATCGCGTATCGCCTCAACGGCGGCCATCATTGTCGAGCCGGTTGCGATACCGTCGTCCACGATGAAGACTATCCTGCCATACAGCTTCGGGAAATTGCCCTGGCCGACGCGAAGCTCGTCCAGCATCGAGTTCATTTCCGCCAGTATCTTATTGGACTCGCCGCGAATATAATCCCGGGGAACCTGCCACCTATCCACCAGTTCCTGGTCCACCATCACGGCCCCGTTCCATGTCACTGCGCCGATAGCGAGCTCAGGATTAAAAGGGGCGCCGATCTTTTTGGACATTACCAGGTCAAGAGGAGCCCTGTATTCTCTTGCCACTTCATAGCCTACCGGAACACCGCCCATAGGTATAGCCAGCACTATGACATTCTCGCCCTTATAGGCCGAAAGTTCTTTGGCGAGCATTTTACCGGCCTGTGATCTATTCTTAAATCTCATACTATGCCTCGAAGAATGTTTGAACGTTAACAGGTCATGCCCGTGCTTCTGTCGCCGCGTGTTTTGTGCCCTTGGTCAATTCGGCCAGAGTAACTGTGGTTATGTATTTATGCAGCTGCAGGAACCCGCCTATGGAGTCGAACGATCTGATCTTTCCCTGTATAGACTTTTGTGTGCCCGAGTCAGGCACGACGAATATCAGATGATCGCAATCGCTCCATAATGACCTCATGGCGTTCGTAGTGATGATGTCGGGATCTATATCCCCGCTTTCATTTAATATTTGAACGGCGAACTTCATTTCGGGAAGATTAGGGTGTTCCTGCCTTGACCATACCTGGTCGATCCTTCCGACCCCCAGATTGATATTGTGCTCTATCTTAAATCCAAGCGAGCCGGCTACGCTTTCGCAGATAGCGTCCATACTTTCGTGATCCAGATAAATACCTCCGTCAACTCTTTCAGGTCTCGATGAGTCCCACATATAAAGATTAGAGCGTATAAAATTAGAATTTATCAAAATATAAAGCGAAATTAACAGTTACAAATATTTTATTGGCCGCGCAGATAAGGCAAGAAGCCTTGATTTTATCGCTATAAGGGTTTTTTCGCGTAAAATGTCTGCTGTTTTTTGCGGTGAACCTTAAACATTATCCGGTACAACCTTAAACCGCATAAGAAATTAATGAGGAGAGAACATGGCAGGAGTGGGAAGAAAGTCCGATTTCGGGAAATCGATGTACGATACGGAGGTAGACGTCGAGAACAGGCTGGACACGACTGACCCCCTCGTAGACGAGAACATACCATATGAAAAGAGGGTAAAGAACCTCATGGATCGCGGCATGACCAGAAAACAGGCCGAAGAATGGATAGAACATGCCAGAGAAGATGTTAAGGCCCGTGAAAAACGTAAAGAGGACATAATATACGAGCAGTCCGCTTACAGGAAGCAGATAGGCGATCTAAAATATTGCACGCCGATAGACGAGAGCTGCGTCCCGACTGAAAATTATGAGAAAAAAGAATACAAAAAAATGTGAATCTTTTTTAGTATAAATTTTATTAAGGCCATATGTAGTGTGTAGTTTTATCAGTGTTACAGTTTACTGTGTGGAAGCATTCGAAAAGAAAAAAGGGGTATCCATCACAAAAGAACACGAAGGAACACTATACTGCTAACCACAAAGCGCACAAAGGCGAACAAGGACACGGTTTCCAACCACAAAGCGCACAAAGGCAAACAAGGTACACAAAGGACTCTTTTAGAAGATTAACATATACTTTTAAAAAATTTTGTGTTCCTTTTTCGCCTTCGTGCGCTTAGTGGTTGGAAACCGTGCCCTTGTTCGCCTTCGTGCGCTTAGTGGTGAAAAATAGTGGACTTTAGAGCCCTTAGTGGTGAATAACTTCACCTTAACAGTTATAAAATATTCTTGATCTTCCCGGGAGACTTAGAACCCCTTTAAGGTCAGAAGTCGATGACCTCTACTGTCCTGTACTGTGTTATGCGCCTGACGTAGTTCGCGAACTGTACGCCTACATAGCTGATTATCACGGCGCCCAGTATTGACAGGCCCAGGTTCTTTGTCGCCATGTCCCATGCGATGGACATGTCTATGATATAATTCGTGCCTCCCCAGACCAGCAGGCCCGCCGCTATCAGGAAGAACGGTGTGGCAAGGTACCTGTACAGGGATTCGTCCTCGTCCATGTAAGCGTCTATGATCCATCCTATGACTATCGCGAGGAACGCGCCGACGAACCACCATATCGAGGAGTTGAAAAAGATGGCTGCGAGATCGATGTATCCTGGCGGCACTGCGTTAGTATCGTTGACCTCGTTCCATACGGCCCATGCCCCCTGTATCACCGCCATGATCATAAGTATGAGAGAGATCAGGTATGTGACGAAGGTCAGCTTAGCTTCGCTGAAGGAGCTTTTAAGGTTGGATATGAAAGTCTCGATGATCTCGTCAAGGCTAAGTCCCCTGTATAAAAGATAGCTGCCTATGAGAGTAGCGATCGCCACGGGCGCTGCGTTCGGCATGGACATGAGTGACGATGCCGCATAGACAAGGAACGTGACGCCGAGCGGTATGAATATGACCCTTGCGACTTTGGGGTCGTTAACCAGCTGCTTGATTATATAATAGGTGCTCTCAAGGTTCTGCGCCTGCTTGACCACGACCCTTTTTACGGACTCGACCTTTATGCGCGACTGTATGATGGGCATAACGGATTCGTCTTCCGCGCCGTCGCTCACCACGATTGCCTTATCCGCGGGGAACTTTAAAATGAGGTTGTCAAGCTGCATCGCTATAGACCTGTCCGACTTCAAGCCTACATCCCTGTGGCCGGCTATGCACACTATCTCTACCTCATAGCCCTGGGACCGAAGCTCGTCATAGACCTGTATGCCCCCGAATATCGTGTTGGTATCGGAGTCTTCAGGGTCCGCTGTTCCCAGCCTGCAGGCTGTCTCAAGGCAAGCGGCCCTGCCTATCACAGGGCTTTTCGCACCGGCTTTTACACCTATATCATCGTCTTTATCGATGCAGATAATTAACATGTCCAAAGTTTTTTACCCCTTTGATGTGTCAGGATTGTGGACTTATCATAAACATTGACATCCGCTATGGATATCCAGATAGTTCTTGTCTTTTGTATATTATAAAGTTTCTCTCATGGATTGTTAACAAGGTATTGTAATGGAAAAAGATCAGATACATTTTCTATAGAGAATGCCTGAGAACATAATGCTGTTTCCTGTGCCTGAAAGCATGATGCACAGCCTGCTACATCACTGTCAATAATATCCGTACGACAATAAGATCATAAACCTTCAGACTTTCAAAACATAGCACAAAAGATCCATAGAGCACTGGAATGCTCAGAACCTGTAAAAAGATGCAGCCTCAGCTACCCTATCAAAATATTAAAGAATTTTGTAGGTCCCCGAAGGAACCTAGTAGTAATTTATTAAGCGTTAATGAATTTACAAGAACCCGGAGCGCTGTAACAGTAACAGGTCTTCGGTGTTGAGCTTCTCTCCAGCCTTGAACTGGGCGAAAACATCCTCTGCCTGCTTCTTGTACTCGACCTTGTCCTTGGACTCTTTCTCGGTCTTTGCCTTCTTCTTTAATCCTACAATGACCTTATCGAAGTCGCGGATCTCCTTCTGGATCTTCAAGAACTGCTTGTGGTACTCGTCGGCGGTCTCCTGTGCCTTTACGAACTCCTTGTGCTGGGCGTCTGCCTCTGCACGGGTCTTGTCAGCCTCGCGGAAGCACTCGATCATCTTGTCGTGGTACTCCTGTGCAAGGTCAGCGTTCTCCTTGACCTTCTTATGGAATTCGGATGCCTGGTCCCTGAGACCCTGAGCTTCGCCAAGTAAGCCTTTCAGTTCATGGTTCTGCTCTAACTGTTCCTTCTTCTTCCTGAACTCTTCTTTTAATTCGGAGATCTTGTCTACAAGGGCGCGTTCCTTCTCGGTGGTGAGAACTTCGGTCTGCTGTTTGAACTCGAGGTGGTCGATCTCTTTCCTCAGTTCGTTGAGTGAGCGTCCTGTGCCAACGTTATCCTTCTTTCTCAGTGCGTCTACCTTTGCGTAGACCTCGTTGGCCTTCTCGTTAAGTTCGTTCCTCAGGTCTTTGTTGCTGCCGACCTGGTTGTTGAATTCGTCCCTCTTTACGCGGTAATCCTGTGCTTGCTCTATAAGCTCCTTAGTCTTCTTGTTTAATTCATCCCTCCTTTTTGAGAATGTACTGGCCTTGGAGTTCCACTCGTTACGGTTGTTCTTTAACTCCTCAGCCTCTTTGAGGTATTTTGTCTTTTTATCTTGCAGTTCTTTTAGCATGTCGTTTGTCTTCCTCCTGTTTTACTATAGGGATCAAAGACCCCAGATCTTTGCCCTCGACGACAACATCGGCAGCGCGTTTGACAACGGGTTTGGCGTTAAATGCTATGAAAGTGCCTACCACGCCGACCCAGCAAAGGTCGTTAGAACCGTCGCCCACTGCGATACAATCTCGGGGGTCGATATTTTCCAGTTTGCAAATATTCTCGAGAACCTCCTTCTTCGAATTTTGCTTCGTCAACGGCCCCCGGACTTCTCCGGTTGCCCTGCCGTCCTGGATCACTAGCTCATTTGCACAGACATGATCCATGCCGAGCTTGCGGCCGATTAGGTCCGCAATGATCGTGAAGCCCGCAGAAACTAGGGCTGTGCGATAACCCATACTCTTCAGCTCGGTTATCAACTTTTCGGCCCCGGTCATTAACGGGACATTCTCTGCTACTTCTTTTGCTGCCTTTTCGGGCAGCCCGCCGATTAGCTTTACTCGCTCTTTAAGCGCATTTTCGAAGTTCAGCTCGCCGTTCATCGTACGTATAGTGACCTGTTCAACGTAATCGCCGGCACCGTTGGCACGCGCTAGTTCGACTATGCCTTCGGCGTCGATAATAGTAGAATCCATGTCAAAAACTATAAGTTTTTTATCGTTAGAACAGCTTGCCTCCTTCATAAATCACCTGAGTTTAAAAAACTCATAGGCACCTTCGCCATCGAAACAGTATTTAACTGTTTGATACTGAGACTTAAAGAGTACTACATCCTTTTTAACCTTTTCGGGTTCCTCTTTATCGATGGCTACTCTCTTGATAAACCTGGCCACTTCTTTCATCTCAGGCTCCTTCATCCCGAGCCTGGTCAGTTCCTGCGTGCCGAGACGTAATCCTGACGGATTGTCCGTGGTATGTACATCGTCCCACGGGAATAAATTCTTGTTGGCGATGATGTTCGCTCTTTCAAGGTCTTGCGCTATAACGCTTCCGCCGCCGATCTTTGATACGTCGACTGCGACCTGATGGGACTTAGTGTATCCGAGGTCCTTACAGAGGACGTTGAAGCCCATGTCATCCATGTACGCTCCCAGCGCCTGCGCGTTCTTGACTATCTGCCTCGCATAGTCCTTTCCGAACTGTTTCATCTCCGCGAGCGTGATCGCGAGAGCCGCCTTATGATGTAAGTGGAAGTTGCTCACTGTGCCCGGGAATACTGCCTCGTCTATCTCGGCCGCGTATTTTTCCTTACATAATATCATGCCGCCCTGCGGTCCCGGGAAGGTCTTATGGGTGCTGCCGGTCAATACGTCCGCGCCCTCTTTCAGCGGGTCCTGGAACTCCCCTCCCGCTATCAGCCCGAGTACGTGTGCGCCGTCATACACTATTGACGCTCCTACCTCGTCGCACACTTCCCTTGCCTCCTTGACGGGATGCGGGAATAAGAATAAGCTTGCTCCGAACACGACGACTTTCGGCTTTATGCGCCTGATGTCATTGATCATCTTATCAACATTGATGTTCATCGTGTCGTAGTCGTATGGATGAGTGTGAACCTTTAATCCGCAGATGCCGGCGGCCGAATATTTTGCGTGGCTTATGTGGCCTCCGCAGGGCACGGCAAGTGCCATTATGTTATCTCCGGGATTTGTGAGCGCGAAGAACGCTGCTATGTTACAGTTAACGCCCGATATTGGCTGTACATTAGCATGGGGCGCATTGAAGATCTCTTTTGAGAGCTCGACAGCTTTTCCTTCTATTACGTCCACAAAACCGCATCCCTGGTAGAACCTGTGCCCTACCTGGCCCTCCGCGTACCTGTGGCCGAGATCGGAACATAATACCTGTCTTGCTATCGGGCTGGTGATATTTTCGCTGGCTATCATGGGCAGCGAATATTTAAAGAGCTCCTGGCTCCCCTCTACGGCATCGATTATAGTCTTGACGTCCGGGTTCAACACCTTATCCTCCAATTCGTATGATACTATGCTAATCGTTGTCAAGAATAAAAAGGTTTGGGTTAATATGGGAACATTATTAAGAAAGGTATAAGATTTAGGCTTAATAAGGCCTGTCCGGGCATTTTATTGATAAATGACAATTTTTTCGAGGACATAAATTAAGATACATGTTTTTTGGAGCTTAAGTAATTGTCATTGGAGATCATGGTTAAAAAATAGACCTCATAGATATAGTCAATAGAATAAAAACACCATAACGCCATCCAAGTATTTTTTATCACAGGCTTTAAGGGGGACGTTATTTTATTCTTATATTTTCTGATTTAATGAACATAATTATTATATACTAATTGCAATAATGTAAGTAATTGGGGGTATATAGATAGCTCTTCTTGTCAGGGAGCGGATAAGCAGCGCTGGCTATTTCCATGCGCTGCTTATCGGTTTGGCTTTATCGGGGGCGATAATCTCTGCCGCAGGCATTAGCATGGCCTATCAATCAGACACGGTGTTCCATTCTAGCGGCGCGCCCGTAATATACGGCGATGAGGATTTTAAGAGCAATGTCAACTTTGCCCTTGAATATCTAAAAAATAATTATCCGGATAGCTATTCTTCCGTAAATCACTGGATAACGGAGATCAGGCCAACAGAAAAATACACATGTATCAATAACCTGGGCATCTGCTATGTAGACGAGGAGGATATAAGCGCCTCATACGTATGGCTCGCAGGCGTGCTTATTCATGAAGCGAAGCATACCGGGGATGACAACACGTATTTCCTCGACAAAGAATATTCGCATGAAATATCGGAACGCAGGGCGATCTACGAGCAGGCGGCTTTTCTGGCTGATGCCAACGGATGGAGCGAGGAAGATAAGATAATATGGGCTGAAAGCTGCCTCGATTCTAAATTCTGGATAACCATACCGGCAGAGTATGGCGAGACTATTTAAGGCCATAACTTAAGGCTCATAAAAATTAAGGAAATACTAAGGCCCGGGAAGTCTTAAAAAACGTGCCTTTGTGCACGGATTCGTAGAGCCTTAGCGCCATTAGTGCATTGAACTATGATCTTACCTATGTTTTAGCGTCGGAGCATGCTGCTTTTTAATCTCGTCGATGAAAGCCTCTATTCTTCCCAGCGCCTCTTTTATGCCGTCCATTGACGTAGCGTAAGAGCATCTTAAATGCCCGACGCCAGATTCACCGAACACGCTGCCCGGCACCACGACGACGTGATACTCATAAAGCAGCCTCTCGGCGAACTCTTCCGACGACAGCCCGGTGCTTTTCACGGACGGGAAAGCATAGAACGCCCCTTTCGGCTCGAAGCAGGATAAGCCCATCGAGTTGAACCCGCGTACTATGACACGCCTGCGGCGGTTGTATTCGCTGACCATCTCCTTCATCTCGCTCTGGCCGCTCTTCAGCGCCTCTATCGCGCCCATCTGCGCAGTAATAGGCGCACAGAGCATGGTATACTGGTGGATCTTCATCATGGCCTCGATAACTTCATGATTGCCGCATGCGTAGCCAAGCCTCCACCCGGTCATCGCGAACGCCTTGCTGAAGCCGTTCAGGACTATGGTGTTATCCCTCATGCCGTTGAGCGAAGCTATGGAAGAATGAGTGCCCTCATAGGTGAGCTTATCATAAACCTCGTCCGATAGTACCATAAGGTCGTGCTCTATCGCGACGTCCGCCACTTCCTCCAGGTCCTTCCTGGTCATTATGGCACCTGTCGGGTTGTTCGGATAGCTGAGTATTATAGACTTCGTCTTTGACGTTATCTTAGCCTCGAGATCCTCTTTCGTGACGCGGAAATCATTTTCGGGCTTAGATGAGACGGATACTGGAACCCCGTCTGCCATCATGATACATGGCTTATATGAGACATAGCATGGCTCAACTACCAGCACCTCGTCTCCCGGGTCCGTTATTGCCCTTATGGCAAGGTCGATGGCCTCGCTTACGCCCGTCGTGACAAGTATCTCGTTCTTGGGGTTGTAATCGACGCCAATACCTTCCATCTCGTATTTCGATATGAGCTGCCTCAGTTCGAGTACGCCCCAGTTTGACGTGTAAGTAGTATAGCCCTTTTCGAACGCATACATGGCCGCTTCGCGCACTCTCCACGGAGTGACGAAATCCGGCTCGCCCACGCCAAGTGATATTACATCGTCGATGGTCGACGCGATGTCAAAATATTTCCTGATGCCTGAAGGCGGCAGGTCCTTGACTTTCTGCGATATCTTCATGGATGTATGACCAGCCTTGTATCCTCTTCGCGTTCGAACATGATCTCGCCTTCGCTCTTATACGAGCGCAGCATGAAATGAGTTGCAGTGTGCTGTACCTGTCCCAGCGGAGATATCTTCTCGGCCACGAAGAAGGCGACGTCCTTCATCGTCTTCCCCTTGACCACCAGGTGCAGGTCGTGGTCACCCGAGACTAGCATACAGGTGACTACTTCGGGGAATTTAGCTATGCGTTCGGCTATGGCATCATATCCGATGTTACGCTCGAGGCTGATCTGTACCTCGATTATGGCGTATACGGACTCGTCGCCGAACTTTTCCCAGTCGATGACTGTCTTGTACCTCTTTATGACGCCCCGTATCTCCATCTCCTTTATGAAGTCGGCGACGGCCTTCACCTGAAGACCTGTCTGTTCCGCTATTTCCTCAGGAGTCATACGTGCGTCCTTTTCGAGTAATTCGAGTACTTCTCTCATTGATAATTCCCCGTTATCGGAGATGAATTTAAATCGTATAACTTTAAAAGCTTAACTGTCCTGAAGTAGTGAAAGAATAAAGTGTAAGAGATTATTATGGGGTAAAAATAGGTTATTATGGCCCTAAGTGACTGAAGGCTCTGCAGATCTATTCACAAATACACTATGGGCTGGAAGGCGGAAATCCCTGAAGCCCGGTAAAACAAAGAGCCTTATCAAAGTGGTTTTAGTCAAAAACGAACGTATCGTCTTTGACCTATAACCGTTTCTGGTGCGTAAAATGAGTTATGATCGTATCGCCTAAAACGATCCAAGCCTCTCAACAGCGAGCTTGATGTCGTCGGCCTTTATGGTCTTCCTGCCGGCGTGGGCGCAAAGTTTGCTGGCCTCGGAGCCGATCTTCAGTATATAGTCCTCTGTGTACTTTACCATTTCATCGACGGCCTCTGCGGAGATCCTCTCTCCTCCGGCCTCGCTTAAAAGTCTTGCTATCGGAGCTTTTGAAATTTCTGACATAGTTAAACCTCTAGATTATGTTAAATTACTAGCGCTCATATGCAATATAAAATTTTTCATTTTTACTTATAAATCAAAGTCAATAAAGCATTTACGGCCGTGATAGAAAGAAAAAAAGTGTAATAAACGATTTTATAAAAATTTTCATTTCAATAAACATAAAATATATTGAATATTGGATATTATGGCTCATGAATGTACGTAGTTCAACATCAATGGACATATAATGTTTTAATGTTTATGGTCGTTCGAGAGAGGGCATCCGACATCAAGTAAAGATCTGACCATTCCGCAGAATCCTTTCTGTTTTCCGAAAACGTTCAGGCCCGGAAAACAATACGGACACTTTATCAGGTCACATTCCCTTGATACTATATCATTCCTGTAAGTCATCATTATGAAATGGAAGAAAGGCGATATAAATCAAACCTGCGAGCGTCAAGAAACTAATCGGACAGAAAAGACCATCTTCTTTTACCTGTGATGTGTCCGGTAATTTCTTTAACGTATATGTCAGTTATCTTTCTTCAAGTGCATCCCAAAGGCAACAAAGGAACGCCACCTTTTCACCACGAAGGCGAACAAGGAACACAAATTTTTTAATGGATATTCTAAATTTCTAAAAAAATTTGTGTTCCTTGTTCGCCTTCGTGCGTTTAGTGGTGAAAAAGAAATTATAAAACCAGGAATTAAAGGGACACACAACTAATGTCCGGTATTTTTTATATTCATACAGATAAATGAACGGTTCACTTTAGGAGCCGCATTATGTCATACTTTGTTATGACGCCCACTACCTTTCCGAGTTCCATCACCAGCACGGCGTGATAGGATTCCAGAAGGTGGGATACAGTGCCCATGTCCGTCCTTGGTGAGACTGCAGGGAACGATTCGTCCATATACTGTTTTACTTTAGATGTGCTTATCCTGCTGATGTCCTCGCTGCCCATAGCCTGTACAAGGATGCTTTCGGATATGCTGCCGATTGGAACCCCTTTTTCGATTACCGGTAATTGTGAAAACCCATATTTTTCCATTAGCTTGACGGCCTTATCAACAGTATCCTCCGGAGAGAGCGAGATTATCTGCGATGTCATAAGGTCTTTGGCCGTGACCTTGCATTTTTCCATCTCGTCAAGAGCGTTGATGATGCTTCTCAACGTAGAAAGACGCGGATCGACATCCCCGGACTCTATCCGGGCTATCAGAGGCTGGCTTACGTTAGCCTTCTCCGCTAATGCGCTCTGGGTGAGCCCGAGCTTCATCCTTCTTTTCTTAATGCTCTCCGGCGTAGGAAGTTCCATGATTAGCAAAAATGAGAATGGGATTATATATAGTTAACTATAGTATCGCGAGTCGAATCAATCGCCGTTGCGTATATAGTAAAAGGATATTCCAGATTTTTTGAGATATAGCTTAAATGACAAGCGATAAAATAGAAAAGGAAATAATAATCAGAAATTTATATATAATAGTCTATTTAATAATATATTTGGTACCATTCGTAACTGAATTAATTAATATGTATTCGATTAGTGCCCTTCCATGAGGTGAACAGCATAGCTGAAAAAGGATCGACAAGGGTGGCAAATGTCATATTATGCGCAATGATCATTTCTTCGATATTACTTCCGGCGGCGTCGATGCATGCCGGAGCGGATATCGATACATCGGTCACGGTAGGAGAAGACGAGATCGAGATAGACAGCTCCATCACAAAGGATCCGCTCAATGGAAATGCTCAGGCAGGCCAGATAATAGTGATAGAAGGCTATGTGAGCGAATCGATAGACATACGGGACAGGCCGGGCGTACTGATCCCCATCCCCGGCGCTATAATATATTTTATCCGTAACAACACGATAGTCGCCCAGACGATATCCAATCCAATAGGTTATTATTCTGTGGTCGTGCCGTCGGGAAAATATTCGGTAGTCGCTGTTGCAAGATCTTTTCAGAACAATATCTTTGAGGCGGACCTCCAATCCACCCAGACCCTGAACATCGGCCTTATCCCGATACCGTTCAACGGGTTCGTGCCATATGTCAGATACCCGGTCCTTGAGACCAGCCCCGGAAGGGAAGTAGAGTGTTCCATACTTGTGGAAAACTTCCAGGTCATAGACCAGACCGTTACCTTTACTGTGATCACCCCCGGCAGGGATTGGCAGGCATGGTTCCCGAAGGGCGAGGCATTACTGGTACGGACAGGAGGCTTTGACTTTAATACTTTCACCCTAAAATATACTGGAAATGAGCTAGGCACTTATATAGTAAAGATCGTCGTGAACGGCGGCGCATATTTTGCAGAGATACCCGTAGTGGTGATCGTTAAAGACCTGCCTTTCGAGAAAGTGGACCTTGGCTCTTATTCGCCGGAGAGAGTCGTAAAGCCGGGATCTACGACCGTTTTTACATTATCGCTGAATAACGATTATGCCGATAATAAGTTCATGGACTTCGTGATAGAGAAGCCGGAAGGCTGGACGGCGACCACGCTCAACGGAACGAAATTTTTCATACCGGACGAAGTGACAGCCGATACGGGATTATATGTTTATGTCCCTGAAGATACAGTGCCGGGTGAATACTATATCAATGTCACCCTAAAAGGCGAGAGGCTAAAATCAAATAAGCTCTGCCTGAAGGTCACGGTCGAGGGGGACCCTTTGTTCGACGCCGTGATCAAACTTAAGAAAAACGAGGAGGGATACCCGGTGATCAACGCCACAGAGGGCGAGAGCTTTGAAATACCTGTAAGGGTCTATAACAACTGGGAATTCCCGATCGAGTTCGTTATTTCCGCAGAGATAGGGGATAACTGGCCGTATTACATTAACGGCATACCCCGAGGCCATTTAGTCGTAGAGCCTGGAAAGGCCGGGGAGTTCATCGTGAAATCCAGCGTCCCTAATGGCACTACAGGTAACCACACAGCGAAAATATATATCGAATATAAAGAAAGCTGTGATACGCTTTTTGCATGTGTGGATTGCCTTCCAATACAGCTTCCAAAACAGCATGGCGTGCTCGAAGGCGTGATACTTACAGCCGCCACTGCGGGCACTCTGCTTCTGGCGTCGCTGATAAAATTCGGCAGGAAGCGATTTCCATAAAAAGATGCCTGTTATGATCGGCAGCATAAATTTGATGTCACACCTTTGTGACATAAAATTCCGAATACTCGTCCCCCATAGTGATACATTTCGTCTGTACAGCCTGATAGGTCTCCAGATTTAGCGGAAAAGGCCTGTCACCGTATACGAGATCCATTATGGATCCGGCAACTCCCCTGAGCATATAACATCGCGGCCTGTCCGATCTTCCGTATTCTTTCAGATACCCGTTTGCCTCGTATGAGTCATATGCTATGAGAGTAAGCTCTTCACCCGGGACAAGGCTTTTGACATGTACGTTGCCCCAGCCGAAAGCGTTGACTATCTCGACTATCGCCTCGACCCTATCATTAGACGTAGATATTAAAGGCTCTACGATCGATCTCCATTCTTGTGACTGCATGACAGCGTTCATCGTTTCAAGGCCGCACTCCTGTGCTGCGTGTATTAAGAGGCCTTCGATCGATTCGATAGCATATTCCCCTATCTCCTTTTCTGCCGAAAATAAGAACTCATAAGAAAAATCATTGTAAAAATCCGTGTACATGAACGTTAGATATACACCGAAGATCTTGATGAGACCATCCTTACCCTCTTCCAGCTTTATTGACCTGACGGTATCAACGATCTTCTTTTTGTCTATCGTCATATAGGCGACCTCACAACAAATACGCATTCCGGGCTGCCTGAGGCGATACATGCTGTCTCGGATACTTCATAGGAGCTCTGCGGCGCATTATTTATCACTTCGATCACTCCGGCGATGTACCCGGCGGTAAAATAACAGATATGATCCGGTCTTTCGCCATACTTTAATGTCCAGCTTTTTGGTATGAACCCTACGGAAGAAGAAGCTCCCTTTACTTCGCCATTAATGATGTCGAACTTTAGCCTTCCAAAACCCAGCTTGCCAAAAAACTCTTCGGCCGCGGCATATTTTTCATCGGTCGCGGTAATATTATTTTTTTCAAAAACCCTCCCGATATGCTTGATCGTGACTTTTTCGGCCGCGTCGTACATGATGCTTCCGCCATCCACATACGGGGATGAGTCTATCATTTTAAGCAGGTTTGAAATGTAATGATGACAGTGGATCGTGATACTGGAGCCGTAAAGATATAATGTCTTTGTCCGATCATCGTAATCAATGTTCAGCCGAAGTGAATCCATACAATATTAAATTTATTTTAAGTATTATAATAATATTTATCGTCTTAATCGCATCTGGGTATCGTGAAATGGAACGTGCTACCTGCGTTGACCTTACTCTCTGCCCATATGCTGCCATCATGTGCCTCCACTATTCCTTTGGCTATCGCAAGCCCGATGCCTACACCCGTGTACTGGTAAGACGGACGATATCCGACCCTGTAAAAGCCCGTAAATATTTTCTTAAGATCTTCTTCAGGTATCCCGATACCGGTATCCTTTACCTCCACATGGACGTTCTTTGGGGTCGCAGATACATATACACAGATCCTGCCTCCCGGAGGCGTAAACTTAACGGCGTTGTCAAGAAGGTTATCTATGACCCTGATGATCTTACTCTTATCGACGCATACCGAAGGCAGTCCAGGGGACATCTTCACTGTAAGATCAATATTTTTTGAGGATGCCACAGGACGTATCGCGCTAACGGACACATCCACTATGTCATATATGGAAGCCCGTTCTTTTTTGACATCAAAGCTTATAGACCCGGATTGCGAGAGCTCCGATAGGTTTTCCACGACCGTCATCATCCGGTTCACGTTACGGTCTATGACCCTGAGCTTATCTTTTTGTACGCCGGTAAGCGGTCCGAACGCGCCGTCTTTCATAAGCTCGGTATATCCGTGTATCGAGGTCAAAGGAGTCCTGAGCTCGTGTGAAGTGATAGTGATAAAATCGGTCTTCATCTTATCGAAATCCCTTAGCTTTTCATAGGATTTCAATATCTGCTTGTTAGCGCTTAACAGCTCGCCGAACAGTTTGGCTCGCTCTATCATGATCGATGCCTGGTTGGTAATGGTCATCATAAGGTCGATCTCGCCATTCTTGAACTTTCTTTTACGTTTAACGGAGTCAACGCTTATGGTCCCGATGAACTTATTGCCCACGAACATCGGCAGCACGAGAAGAGACTTGATACCTAAGAGTTTCACCAGCCTCCTATCCGACTCGCATAAAGGATGATCACGTATGTCCTCGATGGCAAGCGGCTTTTTAGACTCCATGACGACCTGGCTGAGCGTCTTATTCTTATCGTTCTCGCTGTAATCGAATCTTTGTCCTGAGAATATGGCGTTTACATCTGCGGTCGCGGCTGCAAAATAGTACTTTCTTTCGTCCTCGTCGTACAGGGTAATGTAACAATTGTCGGCGTTAATGACCTTATTAAAATTATTGACCATAACATCGATCAGCTCGTCGAGTGTCGCGGTAGACACGATGAGCCTGCTCACCTCGTTCAATATCGCAAGCTCCCTTGTACGTTCCAGGACATCCTTTTCCATGGCTTTCCTCTCGGTGAGGTCCTCAATGACCGCGATGACGTTCTTTATCTTATGCTCGGGGCCCATCACCGGAAAAAGTATCATACGTAATATCTTGATATGAGGCTTTTCAACTTTTTTCGGGAGCCGCGATATGTCATAGGGTATGATAAGTTCCGCGGCATCTCCGCTATCATATACTCTTTTTATCCTGGGCATCAGCCCGTGGCTCTCCAGGAGAGGGTCTTCCAGCAGATTATATTTATTGACCATGTGCTCTTGCTTAATGTCAAGCATTTTTACAAGGGCATCATTTACAGTGACACAATTACCATTACTGTCAGTGACCAGGATACCAAATGGAGACCGGGTTATTATTCCCTCTAAGGTGTCGCGATATTCCATTATTTTGTCTTCATCCTGAGGTGGTTTGATCAGGTGGAGGATAACATCGCCTTCACCCCTGGAGAAATGCAGGGACGTGATGCTGACAGGCACCTCTTCACCGTTTTTCTTAATGCAAATGACGTGACCCTGAGGCGTGACCATTAATAAGCGTTTGATACTGCTCCCTTTGATCTCATGCTCACCGTAACCTGTGAATGCGCTTCCCTGCGGGTTTAATTCCATTACGGTCCCGTCCGCGGACACAGTAATGGCCGCGAAGCTTGACATATCCAGTATTTTTTTAATGCCTTCATCCATGACGGCTTTGCTCTTTGCGAGCCCGGCAGTATAATAATTCATTCCGATGATGTTCGCGAAGCCATGGACAAGGTTTTTCTCGTCCTTAAAAAATCGTTCTTCTCTCTTAAGTTCTAGAATGCAGGATATTTTTCCGCCGCTCCTGACAGGGACCGCCAGAAAATTTGTCTCATCCGACTCCGAATATCCCGATAACATATCTGATTTGCCTGACAATAGGCTTTCCCATTCCCCGCGTTCGCGGACAGGGTACGGCCTCCCTATGATGTCCGGATCGTATTTACCCCAGCCGACGCGCGGTATAAGGGATCTTCCATCATCTGACAGTGCATATAACACAGAGGATGTGGCAGATACCGAAATACACATGCGCTGAAGCAGCAACGGGATCACGAACTCGCCTTTTTCCGCTTCGGCTGCGATCGAGATAGCATCAAGTAATGCACCCATGTATTCCGGATTCTCTATATTATGGCTATCTCCCGCTGCGATCGTCGTCCCATACTCTTTGGAGGGGTTCAAAATAACCACCGTATATGATATTATAATCATATATATTAATCATAATCTAAAAATAGTTCCCGGCTAAATTTGAATAAATCATAGATTTAAGATACAATGTCGTAATATATCCATAAACGGCAACGTATACTGCGGAATACACTATTTTTTCCAGTAAAGCAAATCTGAAAAAAAATCAAAATGAAAAAGAAATTGAATAAAATGGTCAGTTTAATTTTTGAAGCCTGATAGGATCAATCGTCGCGTCCATGACCAGGTCGAACGGCACTTTGCCGTACCATCCTGCTTTTGCGAACATGTCCATGAAGCAAATACCGAATACCTTTCCGCCCGGCTTCAAGATCTTTTTAACGACATCGTTCGTGCCTTCGGCACCTATCTTGCTCTGCGGCATCGAAAGCCCGCCGAGCAGTATCACGAAATCGGCATTTGCAGGGTCGACAGCGCCCCCTATCTGCATCCCTATCTCCGGGATCCACCAGATAGCCCGGGAGTCATCCAGGACACCGTCAGGCACAAGTACCATCTCTGCCTTTGAATCCCTTATAGTGTAAGCGAAAAGCTCAATAAAAGGCACGCATGTGCCCGCACTTCCTACAAAGACTATCTTGTCGCCGGGATTCATTCCCTGGGATGTCATCGTAGCCTTGAACATCCTCAACATTCCCGAAAGGCCGTGCGATGTTTCCAAAATTTGTGGATTTTCTTGTGTGCTATCCATTATACCTACTCCATCTTCTTTAGTTCCCTGACGTTCATGACCGCTGCGAGCGGTAAGATCCTTGTCTTGATGCCTGCCTCCCCGAACGCGGCGAACGGGTTTATTCCCGAATAGCTGGCTATGCCGCACTTACCTAGTTCGATAGGCACTCCTAGCAATGGCCTGACACTTTCGCATCCCGAAAAGATACCGTTAATATCTGCCGCATGGAGATCATCGAGCAGCTTTAGGGCAGAATCCCTGGCTGTCATCGGTATCTCCCTGATGTTCGCGAGCATGTAGCCGGAGCCCTTATCAAGGACGTTAATGATCGAGGTCATTTTACGGCTCGTGAAAACGCTCATCGGGTTGATGGATGTCCCGCTATAATCTATGACATCCGTGAAGCGCTGTATGACGCCATCGGTGATCTTGATTATGCCACCGTATTTCAGGTTGACGGGTATGCCGTTCTTTATCAGCACGCCGTCTATGGTGATGCTGCAAACGCTGGCAAAGGCGACCTGCCCCTCGGGCACGTCATTTTCCAGTATCTCCTCGCCTTCGTCCGCGACACGTATCTTGGGGCTTATGGCATATCCAGATTCCACTACCCTCTTCATCAGGCCGAACGCCTTATCAAAATCATTTTTGCTTACGTAGCAAATGTTAACGACCACGTCCCCGCTATTAGTGACGGGGTCAAACGTCGTCCGGATCTCGAAGTCCTCGATGCGCGTCGATATGAAGCCCATGCGGTCGGTGACGAGCGCATGCTTCAGCTCTTCCTCGCCCATCTTGGTCAATACTCTGCCGAGATACCCGTGCTTCTTAGTAAATCCCCTCTCGTCGAGCATCCTGAGATGGTATCTTGTAGCCCTTTCACCCAGGTTATACCCGCGCCTGTTAAGCTCTTCAGCGATCTTGCGGGCTCCCATCTCTTCTGTCGACTCGCTCAGTATCCTTAATATCTCGATCAACTTACGCTGTGTATCCGGGTCGGGCATCTGATATCTCCTTTTTAAGGACTAAGATTACTTTATGTCGCTTTATAATTTACTATTTTGTTATGAATTTTTATGAAACCCTATGAAGTTTTACCGTATCGATGAAAAAATACCGACAAGTATTAAATGAAACAATTGCTTTATCCCTGCTCGCCCGGGCGGCATGTGTTCATGCCGGATACGGGCCATATAAAAGCTATCGCAATAACGATGGCTTCTTCTAAAAATGGAGGAATAACATGGGATTATTCGACAAGGTGTTTGGCGGTAACCAGCCGGCCAAACTGACCGCGCCGGAGGCATTCACCGGTGTCGTATTAGCGGCTGTGGCATCCGATGGTTCCATATCCCAGGAAGAGGGAGTAGGCGTCATATCGGCTCTGTCCCGCATGAAGATGTACAGGGGATACAATGAGCCTCAGATGAAGAACTTGTTAGAGAAGGCCGCCAATACTCTTAAAAAGCAGGGCCCCGGGGCTATCATGATCGCGGCGAAAGAGACCCTGAACCAGGAGCTTCGTGAGTCGGCTTTCGCAGTAGCGGCAGACCTCATCCTTGCGGACGGCGTCGTCGAGGACGAGGAGAAAAAGTTCCTTGACGAGCTTCAAAAAGTATTAGGCGTCCCTGACGACCTCGCGCTCAAGATAGCAGAGGTCATGGTCATCAAGAACAGAGGATGAAAGAGTTAATAGCCGGATAAGATCCGGTACTTTTTTCTTTAGAGATTAAAATCCCGGAAGAATATTCTATAGTTCTCTCCACCACAAAGACCAGAAAAGGTTACTAAGGTCCACGGTTTTTCACCACAAAGGACGCAAAGGCAAATAAGGAACACAAGCTCAACCACAAAGGACACAAAGGCAAACAAGGAACACAAGCTCAACCACAAAGGACACAAAGGCAAACAAGGAACACAAGCTCAACCACAAAGGACACAAAGGCAAACAAGGAACACAAGCTCAACCACAAAGGACACAAAGGCAAACAAGGAACACAAGCTCAACCACAAAGGACACAAAGGCAAACAAGGAACACAAGCTCAACCACAAAGGACACAAAGGCAAACAAGGAACACAAGCTCAACCACAAAGGACACAAAGGCAAACAAGGAACACAAGCTCAACCACAAAGGACACAAAGGCAAACAAGGAGCACGAAGGATTTTTTATAAGTGATTGTGCATAGTGATTTTTGGATTTTAAATTCATAAAATTTTCAAAAGTCCCAACATATGAATATCTGATAAAAGGTAGTATCCATATTTTTATGTAAATCTTATATGACAGCCTCATAGCACATGCATAGATTCTCAAATTACAGCAAAATCGGGACAACACTTGATAAAAATTGCGAAGGTATCTTAAAAGAATAGCATATTCAAAAAAAAATTTGTGTTACTTAGTAACCCTTGTGTACTTTGTGGTGAAAAACCGTGTACCCTGGTTGCCCTTGTGTACTTTGTGGTGAAAAACCGTGTACCCTGGTTGCCCTTGTGTACTTTGTGGTGAAAAACCGTGTACCCTGGTTGCCCTTGTGTACTTTGTGGTGAAAAACCGTGTACCCTGGTTGCCCTTGTGTACTTTGTGGTGAAAAAGAAATATTTTGATCTGTTAATGAAAAATATACTAAAATTATACGGCACAGAGCCGTATAAAAAATCATAAGGGCTTTTCGCCCCGGCCATTTTCAATAGCCTTATTTTTGCAGCATCGCCTTGACGAACCCTAAGAACGGCGGCGAAGGCCTTTCCGGCCTCGACTTGAACTCCGGATGGAACTGTGTCGCCATGAAGAATTTATGAGCAGGAAGCTCGGCGATCTCCATACGGTTATCGTTCTTAGAGGAGAATACCAACCCGTGCGCCTCGATCTCGTCGATCATGTCCGGGTTAACCTCATAGCGGTGCCTGTGCCTCTCGCATATCTTGGTCACGCCGTAAAGCTTGTGAGCCAGCGTGTTTTCCTTTACCCATGCCGGGTGCTCTCCGAGCCTCATCGTGCCGCCCATGTGAGTGACATCCTTTTGCTCCGGAAGCAGGTCTATGACATGAGTGCCCTGTGCCGAAAATTCGCTGCTGGTGGCGTTCGCGTACCCTAACACGTTCCTGGTGAACTCTATCACCGCAAGCTGGAAGCCAAGGCAAAGGCCCAGGTATGGCAGGTTGTTTTCACGGGCGTACCTGATAGCCTTGATGTTACCTTCAATGCCCCTTACCCCGAAGCCTCCCGGGACCAGGATGCCGTCGACGCCCTTGAAGAACGGTGACAGGTCTTCTGTCTTCTCCAGGTCTTCGGACTCTACCCACTGTACCTTTACAGTGCAGCCCGTGGCGATGCCGGCATGCTTTAACGCTTCCTTAACGCTAAGATATACGTCCTCTATACCATACTTGCTTACGATAGCTACGGTAATGTTTCGGTCAGCGTCGTCCATCTTCTGGACCATCGCGTTCCATGACTGCGAATCTTCGCGCGGGGCCAGTCCCATGCGCTTCATCAGGTAGTCGGCCATGCCCTCCTGCTCAAGCTGTATGGGGACCTTATAGATGTCTTCCGAATCGTGGGCGCTGATGACTGCCGCTTCCGGGACATCGCAGAACAGTGATATCTTTGATTTTGTGGACTTTTGCAGAGGCTTCTTGCACCTTCCGACAATTATATCCGGCTGGATACCAAGCTCGCGGAGCTCCTTTACTGAGTGCTGCGTCGGCTTGGTCTTTTGCTCGTCCATCGTGTCGATGGGCACGAGAGTCACATGGATAAGAGTGAAATCCTCTTCCTTTTCTTCCGCGTTCATCTGCCTTACGGCCTCAAGGAAAGGCATGCTCTCTATGTCGCCTACAGTGCCGCCGACCTCGACAAGGCATATGTCGGCGCCGCTCTCGCGCGCGATGCGCCTTATCCTCTCTTTTATCTCATTTGTGACGTGAGGGATGATCTGCACCGTCTTGCCGAGATAGTCGCCTCTGCGCTCTTTCTCGATGACGGTCTTGTATATCTTGCCTGTGGTGATGTTATGGTCCGAAGTGAGATTGATGTCCATGAACCTTTCATAGTGCCCGAGATCGATATCCGCTTCACCGCCATCCTTCAGGACATAGACTTCCCCGTGCTGGAATGGGCTCATTGTGCCCGCGTCTATGTTAATGTAAGGGTCTATCTTTATCGCTGTCACGTTATAGCCCTTGTTCTTCAATATCCTGCCTGTCGATGCTGCTGTGATGCCTTTTCCAAGGCCGCTCATCACACCTCCGGTCACTACTACATATTTCACTCAGATTCACCCCGGTTCTTAAAAGTGATTGTTCACTTAAGTCTTATACTTAATGATAAACTTATCGGGGCATGCAAGAATTAGATCCACGAAAAGAAAACAGCAATATACTAATGCAGTGCGGCGGAAGAGCCGGCCCGTATAACAAGGCATTGCACCCTGGAATATATATACGCGCCTATTTTACATTTACATAATGATTTCAGGGAGAAGGAATGAAAATTTTTTTCGAGACGGGTGCGGGATTGCAAAAATTTTAGATAAAAAAATGTCGCTAATTTTTGATCAGTCCCTTAACGGCCAAACAATGCCGCAGCCATGTAAGACATCACAAAAATGACGACTATCGAAGCGATGAGCGAACCATAAAAATAAGGTAGAAGTCCCTGCCCGAACGTGACGAATAATATGGCGGCACAGGCGATGACGCCGAGTATGGCCACTCCCAGCATGGAATTCACGCTCCTCATAAGGCCCCTTACGTCAAACCGGAACGGCCCGACCCGCGAGCGCCCTGGCTTGCTCCTGTAAGCGGTCTTTGTTCCTGAAAGGTTCTTCTTTCCCCGCCTCCTGCCCGGTGACGGCCGATCGCTCTTCCCGAAACCGACGTACCCGTCGTCAAAGACCGTAGACTCATCTACCTCGTCGTAACCGGTTATCTCTTCCATGCGGTCCATACTCACGCCTCGTTTTTTGCCGGCCTTATCTTAGCTCCGGCGGAAGCAGGTTCGGTATCCCATCCTCTATGGGATATCTTTCGTTACATTTCTTACAGTATAGAGCCCCGTCAAGAACTTCGACGTCGTTCTCCCTGACGACCTCGAGTTCCAGATCGCCCTTGCAAACAGGGCAGCACAGTATCTCCATAAGGTCTTTTTTCATGAGAGTTCCTCACTTCTTGATCTTACGCAGGTCAATGATCTCATGCTCTTCAGGCCCGGTGGACAGTATCGTGAAAGGCACTCCCGCATCCTTTTCGGCCTGGTCCAGGAATTGCTTGACCTTATCGCTCAGATTATCGTAATCGGTGACTCCTTTACATGCGGGATCGATGCGGTCCAGTCCCGTGATCGCCGCCTGAGTGGCGCCGTTAATCATGGCAGAGTATCGTGCCATTTTTCCGTCCCAGTACCCTATGCGGCGCGCCCTGCCCGTAACGGTGCCGAACTCCTCGATACCGTATCCCTTTGCCTCATTCGGGGACATCTCGGTCGGGAACGGGCCTTCCCCGACCCTTGTCGGGAACGCCTTGAACACCACTACCACTTCATCGATCCTTGTCGGGCCCACACCCACATCTGCTGCCAGTTGCGAAGCGGAAGTGTCTTTTGAAGTGACGAACGGGTATGTGCCGTAGTATAAAGAGATACCAAAGCCTTGAGAGCCTTCGATGATAATGTTCTCTCCGCGGGATATGGCGTCATTGCACTCCTGAGAGACATCGGTAAGATATTTTTTAAGTGACGGGAAGTCCTTCGCCTGGAGCGCGCTCCTCATGACACGCTCTTTATTGGCAGGCCCGCATCCTGTGCCTGTGGTACCGATCTTCTTTGCGAGCATCTCCGTGCCCTTGTCCTCGATAATGTGCTTTTCCTCTATAATGCTGCACCTGTAATCGACGCCGAGCCTGTCCCCGACCCCGAGGATAGATACTTCCCTGTCAAGGACGACGGGGTCTACAAGGACCCCCGCGCCTATGAGCAGTCTGGCGTTATCATATACGAACCCGGATGGGACCATACGGACCCCGTGTTTAACTCCATTCTTAAGAACAGTGTGTCCTGCGTTCGGCCCCACGCCGCCGCGGGCAATGATCGTCGGATTATCGGTGTTAGCTATGTGGGCCACTATTTTGCCCTTTCCCTCATCACCAAAAAATCCGCCTACAACTATCGTTGTGACCATTAATATTATCTCCATCTATTCTATCCAAATTATTGATTAAAAAGGTTACTATACCTGCGCAAAAAAGATAACTATAGATTT
This sequence comes from Methanooceanicella nereidis, assembly GCF_021023085.1. Classification (NCBI taxonomy): domain Archaea; kingdom Methanobacteriati; phylum Methanobacteriota; class Methanomicrobia; order Methanocellales; family Methanocellaceae; genus Methanooceanicella; species Methanooceanicella nereidis. Next base: position 45,708 of record NZ_PGCK01000003.1, on the reverse strand, counting down.
AAAAGAATATTTTTGCATGAATCAAGATGAGGACAATAAAGAATAAATGCCTGGTATTAATCGTTTTACATATCTATTATATCCTTAAGCTCATATCTTATACTTGATACCAAAGGATGGACAGGCATGAGAAGTAAGATCGTTTTACTGGCCGCTTCGGCCGTTATTATCATCGTGATCTCCGCGATCATACTGTTGGGCGAAGGTTTCCCCGGGCCCGTCGAGGAAGGCACGGGGACCGTCTCGGGCAATGTCACCATAGGGCCTATAATGCCGGTGGAGAGGCCGGGCGTCACCCCCTCTGTAAACCCCGACGTGTTTTTGAGCAGAAAGCTCGTCGTATACGATAAGGATGGAACGACAGCGATATGCGAGATCGACATCGTGCCGGCAGGGCATTACGGTACATATCAGGCTTCACTGAAGCCGGGAACATATGTCCTGGATATCAAGCCCCTGGGTGTAGACAGGGCGGATGGATTGCCGGCTGCGTTCGAGATCGTCGAAGGCAGGACGACCGTCATAGACGTGAACATAGATACCGGCATACGGTGATCGCCATTAAAATATAGCGTTACGATCACCGTTCTAACAGGCCTCGCCGCCTGTATCGGCCCGGGACAATGTCTGGCCCGGGGCATAAAAAGCTGTGAACATTAGATTCCTTTTTGTAAAAATTACTGAACGACATAAGTAACGTATTTATACCCCTTATGAGGAAGTCTTTTACCTGAACGGGTATGTTGGAAGAGCTACAAAGTATCGTAGGCCGGGATAGGGTCACCGCGGATCCGGCCGAGCTATATTGCTATTCGTTTGACTCATCGTACATCAGAGGGCAAGCCGATTACGTCGTCAGGCCGAAGAACACCGAAGAGATAGCCGAGATCGTGAAGCTTGCGGCAAGAAAAAAGGTCCCCATAGTTCCGAGAGGATCTGCCAGCGGATTGACGGGCGGCTCGGTGCCCGTAAAAGGCGGCATCGTGTTCGATATGGCCAATATGAACCGCATACTTGAGATAGAGATAGAGAATCTCCAGGCGGTCATAGAGCCCGGAGTCATTCACAGGGACTTAAACAATGAGCTTATCAGGCATGGCTTCTTCTTCCCTCCCGACCCCGGCAGCAGTGACATGTGCACCGTAGGCGGGCTGATCGCGAACGGCGGGAGCGGCATGCATTCCGTAAAATATGGCACTGTAAAGGATTATGTCCTTGACCTTGAGGTCGTGCTCCCTAATGGCGATATTATCAATACGGGCTGTAAGGCGCCCAAGACGTCTTCAGGATATGATCTGACGCGACTGTTCGTCGGAAGCGAAGGCACGCTGGGAATAATAACAAAGGCAAGGCTTAAGATCTATCCCCTTCCGGAGACTAAATCTATCGTCATGGCAAATTTTGACAGGATCGAGGACGCAGGCAGAGCTGCGGTAGCGACGCTGTCATCCGGCGTCATACCCGCGGCCATGGAGATCATGGACGGAAGCGCCATCAGCGCGGTCAAGCAGATCGACCCCACCCTTGATATTCCGGACGTAGAGGCGATGCTGCTGTTCGAAGTGGACGGGTATAAAGAGTCTGTGGCAAGGCAGGTCGAAATGGTCTGCAGCGCGTGCGAAAAGTGCAATGGCAGGACCACCGTGGCGAAGAACAAGAAAGAGGAAGAAAAGCTATGGTCCGCGAGACGTCTTGTAGGTGTTGCCATCACCAAGCTTAACCCCGGAAAGGTCAGGGTGTATGAGGCAGAGGATATAGGCGTGCCCATAAAGGACGTCCCGTTCATGCTCAAGAAGATCCAGGAGATCGGTAAAAAGCACGGGATGCCGCTTGTGACATACGGGCACATAGGTGACGGTAACCTTCATACTGGCATAGCGATAGACCAGCGCAACGAGGAAGAGTGGAAAAAGGTCCACGCAATTAAGGATGACATTTATGACATTGTCCTGACGCTTGGAGGCACGCTGCCGGGCGAGCACGGCACCGGTGTCATCAGGGGAAGCTATATGACCAGGGCGCACGGGAAAAGCTATGAGGTCATGAAGACCATTAAGCGTGCCATAGACCCGGAAAACATCATGAACCCCGGAAAGATGGGGATGTAAAAATGATCCAGGACCATATTGAAGACATATTGAAGTGTACCAGGTGCGGAAGATGCCGCGTGCTCTGCCCCGTCAACGATGAGCTCAGGTGGGAGTCCACGAACTCTAGGGGGAGGATGCTGCTCGCGAGGGCTTTATCGGAGAATGTAGAGCCGTCGGCAGCGATGAAGGATTCGTTCTATACCTGCCTCACCTGTTCTATATGCTCCGCGACATGCCCGTCGGGCGCGAAGCCTGACGATGTGGTCGAGGCCGCCAGGGCGGAGCTTGTAAGCAAGAATTACGTTCCTGAATATTATCATGCAGTCCTGAAAAGCGTTGAGTCTTACGGTAACCCGCTTAATGACGAGAGCCCCAGGAATGCATGGATACCGGAAGACCTTAAGGCTACTGGAAGATCGGATATTATATTCTGGTCCGGCTGCCTGTCATCCTATAGAAAAAGAAGCTCTGCGATAGCCAACCTGAGGATATTGAGCCGCTTCGGCGCGAAAGTGCTGGAAGACGAGAGGTGCTGCGGCTCCCCGTTGTTGAGGCTGGGCGGAAAGGCCGTGACGATGGAGCATAATAAACGCCAGATAGAGAAGAGCGGCGCGAAAACGATAGTCACAGGCTGTGCCGGATGCTATAAGACATTAAAGGAGAGCTATGACCTTGATGTGGAAGTGCTTCACATATCCCAGTTCCTCGCCAGGAACCTCGATAAGCTTGAGCTTAACAGGCTCCCGTTCAAGGTCTCATACCATGACCCGTGCCACCTGGGAAGGTGCATGAAAGTCTATGAGGAGCCCAGGATAGTCATCAACAGGGTCGCAGACCTCGTCGAGATGAAAACATCCGGGAAAGACGCGAGATGTTGCGGTGGCGGAGGTGGCGTGCGCCGCGGGTACAGGGACCTGTCGGACAGAGTAGCCAAGAAACGTCTCCAGGACACTCCGGAGGGAGTGGAATATATAGTGACCGCGTGCCCGATGTGCAACACGAACCTTGAGGACGCCGGCGGAAAGGTCATCGACATCTCCGAGCTGTTGCTCATTTCACTCATATGAAGTATGGCGCAACGATATATGCCATACGGTCTTTTTTTAATAATGGCAAAAACCTATATCACATAAGTGACTTACGTGTCTTAACAGGTGATCTATCATGGGCTTATTCAGCTTTTTAAAGCCAAAGAGAAGAAGGTCAAATAATGACACGGACTATTTTGATGAGAACAACGATACGGAAGTAGTGGAGTATTCGGACGATTCGGGTGATTCCGGAGGCTCTGACGATTAACTTTTAATTTTTTTACTCGCATTTGCCTGTAAGAAAAATATATCTATATTGGCCTTTTTTCATATAATGTTGAGTTGACTGTCAGGTTAACGTCCTTTATGGTCTTACATCAAGGCAAGAAGGGAAAAACTAATGGCTATCATCGAATTGAAATATGGCAAAGGGCACTTTCATGTTGAAGTGCCTGATAAAAACCTCGTAAAAGTGATCACGCCTGAAGAGCTGGGCGGCGTCAAGAATGAGCTTGCGGAAATAAAAAATGCCCTGGAAAACCCCATAGGGTCTTCGAGACTGAGGGAGAAGTTAAAGCCCGGCATGAAAGTCGCGGTCATCATCAGCGATGTCACCAGGCCTTGCCCTTCATATAAATTCTTGCCCGCAGTGCTGGACGAGATCAATGCGGGGGGCGTACAGGATAAAGATATCACGGTCATTGTAGCGCTCGGGAGCCATAGAAAATGTACCCCCGAAGAGCATAAGGCGTTGATGGGAGACGCATACGGCCGGGTGAGATGCATAGACCACGATAAGAATGACTGCAGGTACATCGGCACTTCGACCTTTGGGCACCGGATCGAGATATTCGGGGAATTGCTCGATGCGGACGTGGTAGTATGCACGGGTAATATCGAGTATCACTATTTTGCAGGCTACTCAGGCGGTGTCAAGGCCATCCTTCCGGGATGCGCCAGCCATGACACGATACAGAACAACCATGAGATGATGAGAGACCCGAGGGCTGAAACGGGCAGGCTCGACAGCCCGATAAGGGAAGAGATAGACCAGGTCCCTGGAATGATGAAGGTGGATTTCCTGCTGGACGTTATCCTGAACAGTAAAAAGGAGATCGTAGCCGTCGTAGCCGGAGACCCGATGAAGGCCCACAGGGAAGGCATCAAGTTCGTGGATAATATGTATGGCGTCACGGTCCCGAAGGCGGACATCGTGATCACCTGCGCCGGGGGGTACCCCAAGGATATTAACATGTACCAGGCGCAAAAGGCCATGGACAATGCCAAGCATGTCGTAAAGGACGGCGGAACTATGATCATGGTCGCGCAGTGCGTGGAATGTCTGGGTAATGACGTTTTCGCATGCTGGGTCGACGAGGCGACGACCATAGAGGCTCAAGCGCGGAGGATGGACGAGAAATTCGAGCTGGGCGGACACAAAGCATCCGTGATAGCCAGGACGGCGATGAAGTGTGACATATATCTGGTGTCAGCGATCCCGGATGAGACCGTAAGAAAAATGTTCCTGATCCCGGCAAAGACGCCTGAGGATGCTCTTGAAGCCGCGTTTAAAAAGCACGGCCCCGATGCGACAGTGCTCGTATCGCCACATGGCGGCATGGTGCTGACAAAGCCAGAATGACAGGCCGGCATATTCCGGCATCTTTTTATCGATATGGCGGTCATAGGACAGTTTCGGGTATTAAGTACTGGCTGAATATTACATGCTATAGCTAATTCCCCGTATCTTCTTCTAATTTAAGCCATATTTATGCTATATTAAAGGTTTAATCCTTAAAAAAGTGCAATCATCCTGTATAATATATTTATTCTGATAGGATGAACTTTTTTTAGTATAGGAGGGTATTGAAAATGAGGGTGAAAATACTTTTAGTGTTGGCCATTGCCAGCCTTGTCCTAATGAGTGCGGGTAACGCTTTTGCAGCAGACACCTATGTCGATGCTGTCGCGGACGATGGGCTTGTCTATGCGCTATCAGACAATAACAGGGTCGGTAATAGCCTGAAGGCTCCGACTCTATCGGGATTCCCTATTCTTGGTCTTGAAGACTGCATCGGCATAGACTCTGTTGATAGTATGGACGGAATAGGCCTCAATGCAGGTGACATCGCTGCCATGGAAGGCATAGGCATCGATTCTGTGACAGACTTTGATTGCGGCACGATCTGTGCGGGTTGTGACTGTGAGGAATGCCCCGACTGTGACTGCGAGTTCAAGGTAAAGGATATACAGGGTCCGATATTCAATCTCGGATGCCCGACAGTACTGACAGAGACAGAGCCTGTCAATCTGGTATCTCCTGACATCAATCCGGTATTCCCGATAGTCAACATCGCACCCAAGGCAACGGTCACACTGCCGGAAGTCACTGCAAAATTAACCTGCTTTGACATCAGCTGCGACTGCGGTTGTCCATTTTACGACAATTGCGACTGCTGATAGAGACCGGGCAACATCTGGTGGGCATACTTCAAGATAGGGGCGGGATAGAATACTATGCCGCGCCTATTCAACACTTCGTGTATACCTCTGACTGTCCACAAAAGCTAGTGATCGGAACAGTAAAGCATTATATGTAAGGGGTATGATACTGCTGCATACCCCTGCAAATGCTTTTTAGATAGATACATTCTTTTTTCATCGATTCCGCTATATTTATCAGATTTAAAGACCTCTCTTTTATGAAATGACAAAAGAAGAGATACTGCAGGTATTGAGAGAGAAGAATGATTATGTGTCCGGCGAGTATCTGGCCGAGTCGCTTGGCGTCACACGGACGGCCATATGGAAACAGATACACACATTGATCAAAGAAGGGTATGTCATCGACTCACAGCAGAACAAAGGATACAGGCTTGTGGGAGTCCCTGACAGGCTTTATGCCTCCGAGGTAAAGTACGGTCTTCAGACAAAGCTGCTGGGAAAAAGAGTCGTTCATTTTAATGTCACCACGTCCACGAACATAGTCGCAAGGCAGATGGCCGAGGAAGGCGTCGAAGAGGGCACCGTGATCGTCGCCGAGACTCAGACAAGAGGCAAAGGAAGGCTCGGCCGTAAGTTCATAACGAAGGGCGGCGGCGTATGGATGTCCGTTATTTTAAAGCCGAACATTGACCCGATGCATGCATCCAGCATCACCCTGATGGCCGCGGTATCGGTGACCAAGGCGTTAAGGGGAATGGGACTTGAAGCGGTGATAAAATGGCCGAACGACGTCTTTGTCAACGGGAAGAAGATCTGCGGCATCCTGACAGAGATGAGCGCGGAGACGGACATAGTGAACTTCATCATACTCGGTATCGGTGTGAACGTGAACAATGATATCCCGCTGGAAACTGCCACCACAATGAAGGCGGAGCTCGGAAAAGAGGTCAGCCGGGTCCGGTTCATTCAGGCGCTGCTCGAAGAGCTTGAAGAGGATTACTTGACCTTTAAGGAAAAAGGGTTCACGCCCATCCTGTGGAACTGGAGAAGGTTTTCGGACACGCTTGGAAGGCCGGTCGAAGTGTCATGCCAGGACGAGAAGATCAGGGGAGTGGCGCAGGACGTGGACGAGGATGGTTCGCTCATTGTCAAGCTCACAGACGGAACGGTCAAAAAGATAGTATCTGGCGACTGCAGGCACCTGAAGAACATCAAGGAGAAATAAGGTCTTAAGATCGCCCTGATGGCCAAAATATATAACATTAAAAGGTTTTTTATTAAATTGTATCAAAGGCAATTGCCGGGGATACGGTGTTATAATGAGATACGCGATCACATTCTCACTACCGTTTTGCATTATGTGCTTTTTATTGATGTCGGCTGTAAGCTGTATGGCAATGGAACCTGAAGTGATCGCTGTGGCTGCAGGGCATGGGCATTCAGTGGCGTTGAAAGATGACGGGACTGTCTGGTGCTGGGGCAGCAACGGGTATGGCCAGCTCGGGGATGGGACAAGGATAGACAGGTACGCTCCGGTGCAGGTATCCTATTATGACTATATGAACAAGGTCTCTTTTTTAACGGACATAAGGGCTGTAGCGGCAGGTAATTCTTTTACGATGGTCATCAAGAACGACGGCACCGTATGGGGCTGGGGAAATAACCGTTATGGCCAGCTTGGCGACGGGACGTGCGTTGAAAGCGATGTTCCTGTACAGGTAGCCGGTTTGACGTCCGTCAGGGATATAGTGGTCATGAACGAGAGCGTCATAGCCCTAAAATATGACGGGACTGTATGGACATGGGGCTATAACTTTTTAGGAAAGGCTGTCGACGCGAAGAATGAAAGCCTTAAGGGCCCGGTCATGATAGAGGACCTGGACCTGATAAACAGTATCGCTGCAGGAAGCCATCATTTACTGGCGGCTAACAAAATGAGGGGGGTATACGCCCTCGGTCAAAACAAGGAAGGCCAGCTTGGCGATGGCACGACACTGAACAGCATTGACCCGGTAAGCGTTACTGATCTGCTGGCGGCGGATTCGTTATCAGCCGGTTACACCTGCTCCCTCGCGCTCGATAAGAACGGCCAGGTATGGGCATGGGGAAGTAACGCTCAGGTACAGCCTGGCAATGACAGCACAGAGCGTAGTTTAACGCCAGTAAAGATCAGCGGGCTGGATAACGTGAAGCTGATAGCCTCGGGCGGCTCATATTCTGTAGCCGTGAAGAGAGACGGATCGGTATGGGCATGGGGTAATAATGAATACGGGCAGCTCGGGAACGGAGAGCTAAGTAATGTCCCGGTAAGCGCTCCATCGATGATATACGGCCTCTATAATGTCAAAATGATATCAGCAGGGCCCTCGCACTGCCTGGCGCTGAGAGATGATGGTTCCGTGCTCGCATGGGGAAATAACCAGTACGGACAGCTGGGCGATTCCGGAAGGGAGGATAAGTATACTCCAGTGCTCTCTAAGATAAGCCCTGCGAATGCCGTGCCATTGCCCACGCCGACAATAGTGCCTACACCGACAGCGACACCGACACCATCGCCAACGGTTACGCCTACACCCCCGCCTGACAATGATAACATGAACGGTATCATCATACTAGTAGGCTCTTCGATATTCATGCTCGCCATAGTGGCTTATTTCCTGCTGAGATCTAAGATATGAATTTGTCATCAGGCAAGATACCGGAGTGATACAGGCATAGTCAACGTGTTGATACTCTGGCAAGTTTTAAATATTTGTAAACCTTCTATTTTTTGAGGTTTACAATTTATGCAGGGCGTCCCTGAAAGAAGCTATGTCAATAAAATGGTCTATGCATCTCTGTTCGCCGCGCTTACGGCCGTTGGTGCGTGGATAACCATACCGCTGGGCATCATTCCGCTGACATTGCAGACTTTTTTCGTCATACTTGCAGGAGGCGTGCTCGGATCGTATTTCGGCGGGCTGTCCATGATAGTATACATATTGCTGGGACTTGTCGGCCTCCCGGTCTTTTCAAGAGGACAGTCGGGCCTTGGAGTCCTTATCGGGCCTACCGGCGGTTACCTCATAGGGTTCGTTTTATGCGCCATATTGATCGGGATGATCATTAAAAAATATCAAAAACCCGGCTACATGCAGTACTTAATTGCCATGTCTCTCGGGACGCTGATGATATACATATGCGGAGCCGCACAGCTCATGCTGGTCGCGCATATGGCCCCTGACACAGCGCTGCTGGTCGGAGTGTTGCCCTTCATACCGGGAGACATTATCAAGGTGTTAGTGGCAGCATATATCGCCACCAGGTTCAGACTTAGCGATTAAAAGAGGTCCGGATTTGATAGAGCTTAAAAATGTTTCAGTTTCTTACGGGAGCAAAGAGGTCCTGAAGGACGTTTCTCTTGAAATAAAGAAGGGGAAGGTCATCGCGATCATGGGACCTAACGCCTCGGGAAAAAGCACGATGATAAGGCTGATGAACGGCCTTTTATTGCCGGGCTCCGGGGATTGCCTTGTGGACGGCATCAATACCAGGGACGATATGTATTATGCGAGGCGTCAAGTTGGGATGGTATTTCAGGATCCCGAGGACCAGCTGGTATCCAGAAAAGTCCTGGACGACGTGGCGTTCGGTCCAAAGAACCTCGGGTTTTCATCATTTGAATCCCTTGCCGTGGCAATAGAATCTCTCAGTCTTGTAGGGCTTGAGAAAATGGCCGATAAGAGCGTTCATGACCTTTCCGGCGGGCAAAAGCAGCTTTTATCGATCGCAGGAGTCCTTGCAATGAACCCCTCATATATAGCCATGGACGAGCCCACATCGCTCCTTGACGGCGAAGGGACCGGGCTGGTAAGGGAAATCATCGGGAAATTAAAGAGCGGATACAGAGGGATCGTTCTTGTAACGCACGACCCTGCAGAGGCTTTGCTGGCCGATGAGATCTTCGTCGTGGATAACGGTAAAATAGCCATGCGGGGAACTCCGGAGGAGATATTTTCCCGGCATGAAGAACTTGAAAGTATAGGCGTAGACGTGCCCCAGATGTTAAGGTTCTCCAAAAGGCTGAAAAAGCTCGGAGCGGACACAGGCGACCTTTGGAGCGTTGAAGGGGCGGTGAGAGAGATTTGCCACTGGAGCTAAAGGGTGTAACACATATGTATAGCCCCGGCGAGCCCGGCGAAGCCCGCGCCCTGAACAACGTGACGCTTAAGATAGGCAATGGCGAGTTCGTAATGGTCGCAGGCCGTAACGGCTCGGGAAAAACCACCCTATTAAAATGCATGGCAGGATTTTTAAAGCCTAAAAAAGGGTCGGTGACGATCAACGGGGTATCTCCCGAAAGATGCCGCCGCAAGGTAGCTTTCGCAGTCCAGTTCCCGGAGCGGGCGCTCTTCGAAAGGACATTGTACGATGACGTGGCTTTCGGCATCAAGAACATGGGAGTCGATAAAAGTCTGATTGGCGAAAAGGTCTTGAGGTCTATAGCTTCAGTGGGACTTGATGAAAGATCGCTGGACATATCACCGAAGGAGCTTAGCCACGGCCAGAAAAGACTTGCCGCCATCGCATGCGTTATAGCCACGGAGCCCGAATACCTGTTTCTCGATGAGCCTACTGCAGGGCTTGACCTTAAGGGAAAGAAGCAGGTGTTGAGGACTTTAATGAGCCTCAACGATAAAGGTATGACCATAGTTGTCGCGTCCCACGGCCTTGCCCATATGCTCGGGGCTTGCAGCCGTGCCATAGTAATGGACTCCGGAAGCATTATCGCAGATGATATGCCCGATAGCCTTGTGAGATATGATAGCCTTGAATCTATGGGCTTACCGCTGCCTGATACAGTCCTTCTGTCCCGAAAACTTGAAAAAATGGGGCTCGAACCCGGAAATGCCTTTACTCCTGAAAAATTGGCCGACAATATTTTCGCACAGATAACTGGGAGGGCGGGAAAATGAAGATATCCGCGGGTACGAAGATATTCGCTCTGGCTATTTTCGGCATACTGACAGTCATGCTCTCAGGGGCGTATGAATTCGCCATACTGTTCGCCGTGACCATCATATCGATGCTCGCGCTCAGGGTGAATATCAACAGTTTGCTAAGGCTGTTTTTACCCGCGATACCGGTGATAGCCGTCATATCGATAGCACAGGCAGTGCTTGTAGAAGGCGGCGATGTCCTTGCGTCTTTTTGGATCGTCGATATAACTTCGACAGGCGCGGAGCTTGCCGCGGCCTCGGCGGCGAGGATGATACTGCTGTACCTGGCAGGATCCGTGGTCACCATAACAACGTCGGAGACAGAGTTCGCAGATACCGTCGAGAGATCGTTAAGGCCGCTGAGCAGGGTCACTAAGACAGAGATAGGCAGGGACATAGCGACGATGATGATGCTGGCGATCACATTTCTGCCGGTGATATACTCCGAGTATCAATCGATAAGGATGGCCCAGGAATCCAGGGGCGTGAGCTTTAAAGGACCGGTCAATGCGTTAAAGGGAATATTATCGATAACGGTCCCATTATTATATGCGTTATCTAACAGGGCTGACAGGGTAGCTATAGCGATGGAGTCGCGCTGCTACGGTATAAAAGATCCCCGACAGTATGAAAAGGCCGCAGGGGCGCCGTTTGATGCGCCGGCCCCGGTGTACCGCCGCTGACATCATAGCTAATCTTTTAAAAGGACGCGAGCATCGACCGCGACAGCACCCTTTTCATATGCGATGACCGGATTAGCGTCCAGTTCCTGGACATCTTTCCTTGACATCATGAGATCGGACACTTTGACTATTATGTCAGCCAGGGCGTCAATGTCTACGCCGTTTTTTCCCCTGTATCCTTTAAGTATGACGTATCCTTTGATCCCGCCGATCATGTTCATTGCCATTTTTTTGTTCACAGGTGCTACTCTCAGGGAAACATCCTTGAATACTTCCACAAAGATGCCTCCGAGCCCGAAAAGTATGACAGGGCCGAACTGAGGGTCTCTTTTTGCGCCGACGATGACCTCAGTACCGTCAGGCGCCATGGTCTCTACGACTACCCTTGCCCCGGGATCGATACTTTTTGCCTTTGATAGGATATGTTCGTAGGCATCCCTGACGCCTTCCGAGGAGCTTATGTCCAGCCTGACAAGGCCCAGGTCGCTCTTATGCGAGATCTTTTGGGATAACACTTTCATCGCCACCGGGAACCCGATGCTGCCGGCTGCCTTCACCGCATCGTCCACGTCAAGCACTTCACGGCCATCGTTCACGGGAATATCAAAATCCCCTAGCAGCGACTTTGCTTTAAGTTCATCCAGCATCATTTTTAGACCTCGCGGTTAAGAAATTATTATAGTCGATAAGGCACCGGAGCGACTCGGCGGCCCTTTCAGGAACGGGATAATAAGGCACGCGGTTTTTCCTGAACATCCTGGCAACGCTCTCTATATCTTCCCCGCCCATCCAGCAGGCGACGAGAGGTTTAGGATATTTCTCCTTCAGCGCGTCCACTACCGCATTTGCAGGCTCCATGGCGTCGGTAAATCCGCCGTGCGCATAAATGACCATGACACAGTCTATGTCGTCATCGTTTATCAGGATCTTCAGAGATTCCCTGTAGAGCTCATAATCAGACATTGCTACAGTATCGACAGGGTTTTTGACCGAAGCGAAAGCCGGAAGCAGTCTCGCGATGCCCGCGCTTGTATATTTATTGAGCGGCGGGACTTTCATGCCCCTTCGCTCACAGGCGTCGCTTGCCATTATTGCGGCTCCCCCTCCATTAGACAGTATGGCCACCCTGTTGCCTTTCGGGCGGGGCTGCGTCGACAGCGCCATTGCGGCATCGAACATACCTTCCACGCCTTCCACGCGTATGACGCCGCTTTGCCTGAATGCCGCGTCATATACCGAGTCCGAACCGGCCAGGCTGCCGGTATGCGATGCTGCCGCCCGTGCTCCGGCCTGGCTGACGCCCGACTTTATGGCGAGCATTGGCTTTTTGACCTTTAGCGCGGAATTCATGAACTTTCTGCCGTCCTTTAGCCCTTCGATGTACATCGCTATGGTCCATGTATCGGCATCTTCCTCGAAAAACTCAAGCAGGTCGGCCTCGGATATGTCGGCCTTGTTTCCCGTGCTTATGATGCAGTTAAGCCCCAGCTGAGACCCGAGAGCCCAGTCTGCAAGAGCGAGCCCGAGAGCCCCGCTCTGGCTTATAAAAGAGATCTCTCCCCTGTACGGCATCCGCGGAACGATGCTTGCGTTCAGCCCTATGCTCCGGTTTACAAAACCCATCGTATTGGGGCCGAGCATCCTCATGCCGTAGCCCTTCACTTTCTCTTTAAGTATCTTTTCCAGTTTTGCGCCTTCAGGTCCCACTTCGCTAAATCCTGCCGTTATGACACATAATGTCTTTACGCCTTTTTCTCCGCACTCATCGACGACTTTCAGGGCTACCGGGGCGGGCACTATGATGACAGCAAGGTCGATCTCGTCAGGCACGTCGCCTATCGACCGATAGCACTTATTTCCTAAAATTTCGTCAGCCGAAGGGTTTACGGGGTATGCTTTGCCTTTATACCTGTTACTGATGATATTGTGGAAAACCTTATATCCCCATTTGGACTCGTTCCCGGAGGCGCCTATCACCGCGATAGTGCGGGGCTTGAGCAGTGGTGTCAGGTCGGATGTAAAAAAGATCACCTCAATTATATGTCAATATAAGTTTGTTATCCGCATTATAATAAAAAAGTTATCTGCTTGGAAATTGATAAAAAGAAGTTCAAAGTAGTTTGAATTCAAAATGTTTATAACGTATTAATATATATTTAACAGGACATGGTAAAAAAGGCAAATGCCGGGGATTTCAAAGGTATACCGCTTCGCGCCCATCATCTTTTATGTATGCTGGGCTTTCAGGGCGTAGGTTACACCGCGGAGTTCATAAAAAACTTTTATAAGGTAAAACGCATGATAGACCAGAACCCGGACATGGAGATCGAAGTAGTTGATAGCTGCGACGTTATTTGCCTTGCATGCCCTAACGCCCAGGGAGAGGATTGCTTCAAAGGCGGCCTTAAGCTTGACTCTACGGTGAAAGAGATGGACCGCAGGGTCATGAACAAGCTTGGCATAAAACCGGGAGACAGGTTCAAAGCCAAAGACCTGTACACGTTGATCAAAGAAAAGATAAGACCCGAAGATTTCAAGGACATCTGCCGCGGATGCGAATGGCTCGCGCTGGGGTTCTGCCCGAGAGGCCTTGAAAAACTCGCTCCCGAGCAATAAAGGGCTTAATCCTAAAAAATATGCGTTTTTTAGATCTCTATCAGTCGGTAATCTGTGCTGCCGAGACCGATCTTTTCCCCGTACACAAGCTGTCTGTTGCCATCCACGTTATCCCACAGTCCCCTGAACTTGTCCTTTCCTTCCTCAAGGTTACAGGCAAGCATCGATGCCTGAATGCCTATCTGCTTATTAACAAGGTCAACGCTGGCTTTGTCTATCGCCACAGGGTCCTTTGATGCAAGTATGCCTATGTCCGGAACAATGGGCGTATCACTGAACGGGGCGCAGTCACAGTCAGGCGTAATGTTCATCAGGAAGTTGATATAGCCTGCTTTTCCCTTTTTATCCTTTACCGCCCCATAAGCGTATTCCACCATTTTTTCGATGAATACGGGCACATCCTTCTCCCAGTCGAAGTCTATGGCGTACTCGGGGCATGCTGCGGCACACTCCCCGCAGGATATGCATTTTTCTTCATCGACCCTTGACTTTTTGTCTACGATGTGTATGGCGTAGTATTCGCATGCCTTCGAGCACTTCCCGCACCCTATGCACTTGTCCGTATCGACCATGGCCTTCGCGCAATGCTGCTCAAGTTTTCCTGCGGGTGGAGCGCATCCCATGGCCAGGTTCTTAATGGCGCCTCCGAACCCTGCCATACAGTGCCCTTTAAAGTGGGACATGACGATCATGCTATCTGCCTCATGGATACCACTGGCGATCCTGACAGTCTTAAAGTGCCCTTTTTCTATCTCCACTTCCACATGGTCATTGCCGGTGAGACCGTCCGCGATTATCACCGGCGCGTCCAGCACCGAAAAGCCGAACCCGTGAGTTATTGCCGTGGTGACATGGTCGACCGCGTTCCGCCTGTATCCGTTATAGAGAGTGGCCGTATCGGTCACGAACGGCTTTCCCATGTTTCTCTTCACCCTGTCTACTACCGGCCTGATAAAGATGGGGCTTACAAATGTATCGTTACCGGCCTCGCCAAAATGGACCTTGATGGCCGTGAGATCATCCTCATCGATCAGCTCGTTGAAACCCGACTCCGAAAATAGCTTTTTTATCTTGCTTAGCTTGTTCTCTCCCGGCGACCTTGCCCTGAAGCTCGCGAAAAACACATCGCTGGTCATGTTATCATCTCAAATGTATATTAACAAGACGCGAACGCTTATTAGGCTTTTCTTTTTTGACCGGCAAATTCTGCCGGCATACCATTGCATAATAATGGTAAAAAGCCTGGCATTCGGGACGAAATACACTTTTTATAAATAATGAAAATACGTTATCCTGATATTACAAAGATACTTCAAAGATCGATAAGCCAGCAAATAGAAAAATTAAGGCCTTACGGCCGGTTAACACGCTTATTTTTGTATCCTTGCCTTTGCAGCCTTTAATGCCTCTATCGCCGGCATGTTCTTGCCCGACAGGAAGTCTATGCAGGCCCCGCCGCCCGTAGAAACATGCGAGATCCGGTCCTCGATGCCAAGCTGCTCCACTGCCGCAGAGCTGTGGCCTCCGCCTATCACGGAGAATTTCGCCCTGGTGGCGGCCATCAGTATGTCGTTCGTGCCGGCGCTGAACTCCGGGTTCTCGAATATGCCGGAGGGGCCGTTGATGATGACCTTATCCGCATGCCTTATCATGTCGGAGAAGCTCAGTATTGTCGCCTGCCCTATGTCGGATATAAGATAGTCCGTCGGCAGATCCATGACGTTTATCTCCTCGCGCTTTCCGTCCTTGTTTATCGCTACATCCGACGGCAATACGACCTTGCCGTCAAAAGCCTTAAGAATGGTCTTTGCCAGGTCGATCTGGCCGATATAATCGTTTTTCTCCAGGAAGTCCATGTTAGGCTTTCCTATCCTTATGCCGCTCGCGGCCATGAACACGTTCGCTACGACCCCTGTGACCAGGACCTTGCTCGCGATCTTTTTCTCGAGCACGTTCTTTGTGACGCTTATGCTGTCGTCCACCTTGGCGCCGCCGAGGACGTATATCGTCTCCCCTCCTCCCGTCAGCGCTTCGTTGAGGGAATCTATCTCCTTTTCCATCAGCCTGCCGGCGCCTGACGGCAGCACGGGAGTGAAGCCGACCAGCGAACACTGGGACCGGTGGGAAGCGCCAAAGGCATCGTTCAGGAAGATCTGCGCGACAGGTGCAAGTTTTTTAACGAGATGTGTCTTTGAGTGGGCTTCAGGGCTTTGCTCCAGCGTCTCTTCGGAATAAAACCTGACGTTCTCAAGCATCAGGACGTCGCCCTTTTCCATGTTCATGATATGAGACCTGGCGTTCCAGCCAAAAATGTCGTCCACGTACCTTACGTTTTGTTTTACGTACTTCTGGAGGCGCCTGGCGTGCTCTTCCATGGTGGTGAAATCCTTTTTCCCGGGCCTGCTCTGGTGGGCAAGAAGCACCAGCTTCGAGTCTTCCAGTCCCTTTATGGTCGGCAGACTTTCCCTGATCCTCTTATCGTCGAGTATCTCGCCTTTAGGGCCCATTGGTGAATTAAACTCCACTCTAAGCAGCACAGTCTTTCCATCAAAAGAAAAATCGTCCATCGTGTAATAGTCGCGCTCCATAACTATACATCCCATAAAATATACGGCCAGATTATATTATTTAATTTTCTCCGATAATGAATTGAAGGTCCAGTAAGTCGATACCATTCCGGATACATTTATGGAAGGCATCTTTTTTAGCGGGCATCCTGTGACCTCAATGCCATAAGTATCGCTCAAATATAATATATGTTTTCAAGGGTATGCACACCTCAGGCTTGAGCATCAAACAGTATAGACAAATAATTTATGGACCGTTATTTCAGGACCCTGCCTGACAGGCAAGATTTAAGTATAGTGTAAACATAAGCCGCTCTGATATGGATAAGGCCGGAAAGGACCGCGTAAGGACAGCAGCAGTGCTGGCGATGTTCCTTGTCATGATATACTTCGGATACTTTTTAAGTCTACAAACAAGCCTTGACGAGGCCAGAAAATACCTGCCCGACATTATCGATGACGAGGTCGGGCGGATACTGTCCAGGCTGCCGGAAGAAAGCAGGGATAATATGGGCCTGCCGCTGCCGGAGATAAAGTACCAGGCCGACCTGCATTATAACCGGATCGTTTCAGAGGGCGAGTTCAGGTCAACTGAATGGATACTGAACAACACTGACAGGTCGGAAAAATTTATCGCGGACATATTTAGCGCCGAGCTGATAATGGGTATGACGACGAGAGCCTCATCGGTCGGTGGAGATTGGGCCAATGCGCCGGACCCCGTAGGAAAAATGGCAAACACTACGGAGATATATAAGACAGATAGCGCCGGGCGGGCTAACATGCTGGCCAGATCGGAGAACGCGAACTATATATTTGTCCCTTCGCGGGCGCTTTATACTGGATGGCGTGTTCCTTGCAGTGAAATAAACTTCACAAAGTTCGATGATACAGGCTATTTTGAAAAGCTCTACTGTAATGAAAACGTGACGATTTACCGGGTCCTGTGAACTTTTTAATTCATAGGTATTTTTTTCTGTAACATATATTGTAAAGAAATTTAAAAACATAGATGGTAGCCCATATAGAGGAGGATGTTATGAAAGGAAAGATACACGGGCTGCTGACCCCTGATAATTGCATGCTTATCCTTGTCGATTTTCAGCCCCAGATGGCATTCGCGGTAAACTCGATAGACGACCAGCTATTGATCAACAACGCAGTCGGGCTCGCCAGGTCCGCCAAAATATTCAGGATACCCACGATCCTGACGACAGTAGCAGAAAAAAGCTTCAGCGGCCCGATGTTCTCACAGTTGCAGGAGGTTTTCCCGGACGTGAAACCCATAGACCGTACGAACATGAATTTTATGGAAGACGAAGATGTCGTGGATTCCATTAAAATGTCGGGCAGAAAAAAGTTGCTCATAGCGGGACTATGGACCGAGATATGCGTCGCCCTGCCCGCCATCAATGCGCTTGAGGCCGGGTACGAGGTGTATGTGGTAGCGGACGCATGCGGAGACGTAAGCGAAGTGGCACATGACATGGCGATGCATCGGATGATACAGGCAGGTGCGGTGCCGGTGACCTGGCTGCAGGTGCTGCTGGAACTACAGAGGGATTGGGCGCGACAGGAGACTTATGACGAAGTCCTGAAGGTGGCAAAAGAGCATGCCGGAGCTTACGGCGTGGGCATACAGTATGCAGAGGCCGTATTAAAAAAATAAAAGCAGGAGCATGCCCATGATCAGGCATGCCCCGGGATGAAGACAGGTTATCTTCTTATATGGCAGGCTCTTTGGAGCCGCTTTCTTTTTTCGTCCAAACGTAGCTATCAAGCGCCCATACTACGGCAAGTGACATAGCTGCGAGTGGCAGCGCTATTATCAGCGGGTCTACAACAGTCCAGGGAGAACCGAGCAGCGCGGCCTTTCCGAAGAGTATCTGACATAGCCCGAGAGCTTCTGATTCTTTTATGTGTACGAATGCTGTCCACAGGGACCAGGCACCGGAACCGACGACCAGGCTGGTGATGGCTGCCCTCTTGGACGGGTTTTTACTGAACAGGCCGTGTGTGAAAGCAGGGAGGAAAGCAGAGGCGCATAGTCCCATGAACATTGCAGTGGCCCTGGCGATGATGCTTCCGGGCATAATGAAAGCCAGTATGATGCTGACGATGATCATGAACGTGACGCCGGCCCTGTTCTTCCATAACGTAAGCCTGTAATTTTTCGCGCGGCTCAGAAGATCGTTGCCGAGCGCCGTGCCCATAGTATGGAATAACGCGCTGAGCGTGGACATTGCCGCCGCAAGGAGCGTGAGCATGAACAGGATGACGAACCAGTCCGGCATCGCGGCGTTGATATATGCGGGAATGATAGAGTCGAGGTTCTTCCCTGCGGCATCAAATGCCAGCATCCCGGTCTTTTGGTAGAAGTATACGTTCGTCAGCGCTCCGACAGTGAACACCACTCCGGTCATCATGAGTATGAAGACGCCGCCTATGGGCACTGCCCTGTTGAGCGACCGGTCATCTTTGGCCGTCATGAAGCGCACTACAAGCTGAGGCTGGGCCAGGACGCCTATTCCGACCCCGAGTATGATGGTCGTGACCAGAGTATACCATATCGGCGAGCCTGCGGATGGCATCGATGTCCACCCGGTATGACCGGTGGCGGCAAGGCTTGAAGGTACGAGCCCGGCCATTTCCGTAAGGGCTTCGTTAGCCTGTGTGATGCCCCCGAGGTTGACATACAGGAAAGCGATCAGGATCGTCATGCCGACGAGCATGATGATGCCCTGTAAGGTATCGGTATAGATGACAGCGAGCAGTCCGCCGGTAATGACGTACACTGCGGTGATAATGGCAAAACCCAGTAATGCCGTAGTGTAGGATATGTTAAAGGTCGTCTCTATGAACCTTGCGCCGCCGATAAGTACGGCTGAGGCGTAAAGCGGCATTCCGACGACGATTATCAGTCCGCTTGCATATTGCATGAACCTGGACTTGAATATCTTTCCCATAAGGTCGGGGAAAGTCACTGCTTTTAATTTACTGCCGATCTCACGTGTCTTCTTCCCGAACACGACGAAAGCGAGCAATATACCTATGCCGATATTAAGCACCGTAAGCCATATCAGGCCCATGCCGAAATACGCTGCCGTACCGCCGAACCCGACGATAGCCGACGTGCTTATGAACGTCGCCCCGTAGGACAAGGCAATAAGTGCAGGGTGTACCTTTCTGCCGGCGAGCATGAAATCTTCGGCTTCCTTAGTCTTCTTATAGCCCATGTATGCCAGGGCCATTAAAGCTATGAGGTAAATTATGGTAACGGCTGTGAACGTGAGCGTATCAACTGCCATGCTCATCCCCGCCTTTATTCCAGTTAAGCAGACCGTACAGGATGCAGGCCAGCGTAAAACCGATCGTAAGTATGTAACCCATTAATATCCAGGTGTCATTAATACCCAGCATCTTCTACCCTCCAGTTGGTATATAATTCCAATCGAAAGGTTGGAATAAATCTATATATAGACGTATAACATGTTTGTACGTAGCCATATGAACCAGCAGTTCGACGAAAAGACAATATCGACATTAACGATGTTCGGGCTTACGGAATATGAGGCAAAGGTCTTTCTCACCCTTGTCACCAGGGGTGCGATGGAGGCCAGCAAGGTCTCGAACATATCAGGCCTGCCGCGCCCACACACGTATTCTGTCCTGAAAGGGCTCCAGAACAGAGGGCTCGTGACGATAATACCGGAGGCTATCAACAGGTACAGGGCGGTGCCGCTCGACGAAGGCCTGGATATCCTGATAGAGGAGAGGGAAAAGGAGATGAGCAACCTCCACATGGCCAGGGAGAGGCTTCTTTCCGATATCAGGCCAAAAGAGGCGATACCCTCGAACGATCAGGCAAGCGTTCTCCTGTACTATGGCAGGCAAAATATCTATAAGCTGGTCGACGAGATGTTCTCGAGGTGCGATAACGGCTGCGACATAATGACCACGGCGAACGGTATTGTACGGTTTTATAAATATTTTAGCGACAAGGCGTCCGAGTTCAGGAACAGGGACGTAAAAGTCCGCTTTATTGCTCCGGTCACGCCCGAGGTCAACGACATTGCCCTGAAGCTGTCCCGCCTGGTGGATCTCAGGTGCATTGATACGCTGCCATATATCCGGTTCGTGCTTGTGGACGACATAGAGGTCCTTTTTGCGGAATATCCCGAGGATGACTTCAAGTCTACCGGCAAGGAGATGGGCATCTGGATAAACCAGGAAGACCTGGCCCGCATGATGAAGACCATGTTCGATAACACGTGGAAGAACACGGTCCCTTATCCTGAAAAGATACAGTGACCTAAAAACTTATGACCGTGTCGAGTCTAATAAGCTCGTGTGTTTAACATACGCTAATATCGCCGGCATTATGCTTTTCATGAACACGAAAAACGGGACCGATTCTCCCTTCATATCAATTATCACAAACTTATTGAACGGTCAGGATAGAAAGATATTGTATCATTGATCAATTGATTATAATCCAGAATTAAACAAATATCCAGCCGCATATGTCCCTAACAGGAAAAATATAGTTGAATAATCCTTAAAAAATAATTTAGATTGAAAATATCATTAATCACAAGCCAAAAAACGTATTAGTAAGCTTTAACACAATTATATCCAATATGCTGTGTTTATTTGCAACATAAATGTTTTAAACTAAAACATACAATAAATCCGTGGATTTACGGTAGGTGACCTAGCAAATGATGCGAACTTACGAAGATATGCCTAAAATAAAACTACCCCATGCAAAGGACATCAAGATCAGCGACACGACCATCCGTGACGGCTGCCAGATGCCCGGCATCGTGATGAAAAAGAACCACAAGCTCAAGATATTTGAGTACCTTCACGACATGAGGATAGAAAAGCTCGAAACGTTCGTATACAACGAGCGAGATAAGGACGCATGCCGCGCCATGATGGATTACGGCTATGAGTTCCCCGAGGTCACCGGCTGGGCCAGGGCAAACCCTGCAGACATAGACGAAGTGCTCAAAGTGGACGGGATCCGTGAGACCGGCATCCTGATGTCCGTATCGGACTCTCACGTCTTCGACAAGATGGGATTAAAAAGCTACGAAGAGGCTGAGACCAAATATCTTAACGCGCTGCAGTATGCGGTGGACCACGGCCTGAAGACCAGATGCCACATCGAGGACTCCTCGAGGGCTAACTACGATTTTGTTTATCCGTTCATAGAGAAACTTATAGAGATAGACCCGAACACCATCATAAGGATATGCGACACCCTGGGATACGGGGTCCCGTTCCCGGACGCTGTCGAGCCGTACGGCATACCCATAGTCGTCAAGAAACTTAAGGAGATGGGCGTCAAGCATATAGAGATGCACGTGCACGATGACTTCGGCATATCCATGGGCAACACGCTCGCAGGATTATGGTATGGCGCAGACTGGGCAAGCCTGACCTTCCTCGGCATAGGCGAGAGGGCGGGCAATACTGAGCTTGAAAAGATAGTGGCGTTCCTGATCACGAGAGTGGAAGGCTTCGAGGACAGGTACAGCCTTAAGAAGGTCACCGAGTTCGCAGAGTACATGGAAAGAGAGATAGGCCTCCGTGTGCCCCGTAACAAGTCTGTCGTAGGCAGGAACATATTCTCGCATGAGTCGGGCATTCACACGGCAGGTATCATCAAGAACCCGTTCACTTACGAGCCGTTCCCGCCGGAGCTTGTCGGCGGTAAGAGGAACCTTATGATAGGCGACACTTCCGGAACAGAGGTAATAAGGATCAAGGCAGAGGAGACGCTTTCAGAGCTTCTTGGCATTAAGGCCCAGATAGAGAAAGGAGATATACGCATAAAGGCCATCCATAAGGACATCCAGAAGATGTACGACGTCGAGGACAGGCGTTCATGCGTGTCCGACGAAGAGCTTAAGGATTTCGTCCGCAAATATTACGTGTTCCAGGTTGACGACGAGGAAGAGGTATTGCAGGAAGAATACACGCCTGTCGTCGAAAAAAACACTCACATAATGAACCCCGAACGCGTGCCTCTTGACGAAGTGCCGGTAAAGAAGAATGTCTCTTCAAAGGCAGAAAAGGTCGCGCCCGTGAAGAAAGTGGCGTCAAAGAAGAAATAAGATGCCGATGCGGCCTTAATATGCCGCATATTATTTTCTTTTTAGTTTATGTGATCGTAATCGGATAAGATGGTTATCGTTAATGTTGTACCTGAGAATGATGCATGTTCATCTCAAAGACTCGAAGGACAACTCAAAGATTCAACGTTTCTCTTTATACATATCGACTAAATTTTTTGCACACGTGATCACCTTTTTCGAAGAATATTAGCGTATCATTGATCATACTTACTATAGAAGCGAATATTGACCACTAGCTTTCACCACAAAGCGCACAAAGGCGAACAAGGAACACAAAGGACCTTTTTAAGAAGATTATCATATACTAAAAAAATTTTTGTGTACCTTACTCGCCTTCGTGCGCTTCGTGGTTAACAGTATAGTGAACCTTACTCGCCTTCGTGCGCTTCGTGGTTAACAGTCTAGTGGACCTTGGAGCCCTTCGTGCGCTTCGTGGTTAACAGTCTAGTGGACCTTGGAGCCCTTCGTGGTTAACTTACGCTATCTTTTTCATCTTCATGCATAAAAAAATCTTTGAGACCTTTCACTCATCTTTGAGTCTTTGAGATGAAAATGCATCACACTAGTGCACTGCAGTATAAAAAGAGTATGGAAAGCTTAGAGCTTTCCTTCTTATAGGTTCTTTATGATCTCTTCGACCATTTCGCTGGACTTCGCGGCGCCGCCCATGTCGTAGGTGACCTTCTTGCCTTCCGCGATGACCTTCTCGGTCGCCGAGAATATTGCCTGCGAGCGCTTCTTGTCTCCAAGGTAGTCAAGCATCCATGCTGCCGCAAGTACTGTGGCTACCGGGTTGACCTTATCCATTCCCTTATACTTTGGCGCGCTTCCGTGAGCAGGCTCGAACATAGCGTAGTCGTCGCCTATGTTTGCCGAGTATATGAGGCCGATGCTGCCTACCAGGGCAGAGCATTCCTCGCTGATGACGTCCATGAACAGGTTGGTCGACATCAGGACCTTATTGTTGAATATGGTCGGGTTCTTGACAAGCTGCTGTGCGATGTTGTCAATGTGATACTCCTCAAGCTCGACGTTAGGGTAATCCTTGCTGACGGACTCGCATTCCTCCAGGAAAGTGCCGCAGGTCTTCTTTAAAATGTTGCTCTTATGGATGGCGACAACGGACTTCCATCCTCTCCTGGTCGCTTCCTCGAACGCGTACTTCGCTATGCGCTTGCATGCGGGGCGGGTTATCTTCCTGATCGCGATGTAGACATCGTCAGTGAGCTTTACTTCTTCTCCGAAGTACAGCCCTTCAGTGCCTTCCCTTACGCAGACGAAATCGACTGCGCCCAGCGGCGCCGGAGTGCCTGCATATGTCTTTATAGGCCTGACGTTAGCGTAAAGATCATACCTCTGCCTTATGGACACGGCGACGCTTCTGGGAGATCCTGCTCCTCCGGGCGTCGTGGTCGGGCCCTTGAACACGGCGTCGGACTCATCCATCAGCTTCCATGAAGCTTCCGGTATCAAGGTGCTGCCGCCGTTCTTCTCCCACCATTCGGCACCGCCTTCACAGGGAAGGAACTCAATGCTCGCGCCCGATGCTTTCACGACCTTCATCGCCGACTCTGCCAATTCCGGCCCTACGCCGTCACCTTTGATAATTGCTACTTTTTTAGACATTTATACATTACACCTGCTTTTTACTGGTCTGAGCCCGGTGATGTCGTGCATGGTGAAATCGAATACCGTGGCCCGCTCACCCTCGCTGTTCATGATGTCCAGCTTCCGGGTGGACACTATCTTTCCTATCTTACATGCATTAAGTTTGTGGTTAGCGAACACCTCGATGACCTTCTCCGTGTTTTCCGGCGTACAGGTCACGATGAATCCCATTCCCGGATACATCCTGAGCCAGTGCATGTGGTCGAGCTCTGGCGGCTTCGGAATGAGGTTAATATCCACGTCGGCGCCTACGCCCGACACCTCCAGAAGCATCCCGAGCGTGCCTATGATGCCGGGGTTGCTCACATCCTTGCCTGCGGTCAAAAGCTTGCTCTCGCCCAGTTCGACCATCGCGCTAAGCTGGTCCCTCACGATCGCGGGCTCTTTCAGGTAGGTGGTGTCCCAGTTAAGGTCGCACGACGGATGGACACGGCCGTCCATGTCTATCGCGAGCACGACATCGTCACCCGGGCGCGCTGTGCTGCTATAAATGATACTGTCTTTCCTCACCACGCCTAAAATGGCGACATCCAGAGCCGCATAAGGGGTGTCGGGATGTACATGGCCGCCCACTACGGGCACTCCGAACTTTTCCACGCCTGTTTTCATGCCTCTAAGCACTTTCTCGCTAATTTCCTGTGAATTAGATGAAAACACGTCCACCATGCCCAGCGGGCGCCCTCCCATGGCGGCAATGTCATGAACGTTAACTAGTATGGAACAGTATCCTGACCACTCCGGATCGGCTCTCATGAGCTTGTCCCAAATACCGTCCGCGGCGAGTAACAGGGCTTCCTCCCCGCGGTCAATGATGGCCGCGTCCTCCCCGAACGACGGGTTGGAGCCCTTCTCGTCAAAAACACTGACGATGTTTTTAATGGAGTGCTTACGGGTCGCGCCCAGGTATTCCCGTAAAGACTCCGCGAGTCTCTCAAGATTCATATGCGTAATATACCATCCAAATATTAATCTACTTATGGGTAGAAATAGGGTTCGATGAGCGGGGACTATCTGGATTGGGCTGAGAAGTATAGGCCGACATCCCTTAAGGACGTCGTAGGAAATGATGCCGCAGTCAAGGCTTTACGCCAGTGGGCCGAGACATTCAGTACCGGAAAGAAGGCCGTTATCCTGCACGGCGGGCCGGGCATAGGGAAGACATCGGCAGCCATAGCCCTTGCAAATGACCTTGGATGGGACTATATAGAGCTGAACGCTTCCGATACCAGGACTAAGGACGCGATAAATAAAATAGCGGGCGCGGCGTCGAAGGCGGGCACTTTCGAGGGCGCGGGCGGCAGGAAGCTTATAATCCTGGACGAGGCGGATAACATTCACGGTACCTCGGATAGAGGCGGAGAGGCGGCGATATTGAACGTCATCAAGAATGCGAACCAGCCCATCATAATGATCGCGAACGACCCTTATGAGATGTCAAAACCGCTGAGAGAAGCCGCCCTTATGATCCCGTTCAGGTCGATACTGACCACTTCTATCGTAAAGGTGCTGAAAAAAATATGTGCGGACCAGGAAATATCCTGCGATCCGGAAGCCCTGATGAAGATAGCTGAAAGGACTAAAGACCTTCGCTCAGCCATCAACGACCTTCAGGCGGCGGCCATGGGCAGCAAAAGAGTGACCGTCGAGGACGTGTCCACGGCGGACAGGGACGTGCCTGAGACCGTGTTCAAGGTCATGGGCATGATATTCCGCGGGCACGATATGACGAAGTCGCTTGATGCGATGAGGAAGCTTGACGAGAGGCCGGACGACGTCATAGGGTGGGTTGACGAGAACCTGCCGCGCAGCTATGAGGACGACGATCTGGAAGCAGGATATGACGCGATCTCGAAGGCCGACATGTACCTGGGCCGCGTCATGAAGCGCCAGGACTACGGCATGTGGCGCTATGCCAGTTTCATGATGACGTGCGGGGTGAACAACGCGCGTAAGCGCAAGTATGGCGGTTTCGTTAAATACAGCCCGCCTACTTACTGGCAGAAGCTGGGGAGGGCTAAATCAGCCCGAACTGTCAGGGACTCGCTTGCCAAAAAGATAGGTTCGCAATGCCATACGTCGAAGGCTGAGGCAAGATCGACGTACATACCGTTCCTTAAGTTCATTTTCGATAAGAATGATTATGCAGTGAGGCTATCCGCGCAGCTTAAGCTGGACGAGGACGAGATAGCGTACCTTCTGGACGCGAAAAAGGCGGCCAAGAAGGTAAGCGAGATATACAGGAAGTCCCGCGAGATGATCGAGGAAGAGATAGAGCACGAGATAGACGTGTTCGGGCATTTCTCCAGGCCTGAAAAGAAACTTGAGGTAGAGCCGGAAGAGGCTGAGCCAGAGGAAAAGGAGAAAAAGAAGGCCGGAAGAAAGAAGCCCGCGAAGGCTAGGTCAAGGGACGGCGGCGAGCTGGATGAAGATGCCGCAATGACTGAAGAAGTGACCATAGACCCGGCACCGCAGGAAACAGAGATCCTTGCCAATGCTGAAGAGAAAAAGGAAGAAGCATTAGAGGAAGACAGGCCAAAAAAGCAGAGGACGCTCTTTGACTTTTAGGTTATTGGCTCCCTTCCTGTTTTTTCATCTTTTTTAATAGATAAGTAAATCCATAGGCTATTAATATCGATATAAACCCGATGAACTGTAGTGTGCCGTTCCTGTAAAGTATCCCGCCGATAAGGGCAGTGAGGCCCCAAAAAGCGATGATTATGCCTATGACCGCCACGAGCCGTTTCTTCATCCTTTCATCCATAGATATGACCGCTGATAAGTTCTACTATAAGGTTAAAGAACATTATGCATGGTTTTTGATTAAACTCGAATTTAATTTATATTTTTATATTTTAATTTATAATGCGACGTATGTTAGACATCCTGAAGTTCATGGAAACATGCAGCCCCATTACACAAACGTTGATCGGGACGACATACCTGTGGATCATGACCGCTGCAGGAGCCGCTACAGTATTTTTGCCAAAAAAGATAGACAGGAAGATGCTCGGCGGCCTGCTTGGCTTCGCCGGCGGTGTCATGCTGGCAGCAAGCTTCTGGTCGTTATTACTGCCCGCGATCGAGGTGTCACGGATCAATGATGTGCCTGTCTGGATGCCTGTTTTGATAGGGTTTTCGACAGGAGCCGTTTTTTTATGGGGTATCGATAAAGCGCTCATCAGGTTTGAGAACGGCTACCCTTTCAAGTCCCTGAAAAATGGGGATGCAAAACATAGCATAAACATGCTTTTCATAGGCATCACGTTACATAATATACCTGAAGGCCTCGCCATCGGGGTCGCGTTCGCGTCGGCTGCGGCCGGAATACACCCGGCCTCGCTGGCAGGCGCTATCCTTTTGACCATCGGCATCGGCATACAGGACCTTCCCGAGGGGATAGCCGTGTCTATGCCGCTGTACGGGGAAGGTATGTCCCGTTTGAGAAGTTTCTGGTACGGTCAGATCACAGGTTTCGTAGAGGTGCTGGCAGGCCTGGTAGGGGCCGCGACCATATTTATCTCGTTATCTTTATTGCCTTACGTGCTGGGATTTGCAGCGGGTGCGATGGTATACATAGTAGTGGAAGAGATCATTCCCGAGTCTAAAAAAATGTCAGATTCAAAGATACCTACTATAGGCTTCATGATCGGCTTTGCCGTGATGATGCTCCTGGATGTGGCTTTTAGTTAAAAAATATTGAAGAGCCTTAAAAGAGCTAAATGTGCCTGAATTTTTGTGTGTAAGGCCCTTCTCCCGGCGCGCGCCGTCTAAAGTGCCCGGAAGGTTTACCGGTCAGTAATTCCTCGAACCATGCTTCGTGCTCTATCTCCTCATGCAGGATAGCCAGCGATATGTCATATGTCCTGAAGTCCTTTCCGTGAGTGTAGCTACAGATCCCCTGATATATCCGTATTGCGCATCTTTCCGCCTCAAGCAGAACATTAAGTA
Organism: Methanooceanicella nereidis; assembly: GCF_021023085.1. Classification (NCBI taxonomy): domain Archaea; kingdom Methanobacteriati; phylum Methanobacteriota; class Methanomicrobia; order Methanocellales; family Methanocellaceae; genus Methanooceanicella; species Methanooceanicella nereidis. The sequence continues at coordinate 17,535 of NZ_PGCK01000003.1, read as the reverse complement.
TGCTCTTAATGCTTTTATCTTCGGGCAAGTAGGCATCTTTGCATGCGGCCATACCGGCAAATTCCTTGATATCTCGCGGAATATCTCCGCCAAGTTCATAGATCCTGGGACATAGCGTTTCAAAGTGAAGCCTGTCCTCAAGCCTGGCGTCCTCTACTATCTCCTTTATCGATTCTCCGTCCATCCCGGTAGTGTGGGCTCTTAATATGGTATAGTAATAATATGTCGTGAGTTCCGCCGCAGCCGCCCTGACGAGCATATCCAAAAGCTTATTTACGTCTATGCCTGCATTTTCAACTATTTCTCTGGACACTTTCCCCATTCGATCCACCTAGATAATTGAAAAGAGGACAGGTATTTAAATTTTATTAAAATGTATTAATAAAAATAAATGGCCAGATTTCTGACAAAGGTAGAGAACATTCTTAATGCTGCCAACAAGCCCCGTTTTAGACACGACCCGTTTGTTCCGGGCATCAGTTCTGCCGCCGTCATGCCAGCCCGGCCAGTATGACGATCGTGGCATACCTGCCATCCGCCATACCTCTTCATCTACCTTTGGCTCATTATTGTTGGCGCGATCTTCCTTTCAGCCTTCTTCATATAAGCCTTCTTAATACCCTCGTATTTCCCTTTATTGAAAGAGCACTCCTTCATACAGAGCGTGCAGCCCGTACATTTAACGCTGTCCATGAAAGTGAGCCTGCCGTCCGCATGCGTAACAGGCGAGCAATAGAGCGCATTGCCCGCGCATACCCTGATGCAGTTACCGCATGACGCACAGAACCCGGGAACCCAGGAATGCATGTCATTATCTGTAACAGGCAGGTTCTTTATGCTTGTAAATATCGCCGAGATCCTCTGCCTCGGACCAAATTCGGGGGTTATGAGGAGGCCGTTCCGTCCGTGATGTCCCAGCCCGGCCTTATGAGCCAGCCTCGGATGCATTACTGGACCTCCTGCAGGATGCCCTGCCTCTGCCGCGAACCCGTTCTTTCTGAGATAATCTGTAAGCTCGTTGGTCTTCTGCCCGAGTTCATCATAGGTAGTTATGCCCATCGCCTGTGTCTCGGGGCCTGGAGCGCTGTCTATCGCCCTTTTGTCCATCTCATAAATAAGGACTATTGCATGCGTATACGCGATCGAGCGGTCCTTGAAGATATATTCCGGCGGCACTTCTGTATAGCCTATCTTTGCTATGCCCAGCATATGGGCGTATTCCTCAAACCCGCTTAAAAAGCTCTCGTCAGCTTCCTCTTTCGGAGTATCCGGATTTTTGTGTATAGACAGAGACGCAAGCTCCATCCCCTTCGCGATGGAAAGCTGCTTCGGAAGAGTCTTCAGCGTTATCTCAAGCCTGTTCGGCAGAAGCCTGTCGGGTGAAGTGGCTGCGGCCGGGATACGGCCTTTGCCCTTATTTAACGATAGCTCCATGTTTTTTATACGGTTTAACCTGTATGCCACATATCTTGATTTTGCACCCTCAATGATACCCATATGATCAGCGACCTGTTACTCCGGACCTATGCCTGCTCCAGCAGCGAGCTTACCCATTCGCGCTTCTTCCATATGGCGCAGCCGCCATCGGATTCCATAAGCTCTTCATGGTTCTCGCGTATCGTCCTGAGAAAGTCGGACTGTAAAGCCTCTTTGAGTGACATGTTCTTCACGCTGGTATTGGAGAACGGAGCGAACGGGCATGGCTCAAGGTTACCTGACGCGCTCACGTGTATAAAGCCTCTTCCGGCAGACAGGCATCCTCCGAAAGCCTTCTCGTCTCCGGGGAACGCGACATAGACGCCGGGCAGCCTCTCACGATAAGACGCCATAGCCTTTAACAATCCTGCTCTCTGCTCTTCGGTCAATACCCAGTGCTCAGTCTCCGGCCTTACTGGGCTATACTCGATGAAGAAGAAAGCCTTGCACCCCTGGCCCCTTAGCTTATGGATGAACTCTTCTCCTGCGACAGTGACGTAGTTCGACCGGGTGACGGTCATGGATACTCCGAAAAATATGCCTTTTTCGTTCAGCTTCGCCATCATTCTCTGAAGGTGCTCGTATACGCCTTTGCCCCTCCTGAGATCAGTGGTCTCCTCGTAGCCTTCGATACTGAGGACAGGGATCACATTCTTTTGCGACTTGAACTGCAGAAGGACTTTATCGTCGATCAGCGTGCCGTTCGTGAACATCGTGAAGATGATGTCCGGGAAATCCTTCGTCACGTTGAATATCTCGGGGCGGACCAGCGGCTCGCCGCCTGCCAGAACGACTATGGATATCCCCATCTCTTTTGCCTCCTTAAGCATGCTCCTGAGCTTTTCCTCGCTCATCTCGGGCTCTTTCGCCCTGGGCAGGTTCTGTGCGTAGCATCCCGCGCAGTGAAGGTTGCACCGGTCGGTCACGCTTAAAATCATTACTGGCGGTACATGCATCCCGCTCTCCTCGTTCTCCTGCCTTACAGATGCCGCCTTCTTCTGCCACAACATTGTCTTAAGGAAGAATGCCGCCATGCCGGGGTCTTTAAAAGACGCCCTTATAGCATCGTTAAATATGCCTTTTATAAGATCGTTGATCAGATCAATGTAGTTACCGTTACCGTTATTATCCATGTTTTCCCCTCTACTTTTTTAATGCCTCGACAAAGAATATCATATGGCCTTCGATGGACTTTTCAGCCATTCTTTTAAACGAGCCGGGTGTATTATCATATTTTATCAGGAAGTACTCGATGAACAGGTAAATGTATTGGCCGAAGTATTCGTTTGCCAGGACTGCCGGGTCCAATGGCTTTATCATACCTTTCGCGGCCATTTTGCTGAATACCAGAGTCCAGAAAGAGATCGCACCATCGATAAAATTTGAAAAGAACGCCTGTATCTTCTCATTGTGGTACATCTCGATACATAGCACCCTCCATACTTTTTCCATCTTCTGGCTCTTCATCCAGTCCCGGAACACGCCGTTTGACATCATCATGAAGCCTTCAAGCCCCAGATTATCAATAAGCGTATCAAGTTCTTCCTTGGGACCCACCAACGTCAACTCCGTCGCTGGAAATTCCATAATACCGTCCAGTATCTCGTCCTTGCTCTTGAAATGGCTGTATAGTGAGCTTTTTTGAATTCCCACTTCCTCCGCTATCTCACGCATGGAAACGGCGTCAAAGCCTTTCCTGGCGAAAAGTTCCAGCGCTGCATCGAGTATCCTGTCCTTCGTGGACGCCACGGATGCCGCCTTGATCTTTACTTCGGTTATCTGTTGTTTTTTGTCAGCCATCTTGACCATATCCAGTATAGACTATATAGGACCGGCCATTGTCGGAGTGATAATTTATTCATCGCATCTTACTACCGACCGGTCGGTCGCTCACAAAGAGTAATGATATCCTCTAAGTATATAAAACTACCGACCGGTCGGTCGCTAAAATGCAAAAAAATAGACTTCCCCCATATAATACAGTTGCCCCCGCTTACAGAAAAAGGAACAATAACATCATCACAGGAGGTTCATCAGGATCGTCAGAATGACCAGTATTACGACCAGCAGTACAAGGATCCTTATCAATATCTTTTTTGATTCCTCTTTTTTAAAATACCACTTCGGCCCTACTCCCAGGGATATCAACGCCAGGAAACTGCCGATGATGAGCCCGAGTATGTTATTTATGGTGAGTATCAGGGCAGGTAAGAACCCTTCTCTGTATATCACAAAGCTCAGGCCGGTGACTACCGCGGGAGGTATGAGCGCGATAGCAATGCCGATGCCTATAATCGTATCCGGAAACCCCCTCGTATGGGCGATGACGACAGCCATGCCGAGGATCACTGCCATCATGATCAATATTTCATGCCCTTTCGTCCTTGATAGTATCTCGGGAGTGATCTGCAGCGACCAGAAAAATGAAAATACAAAGGTCATGATAGCCGAAAAGACCATTATGAGGATGATAAGTATGATCAGCACCCGGAGGTTTTCAAGCGCTTCCCGATACCTGCCCATGACCGCATAGATACTCAGGGCGTATACCGGGGCGAGTAAAGGCGATATGACCATGGCGCCTATAACGATGGCCGCGTTGTTCAGGAACAGCCCTATCAAGGCGACTATGCCGGACATTATGGTAAGAGATATAAGCTGAGCGTCAAGCTTATCCGTCCTGGGCTCGGATTTAAGGAGCTTTTCTATAAGCTCGACATCGCCACCTACTTCACTGACTTCTATAGGCTCCGCCTCGCGCTCGACCTTTTCCTCTACGTCATGCTTTTTATCGTTCATAACGGGTAAAAATAGGTCGGAAAATGAAAATTTAAAGCTTGACGTGTATAATCTCAATTTACATTGCCTTTATCCAGATAAAAAAGAGAATGATATTGGAGCACGAATTGAATGATCTAATGATCCGTCTTTGTGACCGTGTTCTTTTCAAGAGCGCCATTATGGAACACGAAAACCTCGATCTCAGCGCCGCCTTTAAATTGCCTGATACGGCGGTCATATACTCCTTTAACATGTTTCAGGCCGTTTTTCTCGAAATGTTCCTGTATCAGCTCGCTGAACCGTATCTCCTGATTCAGGAATGCCGCCTCGTACTCTTTTGTCTCGACGGCCATTTTCCGGCAGACTTCGTCTTCGATATCCGCATTATAGAACCCATGCTCGTTAAGGCCGCTTATCTGGCGCCAGTCTACCTTGCCGTCCTCGCCTTCCTCCCTGTGTAGCATGTAAGGGTAGATACGGCAGATAGCAGGCCGCTCATCATAGATCCTGCATCTTCCGTTTTCCAGGAAATAGCAAGAGCCGTCAGCCTTAAAGCGAAGCGCATATCCGGACACGTAGAACCTTCCGTGCTGGTCGCAATATTCATAGTATGGTGCAGGCACCAGTGCATCCGGATCGATCATTTTTATCCGGTCTACATCAGCATCGAGCAGAAAGGCATGGTCGTTAAACTCTCTTGTACAGCATTTGCCGCAAAGGTCACACTCGAACCCTACGTCCTTGATTATCTCGATAAACCGCTCTTCCGGGTAATCAATAAGTTCGCTAAGTTCCGCCTTTAGATCCTCGATCCTGTCGTAGATACGATCATTAGCTATTTCGATCACCTGCATTTATCATATCTATGGCTCTTGTGTGATCATGATATAAATATAAGCTGTATAGCCGGCACATCCGGAAATGTCCGGGTTATAACTAAAATACATGATTTGCTAAAGACAGGCTATTTTAAATGGGATATAGTTAGACTGCCAAAAAGAGAGTGTTAACTATGACATTGAAGATATTTCTCCACCCTATCCATGCCTTCTTTGATATTTTCGAAACTATTCGAATATGAGAAACGCAGATATCCTTCAGCCCCTTTCCCGAAATCTATTCCCGGTGTCACTGCCACTCCCGCTTCCTCGAGAATGTTCCTGCTAAGCTCAAGTGAGTTCGAGCTAAACTCTTTTGCGTTAGCGAGGACGTAATAAGCCCCTGAAGGTTCGCTTTTTACGATTAAGCCCATGCCGTTGAGCCGCTTTAAAATATATTTCCTGCGGCGGTCATACTCGGCGACCATTTCCTTGATGTGATCCTGAGGCCCGAGAAGGGCTGCTACCCCTGCATGCTGCACAAAATTATTGGCGCTGATAAAGAAGTTTTGCTGGAGCTTTTGCAGAGGCCTGATACAGTCTTTCGGCGCTATCAGGTATCCCAGCCTCCATCCCGTCATAGCATACAGCTTGGAAAAGCCGTTCAATACGAACGCGTTATCCGTATATTCCAGGACTGAGTGATCTTTCCCCTTATACACAAGGCCCTGGTATATCTCATCGGAAATAACAGGGACATCCCCGGCGACCTCACAAATGCCGCGATAATCCTTAGAGCTCATCACATGTCCGGTAGGATTGCACGGAGAGTTGATCAATATAGCTTTTGTTCTGGAAGTGATCGCGTCCGCGACAGACTCAGGCCCTAAGCTGAAACCATTCTCCTCCCGGGTATATACGAATACGGGCTTACCATCGACATACTCCACAAAGTTAGGATAGCACGCATAATGGGGATTCGACATTATGACTTCGTCTCCCCGCTCCAGAAGACCCATGAATAGCAGCAGCATGGCCGGGCTTGTTCCCGATGTGACGATGACCTGATCGGCGCAAAAATCGACATCAAATTTCCGTTTATATGACTCTGCTACCGCTTCCCGCAACTGCAGTAATCCCAGGCTGTGAGTATACTTTGTTTCGCCTGCCTGAAGAGCCTTGTTCGCGGCCTCGACTATGTGTGGAGGCGTAGGGAAGTCAGGCTCGCCGACCTCCAGATGGATTATAGACCTGCCCGAGCGCTCAAGCTCCTGGGCTCTTTCCAGCACTTCCATGACGTGGAAGGGAGGTATCTTACCGGCTTTCTTTGATAACATGAGCACACTTTCCCGGATATAATGTCATTGCCTCATTGGCCATACGCAATTTATTCAAAGGTGTTGATAAGTGTTTCCGGCATTTATGCTCGCTGGCTTGCGGAAATAATACTAAGTATAGCCGGAAGGTCAGTCCTCTTTCCATTTAAGTAACACGACCCCGATACAGAAGAATACTATACCGAGCGCTCCGACTATGACCAGATCGGTGAAAGCATCCCCGAAGTTGCCCGTTATCATAGAGCTTCTAAGGCCATTATTCAGGTATGTCAAAGGGGATACTGCAGCCACTAATTGAAGGAATCCCGGTAAGTTCCCTATCGGGAAAAGTGACCCGGAAATGAACATCAAAGGCAGAGTTATGGTAAAGGCTATCGTCTGCGCAGATCCCCCCTCCTTGAAAACATATGCCATGATCATCCCGAGCTCCGTGAACATGATCGATCCTGAGATCATAAGCAACATGGACAGGATATTGAACGCGGGAAGTACCCGGTATAAGATCAGCGCTATTAGCAGGGAGATCGCCACGGAGAGAAGTATGATGAAGGACCATGCAATGGTCCTTGATATGTTCCACTCGATCCGCGACAATGGCGTTGTAGCTAGCTTTCGGAACACACCGGTCGCCCTGTATCCGGATATCGTCCCTGCTGCCAGGTTTATGGCCCCCGACATTATGCACATGCCGATTATCCCGGTGACAAGGAACCCCATATAGCTATTCGAGGATCCGCCAGCCTCATGTACGCTTATGGCTGCGAGCTCACTTGTTCCTGCCATATCCATATTGGCCTGGTCGATGGACTGCCGCACGACCGACACTACAGGCATAGAGGTTTGCTTCGACCCGTCATAATATAGATTCATAATAACATTGTCTGAATTTTCTGATGACTTCACAGCAGCCATATTTTTTTCGAAGCCATATGGTATCTCGATATATGCGGATATTTTACCGTCTTTAAGTAACTGCGCAAGGTCCATACCTGAACCGTCATAAAGTTCGAAAGCTCCTGTCGCGTTCAATGCATTGATAATGGAGCCCGAAGTCATGGAGACATCACAGTCATTGTAATATAATGTCCGGGAAACTGCCTGCCCGCCAAAAAGGTACCCGATCAGGACCAGGAAAATGACAGGCATGACGAAAACAAAGAAGACAGCCCCCTTATTTCTAAAGAACTGGATCATGCAATACTTGATCTCGGTTATGATCTTTGACATATGCTCATTCCTCCACAATATGCTGGAAGAAGGCGATGACATGCCTTTTTCACTATAATGACTGTCCCTCCTTTCCGCTCAGGATCGCCACGCCGACGCAAAAGATAATGACACAAAGCGCGACGCAGATGAGCAAGTTTGCTATGGCGTCACCGGTATCATAGCTGAACATCGCGCTCCTGAGCCCGTCATTCATGTATGTCAGCGGGGAAAAAGCCGCAATAAAGAATAACATACAGGGAAGCTGGTCTATCGGGTAGAATGACCCCGAGATCAGCATCAAAGGTATTGTGATCGCGAACGCAGCCGCATTTGCCGACTCGTTATCTTCGGAGAGGAATGCTACGGTCATCCCGAGACCCGTGAACATGACCGACCCCGTGATAAGCATCAATATCGATAAGACATTAATGCCCGGCACTACTCCGAAAATGGCCCATGCGGCAAATAGCGTTACTGCCACGGATAAAAACACAATGATCGTGCCCGTTATGATCCGGTAAGCGTTCCATTCTATAGTGGACATCGGGGTCGTCTCAAGCTTTCGTGAAATGCCGGTAACCTGATACCGGACCATAGTACCCGCAGTAAGGTTCACGGCGGAAAACATCATACACATGCCAATGATACCCGGGACAAGGAATTCGATGTAACTGATACCTGATGTTACCACATCCTGCGAATTTAATGCAATGATCTCCCTTGTACCGGTCATCCCCATGCTGAAATCATCTATCGCCTGTCGCATAATGAAGATAAGATCGTATAAGGATATCTTGGATGGGTCATAAAAGACATCGATCACAGCGCCGGATGCGGCTCCGGTAGACTTAGCGTTCGTTACATTTTTCTCGAACCCTTGAGGTATCTCTATATATACAGATAACTCGCCGTCATTGAGTAATTGTGCCAGGTCCTTTCCCGACCCGTCTTCCATGATGAAAGATCCGGTGCCTTCCAGAGTCCCTATGAATGCTTTCGAAGCCTGCGAAACGTCCCTGTCTGCATAATATAGCGTTATGGAATCGGATTGCCCGCCCAATAGGTATCCAAGTACTATCAGTAAAATAATTGGTAATATGAATGCCAAAAATATCGATTGCCTGCTCCTGAAGAATTGTATCAGGCTGTACTTTATCTCGTTGGCGATACGTGACATTCACTGCCCTCTTTCGGTGAGCTTTTCGCCAGTCAGATTTAAAAATACGTCCTCAAGCGTTGATTTTTTAACATAGAGCTCTTTGCATGAAAAATTCCCTGAGTTAATGATCGATACTGCCTTTGCTATGATGGCCATGCCACCATCTTTAGGCAACTTTACCTGCACATCTCTACCAACGACATTAGATTCGGGGATCTCTTCGACCAACCGGCATATAGCATCTGAGCCGCATTCCCTTATTACGAGTGTGTTGCCGCCGCCATACTCATTGATAAGATCTTCCGGGGATCCCTCGGCGATGATGCTGCCTTTATTAACAATGCATACCCTGTCGGCGAGGTAATACGCTTCGTCCATGTAATGCGTCGTCAAAAAAACCGTCTTGCCCCTTGCCTTAAGAGACTTTATCGCCTCCCATACGTCCCTTCTGGCCTTCGGGTCCAGTCCCGTGGTCGGCTCATCCAAAAATACGATCTCGGGATTATTGACAAGGGCAATGGCAATCCCTACACGCCTTTTCAGTCCTCCCGAAAGGTTCTTGAACAAAACATTTCTCTTGTCCTTAAGCCCCAGAAAATCGATCAGGCCATCCACGCTTTCGTGTTTACGATATATGTTCGCAAAATAGTCAATATTCTCATAGACGGTTAAAAGGTCGAATGCGCTAAAATCCTGCGGAAGCACGCCGATCTTTTCCTTAATGCCATTAAAATTTGCATCCTGGACCATGAAAATATTGCCGGCAGGGGCATAAAGTATGTTTTCGCCGAGAATACTTATAAAACCGGCTGTAGGAGTCTTTATACACTCAAGAATCTCCACGGTGGTGGTCTTGCCCGCGCCATTTGGGCCCAGCATGGCAAATATTTCGCCCTGCTTTACGCTTAGCGACATATTGCAAACGGCTGAAAATTTACCATAGTTCTTCGTGAGATATCTTATCTCTATTACGTTAAAATTATCTTTGTTCAACAGCAGGGACCCTGCATTAAGATCATTCTCTGACATGATATCAGCCATTCTTATCCTATCATAGCATAGACAAATGAAAACAGGCTGCATACCTCTCTGTTTTCATTTTTACCGTGGAAATACGCTCTTTTATAATCATCGCATGTCACATTCCTTACTTGAGAGAAACCCCTTTGAGAGAGGAAATTTTCTATAGACCCGTCATCTATGCCGAATTTTATGGGCTCTCCCTGCTGTTCCACATACTTCCGCAGGTTCTTACCGACTTCCAGATCGCAGGTCCCGTCAACTAAGGACTGAGGGAAATAATCGAGAATTACGGCACTTCCTGCGCCCGAATTTTTTGCCATGAAGGACAATATCCTTTCCACGGCATGCGGCGAAATGTACATGACAAGCCCCTCCATGATGAAAAGAGTCCTGCATGCCCTGTCATACCCCATTTCCGTAAGTCGTAGGCCTGGCTCTTCAGCTTCAAGGTCGACAGGCACGTATACTACATGGTCCGGGGGTGAGCCGAAGATCTCCATGACCTTTTCAGTTTTAACGCTCTGGGTGACAGGATGGTCGACTTCAAAGACCTTCATGCCTTTTTTTATTCCTTCGATACGGTATGCCCTGGTATCGTATCCTGCACCCAGGATGACTATCTGATCGATCCCTTCGTCGACAGAAGAACTTACGATATCATCAAAAAACCTGACCCTGGCCACGATCGAATTATAAACCCCGGGCAGAGAGGAATTTAGCCGCTCCCACCTCTTCCTTGCCTCGTCCGGGTTCCGACGACTAAAATCCAGTGTATCCTGACTAATGAAACGGACAGCGTACGGGTCATAACATATCCGTTCGCCCTCAGGCTTTAAAGATTCGCTAAAACGGTTGAAAGCGATACCCTCGGCCATGTGGCTGGGCCCGTTCCTCGTCATATTATTTTTATCCGGACCTGTATCACATGCAGGTTTCTGCACTGGCTCATGCCCCTTGTTTTCCTTGATAGACATGTTAATCACTACCCGTTAACTTGCGTTTATCGAGATCTATAATTAATATAACTATTAGTTACAATAATAACTTGTGGTTATATAACTATATAAAAGTATGGTATTGAGAGATAACAGGCTGGTGCAGCTATAAATGGAAAAGATACCGGCATTTTTCTTGCCGGCGGATCGGGGTAAAAAGTATATATCGCAGGATGTTAGCCTGATCATTGTTTTTTAGTGCGGGATCGTTTTCGCTTTCCCGTGTCGCTGCCTTTGGCGTAGGCCAGGTCATCTACAGGGCGGTTCGCGATCGCAGGGATAATAAAACGATGGAAGTCCTTCACGAATTTATCAAAACTGATACCTTTGGCCTCCAATATTTTTTGATAGCCTGGATCGACGTTCAATACGCCAAGGTTCGATACGCCGAGGTAGATCGTCAATTCCAGCGGATCGATATCATTCCTGATAGAGCCGTCCTCAATACCTTCGGTGACTGTATCAGTAATGATCTTCGTGTTTTTTACAAGGATGCCCAGAACCTCTTTTGCGGCCTCGTCATCGGCTTTATGGAACCTTTCCCCGCCAGAGTAGCATAACGCACGGAAATAGTCGGGGTATAACCGGGAGAATTCATAGAACTCCAGGCGCATTGCCCATAATTTACTCAGGCCGTCGGTACCTTTCTTCGCGCCTTCCGCGTACGCAGCGTCCATGATCCGGGCACCGCGCAGGACAATGGCAAAAAATAATGCATCTTTGCTCTTGAAGTAAAGATAAAGCGTGGCCTTGTTAAACCCGACCTCTTTCGCGATATCCTCCATCGAGACGTTATCATAGCCCCGGGAGAAGAACAATCTCTCCGCGACATCGACAATATAGTTACGCCTCTGCTCTTTTTCCCTTTCTTTTAATTCTTTTATCGACATCCTGACCATTTGTTATCTAATCATATATAATAAATAAACTTTATTAAAATAACTTCAGGTAATATATGTAACCCGTATTCAATAAGCCTATGTTAAATGGAAAATAAATTATGTCCGGTTTTCCTTACCCCAGAGCCCTACCATCATAAGGCCTGTCGTGGATTTTCTTTTTTGCTTCATCGTCTGCCGCCATACTTAAGAAATATCGCTTCATGATCATAGGGAATGATGTTCTCACAATAAAGCCCGTCATAAACGTCTTTTGACCTCGATCCAAAACCGCTTCTGGTACAGGCCTATTATCAGCCAGTGAAGATAAGGTCATTATAAAGCCTACTGTTAAAATATTACAGTTCTAGTTGATTCGATAGATAAAAAATTACCATTTAACGGGCCGATTTCCGGTATCAGTTTATCTTCCTTCGATCTCACCATAATAACATCGAACGTGATCTCTATGCTATCGTTAGTGTTATTGAAAACATAATATGGTTTAAGGAAGTCGGGCTCATGGACATACGGATGGATCATGGCCCGTCCCGGGCACTCAAGTTCTTGACCGGTATTACATTAACCTAGAGAGATGCCGCCCATTCTTGATCCCCAATTGATCCCAAAAAAATCCATGTTACCACACCATCATATCAATTTAAATTATAATGTTGCCCATCTATTTTAGATAGTGTTATATATCAAAAGTAACATTTGTTACATGTAACATGTCTGATGTTGAATGGATGCTATTCTTATCACAATTGCCATCATCGCCATCCAGCCTGCGAGTGATGGTATGGCGGCGCATGCGTGCCGTCGGAGCTATAAGCATACATAACGGAGTATGGGTGTTGCCACATTCATCTAAGAGCGAGCAATTCATGAACGAGCTTCGCTCGTATGTGAATGATCACGAAGGGAACGCGTCCATATTTATCGCAAAAGCTTTTGGCTCAGAGATCGAGGCCGGCCTCATCGATACGTTCATCAAGAACATCGATCAGGACTATGTCGAGTTCATAGACAAATGCGACGATTTTTTGAAAGAGCTTGAGACTGAGATCGAGCAAAAGAAATTCACTTTCGCAGAGCTCGACGAGAATGAGGAAGAGCTGCATAAGCTTACAAGCTGGCTGAGAAAGATCCGCGCCAGGGATTATTTCAATAATAAGAAATCGCAGGATGCAGCCAGCGCTTTCGACAGCTGCCGCCAGAGGCTTCAGACTTTCGCAAGATCGGTATACGCTAACGAAGGAATAGACGTTCCTGACAATGAAATAACCTACAAGGACGAATAGAGAATAAGTGCCATGTTGATATAATCCCTCACAAAGGGGCGTTAATATGAAATACACCGTAAATTCGGGTTATCGAAACCCAATAGATACTCATTACACATGGGCGGAAATAGCGCAAATTGAGTTTCATAAGATCAAAATCGCAGTGTGGAAAGATACATTTTAAAAATGGAGATGGGTAAATGGATCTAGTAATATTTTTCCTGAGCTTCGTTGTAATATTGTTCGGGTGTGAGCTGTTCACGAACGGCGTAGAATGGACCGGCAGACGTTTTAAGCTATCCGAAGGCGCCGTAGGCAGTATACTGGCTGCGGTGGGCACTGCCCTGCCGGAGACAATAGTGCCGTTGATCGCCATATTGACCATCGGCGGTGATGCCGGACATGAAATAGGTGTGGGAGCGATACTTGGCGCCCCGTTCATGCTTGCGACTCTCGCGCTCTTTGTTTGCGGGCTTTCCGTGTTCATGTTCGCACGCAGGCGCGGCACAAAAACGCTTCACATCAACGGTCTGCTAATAAGGCGTGACCTTAAGTTCTTCTTACTGGCATACGGCTGTGCGGCTATAGCTGCATTCGTGCCGCCGGAGTACGACTTGTTCAAGACCGCCCTGGGATTCTTACTCATCCCGCTTTATATAGTATACACGATATATACGCTAAAGACCGGAGAACAGGCTTGCGGAGACGGGGAAGAGCTCAAGGATCTCTACATGGACGGCATCATCAGGAAATGTACGGGAAGGTCCGGGGAGCCTGTTGAATGCCCGGTGGACGGAGGCAGCGCTTTAAGGCCTAAAAAACTATTAAGAGAGCCGGCTACTGCGTTGATAATCCTCCAGGTGATATTGTCCCTTGGAGTGATCATTCTAGGTGCCAACCTCTTTGTAGGCCAGATAGAGGAAATCGCCGTAGTACTGGGAATCGCCCCGCTCATTCTGGCTTTGATAGTGGCGCCGATAGCTACTGAGCTGCCTGAGAAGTTTAACAGCCTGCTCTGGATACGCGAGAGGAAAGACACTTTCGCGATAGGCAACATAACCGGTGCAATGGTATTCCAGAGCTGCATACCTGTAACGATAGGTATCCTCCTGACAGGATGGCACCTCGACATCACCGACAAGATCGGATTCTTACAGGGATCGGCCATCGGTATCGCATTATTATCGGCCGTGATACTCTACATCGAATCCAGCCATAAGGAGATAAAAATGTCAGGATTGATGATAGGCGGATTGCTATATCTGGGGTTCATCGCGCTCGTATTGATGACCATATGATCTGCGAGAGTAAAGAAAGTGACTGAAAGGAAAGGGACGATCATGCAGGATATAAAATACTCAAAAATACTGGTGCCGACCGACGGTTCGGACTATTCATATTTTGCCGGGGAACATGCCGTATACCTTGCAAAAGAGCTGGGCTCGAAAGTATACATTCTAAATGTGGTCAACACCGATATGGCATTCCGTACGGGGATCCACTATTCGGAAGGTTTACAGGCACTGGAACGATCCGGTAATGAGGCGACGAGTAAGATCAGGGACATATGCAGGGAAAATAATGTTGAGTGCGAAGAGATCATAATGAAAGGAGCGCCTGCAGATACCATAATCAAGGTCGCGGAGCAGCTTTGCGTTAATTGTATCGTCATTGGCTCAATAGGTATGTCCGCCATAGAAAGAGTGCTGATCGGAAGTGTTTCCGAGAAGGTGCTCAGGCATGCTAAGTGCCCCGTGATGCTTGTAAGAAAAAGATAATTAATTTTTCATTTTTAAACCCTGGCGTTTAGATACGCACGCCAGGGGATAATTTATACTCTATTTATCTCAACTCTATAACTTGCTATTCACCGACATCAATTTTTCATTTCCTAACAAAAATCGCCGGTCAGGCTTATTTTTCAATTTTATTTTGTATCATATATAATAATTTCTTGGTAGTGGTGTGTATTGAATTAACGTTTTTACTATATGGATGGATCGTAATGGTAAACGGAAAAAGGACTTACAGTACTGATGAGTTTAGAGGCACCATTGGCCGCACTTACGCAGAGTCGGAGCCATGGTGGCCGGAACAGATAAGATCACCGCCCGGAGCGCCTAACATTTTGATAATAGTGCTTGACGACGTGGGTTTTGGCCAGATGTCGTGCTATGGCGGGCCTGTAGAGACGCCCAATATGGATAAACTGGCCGCAAACGGCCTCCGATATAATAACTTTCATACGACAGCGCTTTGCTCGCCTACTAGAGCATGCCTGTTGACGGGCCGTAACCATCACTCGGTAGGAATGGCTTCCATCACCGAACTGGCTACAGGGTTCCCCGGCTACAACGGCCGCATGCCAAAGGACAAGGCGACCGTAGCCGCTATGCTGAGAGAGAACGGGTATAATACATTCTGTCTCGGAAAGTGGCATAATACGCCGGATAACGAGACCGGCCCCGCAGGGCCTTATGACAGGTGGCCGACGGGAGAGATGATGGGGTTCGACAGGTTTTACGGCTTCCTGGGCGGCGAATGCAACCAGTATGCTCCTTCGCTGTACTGGGATAACCACCCGATAGAGCCCCCGAAGCTCATGCATGAAGGCTACCACCTGAGCGAAGACCTTGCAGATACGGCAAAATTATTCATAGCGAACCATGAATCCGTCGCGCCCGACAAGCCATGGTTCATGTTCCTCGCCTTTGGCGCCTGCCATGCCCCGCACCATGTTCCTGAGGAATGGAGCGATAAATATAAGGGCAAATTCGATAAGGGCTGGGACAAAGCGCGTGAAGAGACGCTTGCCAGGCAGAAGAAAATGGGTATCGTGCCTAAAAACACGGAACTGGCCCCGCCAAATCCGGGAGTCCAGGCATGGAAAGACCTTTCTGCCGATGAAAAGAAGCTGTTCGCAAGATTTATGGAAGTCTTCGCAGGATTCCTGTCGCATACGGATCACCAGATAGGAAAGCTTGTCGAATTCCTGAAAGAAATTGGGGACCTGGATAATACCCTCATCTTCATCATATCCGATAATGGGGCAAGCGCCGAAGGCGGGCTCACCGGGTCCGTCAATGAGATGAGATGGGCCAACGCGATACCTGAGACGGTTGAAGAAAGCCTGGATATGATAGATGAGATCGGCGGCCCGAGATCATACAACCACTACCCCGTAGGATGGACACAGGCCGGTAACACGCCGTTCAAGTGGTATAAGCAGTATACACACTATGGAGGCATCAAAGACCCGATGGTCGTACACTGGCCCATGGGCATAAGCGCCAGAGGCGAGATAAGGTCCCAGTTCCACCATGCCATCGATATAGTCCCGACGATACTTGAGGCAGTAGGTATCGAGCCACCTGAGGAGATAGGCGGATACCAGCAAAAGCGGATAGAAGGAGTGAGCATGCTCTATTCGTTCAACGATGGTAAAGTGCCGACAAAAAAACCCATCCAGTATTTTGAAATGCTGGGTAACAGGGCCATATGGTATAATGGCTGGAAGGCGGTCACATATCACGGCAGGCTTCCGTGGGAAAGCGGCTCGAGGTGGACCTTCGACGAGGATAAATGGGAACTGTATAACGTCGAAGATGACTTTTCTGAGTGCCATGACCTGGCCGATAAACACCCTGAAAAATTAAGGGAACTCGTAGAGCTATGGTGGGCGGAGGCAGGTAAATATAACGTGCTGCCGCTGGACGACAGGTTCCACGAGCGCATACAGGCCAGGGAAGAGCTTGAAGAGCGCACTAAATTCACGTTCTATCCCGGCGCCGTGCGGATACCTGAAGGCAGCGCTCCCAACGTAAAGAACCGCTCGCATACGATAACGGCATATGTAGAAATACCGAAGAGCGGGGCCGAAGGCGTGATATGCGCCATCGGAGGAGTTCCAGCGGGATGGAGCCTTTACATCAAGGACAAAAAGCTTGTCTATTGCCACAACTTTGTCGGCACCAGGTATTATGTCAGGTCCGATACTAACGTCCCATCGGGCGAAGTGAAGATAGGCTTCGAGTTCAAAAAGACCGGTGAAAATACTGGCAAAGGCATCCTGACGATCAACGATAAAAAAGTAGGAGAGGCGAAAATACCTCATACGGTGCCTCATATCTACTCCGCAAGCGAGAGCTTTGACATAGGATGTGACTTCGGATCGCCCGTAACAGAAGAGTACAACACTCCGTTCAAGTTTACGGGTACGATCAAAAAAGTGCTGATAGAGCTAAGCGGTAAAAAGCATCTTAGTCCGGAAGCTGAGACAAAGGTCGCGATGATGAGGCAATAGAGCCTCATCTTTTTTCCCAAGAAACTTTTTGATGGCCTATGTAAAGATCTGTAAGATGTGTATACATCCATTATGGGATCGATGTTCTGCCGTTGTTCCTGTCGGATGGCAGGTAGACACGTAACCTCACAGAAACACAGAAACCAGTGTTCCCGTGCTTGTGTTTTTTGGGTTTGGTTGGTAGTGGTCGTGTTTTTTGGTGGTTGGTATGCGGATGGTTGTGGGGTTTGTTGGTTTTTTTGTGATTTTTTGTCTGAAAACGGTCTTTTT